>NZ_BAOL01000262.1 GCF_000350145.1 Ilumatobacter nonamiensis YM16-303 | reverse complement strand
CGCTCCGTGCGCGAACTGTTCACGAGAACACCGGGTCAGTCGGTGTCGGCGAGGGGATCGGTCAGGTGGGAACGGTCGTTCCAGAGATCGATCACCCGGTTCTCGCGCTTCCACCGGAGGATCGCGATCGAGCCGGTCGAGATCCGCAGGTGCCGCCCGTCCGCGATCGGGAGCCCGACCCAGCGCACGGCCATCGCGGTGAGCATGTGGCCGTGGCCGAACACGATCGAATCGAATCCGTCCGCGCACCGTCGTGTCGCGCGTTCGACCGCCGCGTCGGCGCGCTCGGAGACCTCCTCGGGCGATTCCCCGTTCGGTGCGCCGTCGACCCAGAGCTCCCAGCCGGGACGTTCGCGACGGATCTCCGCGGTGGTGACGCCTTCGTAGTCGCCGTAGTCCCACTCGAGCAGGTCGTCGTCGATCACCGGGTCGTCGAAGCCGGCCAGATGCGCCGTCGTGACGGCACGCTGCAGCGGACTCGACCCGGCATGGTCGAACCGCCGATGGCGGAGTCGCGCGCCGAGCAGCACGGCAGCGTCGCGCCCGGCGGCGGTCAGCTCGAGGTCGGTGCGTCCGGTGTGTCGGCCGCTGCGGCTCCACTCGGTCTCGGCATGTCGCGCGAGCACGATGCGCTGCGATCGTTCGATGGCGACCATGCCGCCATCGTCGCGCATCACGCGAGCGCGATGATCGCCTCGTGTTCGATGACCGCGACCGGGCGGCCGTCGGACCCGATGCGGACGTCGAGCACCGCCCGCTCACCAGCGCGACTGTCGATCCGCTCGACGACCACGGCGGTCGCGTCGACGTGCGATCCGATCTCGACGGTGTCGAGATGGGTGATCCGGCTCCGCACGTGGATCCATGATCCGCTCACCAACTGCTCGTGACAGAACTGGTTCGCGATCCGCGGCCACGCCGATGGGTGGGCGACCCGGTTCGCTGCATACAGCGGAGAGTCGTCGCCCGAGCGGATGCCGTAGTCGGACCACGACTCGTCGAGGAGCAGCTGGATCGGTTCGAGTTCCTCACCGGAACGCGACGGATCCGGTTTCGGGGCGTGCGGTGTGAACGTCGCCTCGGCCCGTCGTTGGCCGTCGACCTCCGCGGTCACCTCACCGTCGGCACCGACGACGCAGTCGACCAGGTCGCCGTCGAGTACCGGGTGCCGGAACCGCACGAACGCACCACCGGAGCGCACCCACTCGATGCCCCACGCGGTCGTGGGGAGGTGGGTCATCGCGGCGTACGTCGTGATCCCTGCGACCAGCGCGCCCGGGAAACCGGCGGCGCGGCCGCCTTCATCGGTGTGGATCGGGTTGTCGGCGTGCTCGGGAAGGTTGACCGCCGTGACCGACCAGGGCTGCATCTCCATGCGTCGAGTGTCGCGCACCGCAGGATTGGCCACCCGCGGCAGCGGGTACGCCGGGTCCATGACGAACCCAGCCACGAACGACGCGCAGGACATCACGATCGACGATCTTCGCGACCGGCTCAGCGGTGATCGGACGGCGATGCTCACGACGATCGACGAACGGGGCACGCTGTCGTCCCGACCGTTGACCGTGCAGACCTACAACGACCACGGGGACGTGTTCTTCCTGGTCGGTCGCGACGATCAGTGGGTGGGCGCCGACGGTGAGGCGGCGAACGCGTCGATCGTGGACGAGGGCGTCACGTGGGTGTCGATCGCCGGTCGGCTCCGCCTGTCCGACGACCCCAAACTGCTGGACGAGCTCTGGGACGATGCGTCGGCCGAGTACTTCCCCGACGGCAAGGATGATGCGATCGTGGCGTTCGTCCAATCGGACCGCTGGGAGTACTGGACGGCTCCGACTGCCGCGGTGCAGGTGTTCGAGTTCCTCAAGGCGAAGTTCTCCGACGAGCCGGTCGACCTCGCCTCCAGCGGCACGATCGAGACCTGAACGCTCAGGCCGTGACGGGGTCGACGGGCAGGAGCGGGTCGCCGGCGGCCTCGAGCTGAGCGGCGACGTCGAGACAACGGAGGTCGGTGAAGCGATCGCCGATCACCTGGATGCCGACCGGCAGTCCGTCCGCGAGGCCGTGTGGCGCGACCGCCGCGGGAAGCCCCAGGAAGTTCACCGGCAGGACCGGTCGCAGAGTGTCGCGGATCAGTTCGTCACCCTCGGTGAGGTCGGCCCCGTGCTCGAACGCCGGCATCGCCCACGTCGGTGACAGCACGATCGGATGATCGACGAAGAACTCCGCCCACAGGCGCATCGTCATCGAGCGCGCACCCTGCAGCATCGAGATGCTCTCGACGGTCGACTCGGGAGCGCCCCCCAGCAGGTTCGCGATGATCTCCTGCGCGGCCTCGCCCATCACCGCCTCGAGCAGCGGGCGGATCACCGCGATGTCCTGGATCAGGAGGGCGGCCCACATGTCGATCGTCTCGGCGTACATCGGCGGTGTCGCCTCGACGACGTCATGTCCCGCAGCGGCCAGCGTGTCGCCGGCGGACCGGACAGCGGCGGAGATCTCCGGATGCGTGGGGCCGCCGGGCGGTTCGGGCAGGACCGCGACCCGCAGTCGTTCTCCTTCGCCGAGAGCTGTCAGGTACACAGGGAGGCTCGCCGGGTCGCGGCGGTGCGGACCTGCGAGCACCTCGAGTCCGGCGCGCACGTCGGCGACCCGTCGGGCCATGACACCCTCGACCGCCATCTGCTGCGTCGACAGCGACGGATCCTCCGGCGGGAGCGACGACGCCGCGGGGACGACCCCGACAGACGGCTTGATCGAGGCGATGCCGCAACAGTGTGCGGGATTGCGCAGCGATCCGCCGATGTCGTTGCCGAGTCCGATCGGACTCATTCCGGTGGCGATCGCGGCGGCTTCCCCTCCACTCGATCCGCCCGCGGTCCGGCCCGGATGGTGCGGGTTCCGGGTGAGTCCGTGGAGCGACGAGTCGGTGTGGACCCGGAGTCCGAAGTCGGGCAGGTTCGTCCGTGCGAGTGGGATCGCTCCGGCCGCCTTCATCCGTTCGGTCACCGGCGCGTCGAGCGGTGGAAGCGCCTCGGCCATCGCCGCGACGCCCTGCGTGGTCGGGCTTCCGATGAGGTCGATGTTCTCCTTCACGGTGAACGGAACACCGTGGAACCGACCGAGTCGTTGTCCGTCGGCGACGGCGAGGTCGGCCGCGTCGGCGGCCTCGCGTGCCGAGTCGTCGAGCCGACGAACGACCGCGTTGACGTCGCCGTTGACCGCGTCGATCCGGGCGAGGTGGGCATCGACGACAGCTCGACTGGTCGTCTCTCCCGCCCGGATCATCGCGGCGAGGTCGAGGGCGGATCGTTCCCAGAGTTCCGTCATGGGACGATCATCGCCCGTCGCCCGGTTCGATTTCCAGCCCGGACGCGACGGGCGTGAACGATCAGTCGGTGGACGGTGCGACGAGTTGGACGTCCAGCTCGAGTGCGACCTTGTCGGAGATCATCACCTTGTCGCCGCCGAGCGCCATGTTGAACTCGATTCCGAAGTCCTTGCGCGACAGCGATCCGGTCGCCGAGAAACCGGCGCGTGTGCTCTGGTCGGCCGGGAAGACCGAGGTGCCGAAGAACTCGACGTCGAGTTCGACCGGCTTGGTCACTCCGTTGAGGGTGAGGTCACCGAGCAGTGTGTACTCCTCACCGTCGCCACGAATCTCCGTCGACGTGAAGGTCATCTGCGGGTTGGTGTCGGCGTTGAAGAAGTCGCTCGACTTGAGGTGGGCGTCGCGGTCCGAGTTCCCGGTGGCGACGGTGCCGAGTTCGATCTTGGCATCGACCTTGCTGCTCGCGAGATCGTCGCCGACGACGACCGTCGAGTCGACGCCGTCGAAGCGACCGCGCACCTTGGAGAGTCCGAGGTGACGCACCGTGAAGCCGACGGTGGTGTGCGATGGATCGGCGTTCCAGGTGCCTGGTGCGAGGGGAAGTGAGTTCGTTGTCATGACAACCATCCTATCGCGAGTATTTGCGTACGCAACTATTGCGAGATGACCGCGGACTCAGTTGCGCGGTACCTCGTTCCACGCGACCGACTTGTCGACGCGCGGCTCTCCGGGCAGGCCGAGCACCTGCTCGCCGAGGATGTTGCGCATGATCTCCGACGTCCCGCCCTCGATCGAGTTCGCCCGGACGCGCAGGAAGGCGTAGCGCAGGCCGTGTGCCGTCCCGGACACGTCGAGGTCCTCGGGGCGACGGAAGGTGTAGTCGTAGTCGATCAGGGCATCGGCGCCCATCAGGTTCATGCAGAACTCGTAGAGGCCCTTGTTGAGTTCGGAGTAGGCGAGCTTCGCGATCGACATCTCCGGACCGGGGTTGCCCGCCTTCGCGTTCTGCGCGGCGCGCATGTTGGTCAGGCGACCGACCTCGGCCTGGACCCACCAGTTCATGAGCGTGTCCTTGTCGGCCGCCGTCTGCTTCGACGGATCCATCGCCTGCCAGACCTCGACGGCGTCGTTGGCGGCACCGCCACGCTTGGGGGCGCCTCCGCCGCCACCGCCGATCGCGTTGCGCTCGTTCATGAGGGTGGTGAGGCTGGCCCGCCAACCTTCGCCGACGGCGCCGACCCGGTGCGCGTCCGGGACGCGGACGTCGGTCATGTACACCTCGTTGAACTCGGCCTCCCCGGTGATCTGCCGCAGCGGCCGCACCTCCACGCCCTCGGCGCGCATGTCGAGCGCGAAGTACGTCATCCCCTTGTGCTTCGGGGCGTCGGGGTCGGTGCGCGTCACGAGCATGCCGAAGTCGGCGAGGTGGGCGAGCGTGTTCCACACCTTCTGTCCGTTGACGATCCATTCGTCGCCATCGCGTTCGGCGCGGCAGCCGAGGCCGGCGAAGTCCGATCCGGCTCCCGGCTCGGAGAACAGCTGGCACCACTTCTCCTCGCCGGTGAACATCGGCCGGAGGAAGCGCTCCTTGACGGCGGCGTCGCCGTGGGTGGCGATCGTCGGCCCGGCGAGCGCCATGAAGAACGTGCGCGGGTCGGTCGGCTGCGCACCGGCCTCGCGCAGCCGTCGGTCGACCAGCCGATTCAGCTCCGGGCGCACGCCCAGGCCGCCATCGCCCTCGGCGAAGTGCACCCACGCCAGCCCGGCATCGAAGCGGGCGCCGCGGAACTCCTCGTTCTCCATCGAGCGCGGATCGTGCTCCGCGAGGAGCGCGTCGAGCGCGTCGTTCACGAGTTGGGTTTCGGAGTCGGTGGAAACGGGACGGTCCTCGAGAGCGGTCATGAGTCGATTCTCGCGCCGCCGTGGTCCTCCGGTTGAATTCGCCTCAGCGTGTGCGCGAAGGATCTGAACGGGTGTGCGCCACCGCTGGGCTGCTCGTCCCTCCGTGACGCTCCGCCGATTTCGATGGCCGCGTCATCCGTCGTCGGATGATCCTGCTCGACGGCGGCGGAGTCTGGTCACCAGGGGTGCACGTGACCGTCCCATCTGACGAACCGACCGGCCGCGGTTCAGCCGAGCACGAGAACGGCAACGGTCAGCACGACGGTCAGTGCCAGGAGCACGCCGGCAACGATGCCGAACCCCCAGAGCACAGGTCGCCGATACATCAGCGGGAGAGACCCAGGAAGCATCCGCTGGACCTCCGCGGGCGTACACGGTTCGTCGATCACCGTGGCGCCGATCCGTCGGGCGACCTCGAGGAGATCACCAGAGTTCCAATAGGTGCCGTTGACGCACAACGAGCGACCACGAACTGGCCGGACCATCAGCATCGGCGCGATACCGGCGTTGTACTGGGGAACCGACGCCAACAATGCCGCAGACGCTCTCACGTCGATGTCGCGGTCGCGGACGAGTGGGCCGCGCAGCTCGATCCTCCCCCGGGTCACCCGCAGGTACGTGGTGCGGAAATGAAGCGCCAGCAGCCCGAGCAGGCTTGCGACGACGGTGATCGTGCCGGCGACAGCGACGACGGCGCCGATGACCGAGTCAGCTCGCAGCGCCGCGACGGCGAGGCAGATCAGGATCGCTGGGACCAACACGCGCGCCGGCGGCAACCGCGCGAGGTACGTGGGGGCATGGGGACGGACGTCGAGGACGTCGTCGCCGACTACGGGGGGCTCGAACACGGTCCTCGACGGTAACCCCGAACTCCGCCGACTCGACGAACTACACCGCGTATGCCTGATCTGGTCGCCGCCGACTTGTGTCGTCCGGCGGTGCCGCCTACGAACTCTCTGTTCCGGACCTGAGGGTGGTGTCAGTGGACAACTTCCCGTACCTGTTGTCCTCCTTGGAGCGCGGAACCTCTGTCGACGTCTGGACTCCTTCACACCAGCCGAGACATCCCAGTCAGCCTGCGAGAGCCACACGCTTGACTCGGA
>NZ_BAOL01000263.1 GCF_000350145.1 Ilumatobacter nonamiensis YM16-303 | reverse complement strand
CGCTCCGTGCGCGAACTGTTCACGAGAACGGTGGATGGGCCGGGGTCAGCTGGCGAGCTCGCACCAGTGGCGGTACTCGTCGATCTCGCCGCGGATGGCCCGGTGGTACGTCTCGGCGATCGCGGACGTCATCGGACCGGGACAATCGATGTCGCGGTCGTCGACCGAGTTCACCGAACTGACCTCGGCCGCCGTACCGCAGACGAACGCCTCCTCGGCAACGTAGAGGTCGGTGCGGGCGAGGTTGTCGATGACGGCGTCGAACCCCAGGTCACGAGCGATCGTCAGGACACTGCTCTGGGTGATCCCCTCGAGCGCTCCGGCCGACAGCGGCGGCGTGATCAGCTTCCCGTGGCGGGCCACGAAGATGTTCTCGCCCGAGCACTCCGCGACGAGCCCGTTCGGCGCGAGCATCACCGCTTCGTCGTAGCCGGCCTTGATCGCCTCGACCTTCGCCAACGACGAGTTGACGTAGTTGCCGGTCGTCTTCGCGGCTGGCGGCATCGTGTTGTGGTCGTGGCGCGTCCACGACGACGTCTTCAGTCGCACGCCCTTCGTGACCGCGTCGTCGCCGAGGTAGGCACCCCACGGCCAGCAGGCGATCGCGACGTCGACCGAACAGGGCAGCGTGTTCAACCCCATCTCGCCGTAGCCGAGGTACGCGATCGGGCGGATGTAGCACTCCGACAGTCCCGTCGAGGCAACCGTCTCCTTCGACGCGTCGATCAACTGATCGACGGTGTAGGGGATCTCCATTCCGAGGATCTTCGCCGAGTTGAACAGCCGCTGGATATGCTCGGTCAACCGGAAGATCGCGGGACCGTCGGCGGTCTCGTACGCCCGGATCCCCTCGAACACGCCGCTTCCGTAGTGCAGGCCGTGCGTGAGCACGTGGACCTGGGCCTTGTCCCAATCGACGAGCTCGCCGTTCATCCAGATCTTGTCGGTTGCGGTGATGGGCATCGGTCCTCCTCGGATGTGCCAAACGGTGTCTGACACCGTTTGGCACGACGGTGTGTTGGGGTCAGTTTCCCACGCGGGCGGCGATCATGTCACCGACGTCGGTGGTACTGCCGGTGCCTGCCTCGTCGCACGCCGTACGGATCCGAGCGGCGGCGTCGGTCTCTCCGAGGAAGTCGAGCATCAACGCCGCGGACAGGATCGAGGCGGTCGGGTTCGCCTTGTTCTGGCCGACGATGTCGGGCGCCGAACCGTGGACCGGTTCGAACATCGAAGGACCGGTGCGGTCTGGGTTGAGGTTCGCCGACGAGGCGAGACCGATGCCACCGGACACCGCTCCCCCGAGGTCGGTGAGGATGTCGCCGAACAGGTTGTCGGTGACCACCACGTCGTAGCGGTGCGGATCCTGCACGAAGTAGATGCACGCCGCGTCGACATGGTTGTAGGCGGTGTCGACCTGCGGGTACTCCGTTGCGACCTCGTCGAACGTGCGCTGCCAGAGCGAACCGGAGAACTGCAGCACGTTGGTCTTGTGGACGAGCGTGAGGTGCTTGCGCTCGCGGGTGGACGCCAGTTCGAACGCGTGGCGAACACACCGTTCGACGCCGAAACGGGTGTTGAACGAACCCTGCGTGGCCACCTCCTGCGGGGTGCCCTCACGGAGCGAACCACCCTCGCCGACGTACGGGCCCTCGGTGTTCTCGCGGATCACCACGAAATCATGTGGCTCGGTGCCACCGGGTGCGGTGCCGACGAACGGCCGCTGGTTGATGTAGAGGTCGAGTTCGAAGCGCATCTTCAGCAGCAGTCCGCGCTCGATCACGCCCGGGGGGACGTCCGGGGTTCCGACCGCTCCGAGGAGGATGCAGTCGAACGCGCGCAGTTCGTCGAGCGTCTCGTCGGACAGGATCTCGCCGTCCTTCAGGTAGCGCGATCCACCGAGGTCGAAATCGGTCGTGGCGATGTCGACACCGGCCGCCCGGATCACCTTGACCGCCTCGGCCGTCACGTCCGGTCCGATCCCGTCGCCGCCGATCACTGCAATGTTGTGCGCCATAGTGCGCAGCAGGCTAAAGGGACCACTGCGTTCTCGTGAACTTCTCCAGCGCTCCGTGCGCGAACTGTTCACGAGA
>NZ_BAOL01000264.1 GCF_000350145.1 Ilumatobacter nonamiensis YM16-303 | reverse complement strand
AGGCGGCGGGAACCGTCGACTCCATCGGCTCGGGTGTCACCCACGTCGCGGTCGGCGACTACGTGATCCTCAACTGGCGTGCGGTCTGCGGCGAATGCCGCGCCTGCAAACGAGGCGAGTCGCAGTACTGCTTCGACACGCACAACGCCGAACAGAAGATGACCCTCACCGACGGCACCGAGCTGTCACCGGCACTCGGAATCGGGGCGTTCTGCGAGAAGACGCTCGTCCACGAGGGCCAGTGCACGAAGGTCGACCCGTCGGCGCCGGCGACCGCTGCCGGACTTCTCGGCTGCGGCGTGATGGCCGGTCTCGGCGCCGCCATGAACACCGGCGGCGTCACCCGCGGACAGAGCGTTGCCGTGTTCGGTTGCGGCGGCGTGGGCGACGCGGCGATCGCCGGCGCACAACTCGCGGGAGCATCGACGATCATCGCAGTCGACATCGACGACACGAAACTCGAATGGGCCAAAGGTTTCGGCGCCACCCACACCTGCAACTCGAAGGACACCGATCCGGTCGAGTTTGTCCAGTCGGTCACCGACGGGAACGGTGCCGACGTGTGCATCGAGGCCATCGGCCATCCCGCGGTCTACAAGCAGTGTTTCGAGGCCCGTGATCTGGCCGGCACGGTGGTCCTCGTCGGTGTACCCAACCCGGAGATGACGATCGAGCTGCCGTTCATCGAGGTGTTCGGTCGGGGCGGGGCGCTGAAGTCGTCGTGGTACGGCGACTGCCTGCCCGAACGGGACTTCCCGATGTTGATCGACCTCTACCTGCAGGGTCGACTCGATCTGGACGGCTTCGTTTCCGAGACGATCGAACTCGGCGACGTGGAAGAGGCCTTTCACAAGATGGAGCGCGGCGAAGTGCTGCGTTCGGTCGTGGTGCTGTGAGGATCGGATCATGAGCATCGAACTCGTCACGACCGACGGCGTCTTCAAACTCGACGGCGGCGAGTGGGAGGTCACGAACAACATCTGGATCGTCGGCGACGACTCCGAGGTGCTGGTCTTCGACGCCGCCCACGACCATCAGCCGATCGTCGACGCGGTCAACGGGCGAAAGGTCCGCGGGATCGTGCTCACCCACGGCCACAACGACCACATCAACGCGGCGGTCGCGCTGCGTGATGCAGTCGACGCTCCGATCCTGCTGCACGAGGCCGACCGCATGCTGTGGGACGTCGTCTATCCCGACGACACCCCGGACCGACCCGTCGAGCCGGGATCGACCGTGAAGGCCGGCGGCCACGAACTCGGAATCCTGCACACGCCCGGTCACTCGCCGGGTTGCTGTTGCTTCCACGACGTCGCCACCGGTGCTGTGATGAGCGGCGACACCTTGTTCTGCGGCGGACCCGGAGCGACCGGGCGTTCGTACTCGGACGAGCCGACGATCCTCGCATCGATCCGTGACGTGCTGCTCGCGCTCCCCGATCACACGGTGGTCCACACCGGCCATGGTGACACCACGACCATCGGTGCCGAGCGCGATGGCGTCGTCGCTCGAGCCGACGAACTCGGCGTCTGACCCGATGCCGGTGCGGATCGTCGACGGCGTCGTCCAGCACTACGACTGGGGCGACCCCGAGTTCATCCCACAGCTCGTCGGCCTCGCGGGGAAAGGCAAGCCGTGGGCGGAACTCTGGCTCGGCACTCATCCGAACGGCCCGACGCTGCTCGACGACGGCACGCCGTTGGCCGAGATCACCGGTCCACTCCCGTTTCTGCTGAAGGTGTTGTCGGCGGCCAAACCGCTGTCGTTGCAGGCCCACCCGACGACCGAACAGGCCGAGGAGGGCTACGCCAGGGGCGTGTTCGCCGATGCCCACGCCAAGCCCGAACTGCTGGTCGCACTGACCGACTTCGAAGCACTGTGCGGGTTCCGTCGCGACGACGAAACGGTCGAGTTCCTTCGTTCGTTCGGCGCCGAGGACCTCGCTGACGCGGTCGCCCGTGACGGTGCTGGAGCGGTGATGGCCCAGCTGTATCGGCTCGAACTCGATGCGACCCCGACGCTGCGGACGGTCGCGAGCGCCGACGCTGCCGGCAACCCGCAGCTGGCGTGGGCGCAACGGCTGTGCGACATGTACGGCGACGATCCGAGCGTCGCGGTCACGCTGCTGCTCAACTACGTCCGGCTCTCCCCTGGCGAGGCGCTGCATCTCACGGCGGGAAATCTGCACGCGTACCTCCACGGTTCGGGGATCGAGCTCATGAACGCGTCCGACAACGTCGTCCGCGGAGGCCTCACGTCGAAGCACGTCGATGTCGATCTGTTGCTCGAGGTGGTCGATCCGACTCCGCTGGTCGACCCGGTGATGGACGTCGACGACGGTCGGTATCCGCTCCCGGAAGCCGGCGTGGTGCTCATCCGCCTCGACCCGGGCGAGAGCCACACCGCCGTCGGCCACGAACTCGCGATCGCGCTCGACGGAACCACGCTCTACCTCTCCCCCGGCACCCCGATCTTCGCCGACTCCACCACCTACGTCGTCACGAGCTGATCACCAGCGTGTGCCATCGGGTGTCAGACACCGGATGGC
>NZ_BAOL01000265.1 GCF_000350145.1 Ilumatobacter nonamiensis YM16-303 | reverse complement strand
CAGCTCACCGACTCATCGATCAACGCGATCGAAGCACGAGCCGGCGACGTCGTCTCCAACGCCCAGAGCGCCGAGACCGCACGACTCCAAGCAGCCGCCGACGCCGAGGCGACCGCCCCGGCCGCACCGCGGCTCGTCGACTCATCGATCAATGCGATCGAGGCACGGGCGGCCGAGACCTCCGGTGGCCAGGTCCAGTTCCCGAACGCCCGCTGACTCGAACGCTGATCGAGTTCCTCCCCGATCCCGGCGATCGGAACCGTCCACACGGTTCAGGTCGTCGGGATCGTTCGCGCCCGGCCGCTGTCAGATCAGGCCGAGTTCGCTCACCGCGTCGCGCTCGGAGACGAGTTCGCCGGCCGAGGCGTCGATCTTCTCGCGGCTGAATTCGTCGATGTCGAGGCCCTGGACGATCTCGTAGTTGCCGTCCTTGCACACGCACGGGAACGAGCTGATGATGCCCTCGGGAACCCCGTAGCTGCCGTCGGACGGAACCGACATCGAGACCCAGTCGCCGTCGGGGGTTCCCAGCGTCCA
Source organism: Ilumatobacter nonamiensis YM16-303 (assembly GCF_000350145.1). Classification (GTDB taxonomy): domain Bacteria; phylum Actinomycetota; class Acidimicrobiia; order Acidimicrobiales; family Ilumatobacteraceae; genus Ilumatobacter_A; species Ilumatobacter_A nonamiensis. Next base: position 2,525 of record NZ_BAOL01000265.1, on the reverse strand, counting down.
ATCCCGGATGTGGTCGACCGCGGCAGACGCTGCCGATGCGGCCGACGACGACCCGCGGGCGTCGATGATCGCCGCGCCACGCTTGGCGACGGTCGGGATGTACTCGTCGGCGTACCAGTCGTGATCACCGACGAGTTCATACGCGTTCTTGCCGTCGACCTCACAGTGGAACAGGTCCGGGTACTGCGTCGTCGAGTGATTGCCCCAGATCGTCATCTTCTTGATGTCGTTGACGGAGGCATCGAGCCGGGTCGCGAGCTGGCTGATCGCACGGTTGTGGTCGAGGCGGGTCATCGCCGTGAACCGGCCGTTGTCGAGATCGCCGGCGTTGTTCATCGCGATCAACGCGTTCGTGTTCGCCGGGTTGCCGACGACGAGGATCTTCACGTCCTTCTTCGCCGAGCGACCGAGAGCTTCGCCCTGCGGCTTGAAGATGCCACCGTTCGCCGACAGCAGGTCGGCGCGCTCCATGCCCGCCTTGCGGGGCATCGACCCGACGAGGATCGCCACGTCGGCGTCACCGAACGCCACGTCGGCGTCGTCGGTGCAGGTGATCGAGTCGAGCAGCGGGAAGGCACCGTCGTCGAGTTCCATCCGCACGCCCTCGAGCGCACCCAACGCGGGAGTGATCTCGAGCAGGTTCAACGCCACCGGCGTGTCCGGTCCGAGCATCGTGCCCGAGGCGATACGGAAGAGGAGGCTGTAGCCGATCTGGCCTGCAGCTCCGGTGACGGCGACACGTACTGGAGTGGTCATGCCCGCGAGGCTACGGCGACGAACGCCCCACCGGAAATCCGGTGAATGCCCGCCCGTGACCGGCACCGACGGACTCTTCGGTCAGACGCCGAGGATGCGGGTGATGAGGTCGGTGTAGTACGCCTGACCGGCGCCGTTGAGGTGGATGTTGTCGTCGTAGAAGCAGTCGCCCTGACACTGCGGGCCGAGAACCTCCCAGTCGAGGACCGTGACGTTCGGGTAGGTCATCGGCAACGCGCGGAGCTTCTCGTTGTTCCCGGCGATCCAGCCACGATCGGCCTTCCCCGTCACGAACACGACGCGCGGCACGTCGACGAGCATCGCCATCATCTGGTCGAGCGATGACTGCGGGAAGGATCCGTTCGTCCCCAAGTGGACGACGACCGCGGAACCGAACAGCCCGCGGTCCTTGATCGCCTGGAACTCGGGGAGTGCAGCGGAGAACTGACGGCTCTGCACGGCATCGACGACGAACCCCCGCGCGCTCAGTTCCTCGGCCGACCCGAGCATCACCGAGTCACCGAAACCGATCAACCGCAGCTCGGGTGGCTTGCCCTGCGGCGGAGTGACGAGCGGGGTGATCGTCGACATGTCGTTGACGATCCCGAGCGACGTGGCCTCGGGCGGTGGCGGCGCAGTGGTCGGTGGGGCAGTCGTCGGGGCGACGGTCGTCGGAGGGGCGGTCGTGGGTGCCACGGTGGTCGACGGGGCCGTCGTGGGACGGGTCGTGGTCGGAGGAGCGACGGTGGACACCGGCACGCGGACGTCGCGGACGGTCGTCGACGGGCTGGACGTCACCGTCGGCGTGAGCTGCTCGGGCGCGGGCGAGGCCACGTCGGGCGCACCGAGCTGGACCGTCGCGTCCTCGTTCGCGGTGAACGTGTCGGCGATCTCGCTCTGCTCCAGATCGGCGGTGGCCAAGGCCGCACCGGCGAACACCGTCATCACCACGGCGAGCGCACCCACCGACAGGAGTGCCCGACGCGGGAACGCACTCGCGCTCGTCCGCGCCCGACGGAACGTCGTCCGGAACGAACCCGTCCGGATCGGTGTCTCGACGAATCGATACGAGACCTCGGTGATCGCGACCGTGATCGCCATCGCGACGATGAATTCCGTGACGGTGAGCTTGTTGCCGGCCAGTTCCCGAATCGCCTGGTACACCGGCCAGTGGTACAGGTACAGCCCGTACGAGCGCAGCCCGATCCACTTGAGCACCGGGTTGCCGAGGATCCCGTTGGCGCGGGCCCCCGAGTGCGAGACCGCGGCAAGCATCACCAGGGTCAGACACGACGCCCCGAAGAGTCCGCCGCGGAAGAGGCGCGGATCGGCGACTCCCGCCGGCGTGACGAGGTACAGGTTCCAGCACATCCACGCCAGGCCCAGCAACGCGAGCAGTGCGGCGACGTCGAACACCCGACCCTTGGTGCGCAACGGTCCACGGATGACCGCGAACGGTCGCCACACCATCGCGAACGCCGCTCCGAGCAGGATGCCCGACATGCGCGAGAACGTGCCGATGTAGGCGAAGTCGAGCTTCGAGATCGGGTGGTCGCCGATGAACCAGTAGGCGTTGGGCGTGCTCTCCGGATCGCTGATCACACCGGGGTAGTAGAGCGAAGCCGAGATGACCGCGATCGCGACGGCTGCGATGAACAACCACCGGCTCATCCCGGCGACGCTGCGCGTCCCCTTCCGGCCGAGCAGCACGACCATGATCAACGGCCAAATGAGATAGAACTGCTCCTCCACGGCGAGGCTCCACAGGT
>NZ_BAOL01000266.1 GCF_000350145.1 Ilumatobacter nonamiensis YM16-303 | reverse complement strand
GGACCCGGATCCTCCGGAGCCCCAGCGGTCGCAGTGGGCCCAGTGGGCGCCGGTACATCAGCAGGGCCCGGATCCTCCGGAGCGGCGACGGTCGTGGGGGCCTCCGTGGACGGCGGCGGGGGTTGCTCCGGCGGCGCCAGCGGTGGCAGGTTGCATCGGTCGAGGAGGAGGTCGAACCCGGTGTACCCGTCCTGGGTCCTGATCACTCCGTCGTTCTGACCCGGGAAATAGGTGAGCTTTCCGATATCGAATCTGGCGATGACGTCTTCACTTTCGTACCCCCGCCGGTCGCGGACATCCGCGCCATTGAGGTAGATGGGCGTGTAGCTGTCCGTGTCTAGCCGTCGGCACGCGAACACCTGGTCGACGAACCCGTCATCGTCGGATTGGGCGCCGGCGCCGGTCGTGGAGCCGGGAATGGTGGCCGCCGCAGCAACGGTGGCAACGAGGCCGGCCAAAAGGAAACTCGCGCGTCGACGCAGCTTGGTCATGGCGCACGAAGCTACCGGCCGATCTCTCGGTGGGCAAGCTTTCTCCATGTGACAGGTCTGTGACGGAAGGCCGACCAGGCATCCCGACCCTGATCCGGCTCCCCATCGGCGTCCGAAACCGACCAGCCCTGCGTTCGTCCTCGGCGATGGGACGGCGTCAGCGGGGCGCCCACCGGCCGGCAGCCAGCGTCAGTTCGGGAAGTACGCGTCGGCCAGTCGTTGCCGCAACGGCTGCACGGCGTCGAGGAGGTCGTCGAGTGTGTCTCGACCCGTGCCGGTGATGGTGACGACGACAGCTCGGCGGTCGCTCTCGGACGCGAGCCGCCGGACCAGACCGCGCTGTTCGACGCGTGCGATCAACTCGCTCGTGGCCGGTGAGCTGAGTCGAGTCGCTGCACTGATCGCCCGTGGACGAACACCGCCGGGCTTCGACGCCAACCACAAGAGGTGAAAGGTGTGGTGCGGCGTGGGATCATCACCGCCGAGTGACGGTTCGTAGATCTGGAAGAACCTCCTGCCGACCTCGGCCACACGGCGGATTCGCTCCAGCTCGCGCCGAAGCGGCCCCGTCGGGCTGGGAAGCGGCCCGACGTCGAGGCCCATCGCGTCGAGATACTCCCACCACCGTTCGAGCAGCGGCCCCGCCGTCGCGAGGGTGCTGCGAACCGTGCGAGCGACGCGGTCGATCAACTCGACACCGGTGGCGGTCAACGTGACCAGCACGCCGCGAGCATCGTTCTCGACCCCGCCAGACCGCTCGAGCAGTCCCGCTGCCTCGAGCCGGTCGAGCAGATTGGTCATTCCGCCGGTGGTGAGATTCGTCGCATCGAGCATGTCCCGGGGACGGGACGGCCCGTCGAGCATGACCGTCGTCAACACGATGAGGTCGGCGTTCGACCGCACCTCCGTCGCACCCACCTGGTCGAAGGCGTCGTTCATCAGACCGGTCAACTCGAGCATGCCCGCGACGATCTCGCCGAGGTGTTCCCGGCGGTCGCGCGGATCGACGTTCGTCTCCGGCATCTCGCCGCGATCGTCACGTCGCGATGATTGCGATTGCACCGAGCTCAGGCTATGCCGCTCGACTCGCCATGTGCCTGGCGGTACGCAACGAAGCGCACGTGTTGGTCTCGTCGAGCCCGGTGGTGTCCTCGTTCACCTCGCCGTCGGCGCAGGGCCGAGGGAAGATTCAGCCGACGAGAGCGGCGAAGCGGGCGATGCCCTCCTCGATGTCGGCATCGCCGAGCGCGAAACTGAAGCGGCCGTATCCGGGCGTGCCGAACGCTTCGCCGGGCACCCACGCCACCTTCGCCTGGTCGAGGACGATGTCGGCCAGTTCGAGCGTGGTCGTTGCGGTGACGCCGTCGTACTCCCGGCCGAGCAGTCCCCGCAGGTCCGGGAACGCATAGAACGCACCCTGCGGAGCGGGGCACACGACACCATCGATGTCGTTGAGCATCCCGTGGATCAATTCGGCGCGGCGGGTGAACGCCTCGCGCATCATCTCCACGTCGTCGAGTGGGCCGGACACGGCCGCGACGGCGGCGCGCTGACACACATTCGCGACGTTCGACGTGGCGTGCGACTGGAAGCTCGACGACGGCTTGATGACGTCGTTCGGGCCGATCATCCAACCGACTCGCCAGCCGGTCATCGCGTACGTCTTGGCCACACCGTTCACGATGAGGCATTGCTCGGCGAGGTCGGGCACGAGCACCGGCATCGACGAGAACTCGTTGCCGCCGTAGGTGAGGTGCTCGTAGATCTCGTCGGTGATCACCCACACGCCGTTCGCGACGGCCCACTCGCCGATCGCCTTCACCTCGGCGGGCGTGTAGACCGCACCCGACGGGTTGTCGGGACTGACGAACAGCAGCACCTTCGTGCGCTCGGTCTTCGCCGCGTCGAGTTGGTCGATCGTGACCTTGAACCCCGACTCCACATCGGTGTCGATCACCACGGGGACGCCTCCGGCCAGCGTGATCGCCTCCGGGTAGGTGGTCCAGTACGGAGCAGGGAGGATGACCTCGTCGCCAGGGTCGCACAACGCCGCGAAGGCGGTGTACACGGCGTGCTTGCCGCCGTTGGTGACGAGGATCTGCGACGGGTCGCACTCGAAACCGGAGTCACGCAGGGTCTTCGCTGCGATCGCGTCCTTCAGCTCCGGGAGTCCACCCGCAGGCGAGTACTTGTGGTTCTTCGGATCCGCGCAGGCCGCCTGCGCGGCCTCGACGATGTGGGCGGGTGTGGGGAAGTCGGGCTCACCGGCCCCGAAGCCGATGACGCTCTCGCCGGCGGCCTTGAGCGCCTTGGCCTTCGAGTCGACGGCGAGCGTCGCCGAGGGTTGGATGGCGGACAGGCGCTGGGATACTCGATTCACACCGGCCGAGGCTACCGCTCGCCGTTCCCTCGCCGAGCCTCGGTTCCCACCCCCACCACCCTTTGGTTCTCGTGAACTCCGCCGGCGCTCCGTGCGCGAACTGTTCACGAG
>NZ_BAOL01000267.1 GCF_000350145.1 Ilumatobacter nonamiensis YM16-303 | reverse complement strand
GCGCACGGAGCGCCGGAACTGATCACGAGAACGGAATGGCTGTCAGCGGAGTTCGCTGCCGGCGTCGCGCTCCATCAGCGCCGTGAGGGCGTCCTTCGCCGATCGACCCTCGTGGCAGACGGCGACGACCTGCTCGGTGATCGGCATCTCCACCCCGGCCACCCGGGCGAGGTCGAGCACGCTCGGACAGGACTTCACGCCCTCGGCGACCATGTTCATGCTGTCGACGATCTCGTCGATGGTCTCACCCTCCCCCAACCGCCGACCGACCGTGTTGTTCCGGCTCTGCACCGATGCGCACGTCGCGATGAGGTCGCCCATCCCGGCCAATCCGGAGAACGTGCCCAGCTCACCACCGAGTGCGAGGCCGAGGCGGGTCATCTCGGCGAGACCACGGGTGATCAGCGTGGCCCGCGTATTGTCGCCGAATCCCATCCCGATGCCCATCCCGGCGGCGATCGCGATCACGTTCTTCACCGCTCCGGCGACCTCGCAACCAATCACGTCGGGATTCGTGTACACCCGCAGCGTCGGCCGCGCGAACAAGCGCTGGAGCACACCGGCGATGCGCTCGTCGTCGATGGCCACCACGCTCGCGGCCGGTTGCTCGCGGATGATCTCCTTGGCGAGGTTCGGGCCGGTCATCACCGCCACCGGGTGGCCGGGCATCTCCTCGGCCGTCACTTCGCTCATCCGCTGCTGCGTGTCCCGCTCGAGGCCCTTCGACAGCGTCACGATCGGGACCCAGGGCCGCAGGTGCTCCGCCACGTCCCGGGCGACGTCCCGGTAGCCGTGCGACGGGACCGCCATCACGATCACATCCGACGACCGCACGATCTCCTCCATCGAGCTCGTCGCGGTCAACTGCTCGGGCAACGCGAAGTCGGAGAGGTAACGCGAATTCGTGTGGTGCTCGTTGATCTCGTCGGCGAGTTCGCTGCGCCGCGCCCACAGTCGAGTCGTCGTGTTCGCGCTCGTCAGCGCGGCGACGGTCGTTCCCCACGATCCGGCGCCGATCACGCCGACGGAGATGGCTGGCGGGTTCCTCGTTGTCATGTCCGTCCCGACCGACGCGCTTCAGGAGGTCGACGCATCGCCGATCACCGTAGTGCGAGCTCGCCCGCAGGTACTTCCTACACTCGCCGGGTGGATGTCGCCGTGCTCGTGCCCGTGAAGGCATTCACCCAGGCGAAACAACGGCTCGCCACCGTCCTCGACCCCGACACCCGCGCCCGGCTCGCACGATGGCTGGCGACCGGGGTGATCGAATCGGTCGGAACCACCCCGGTGTTCGTGGTGTGCGACGATCCCGACGTGCGCTCCTGGGCCGAGGACCTCGGTGCGACCGCGCTGTGGACCGCCCGGCTCGGCCTGAACGGCGCCGTCGACGACGGGGTGGGGGCGATCACCGCCGCCGGCTTCGATCATGTCGTGGTCAGCCACGCCGACCTGCCGCTCCCGGTCGGCATCGTCGACCAGGCGCGCTCCGGCACGTCGACGTTCGTTCCCGATCGCCAGCACCAGGGAACGAACGTGATGGCGTTCCCGACCAACGCCCCGATCGCCGCCCGATACGGACCGGGCTCCTTCCGACGACATCACGCGGCGAGTTCCACGGCGGCGACCGAGGTGCGCTTCGATCACCAGCTGTCGATCGACCTCGACACGCCCGCCGATCTCCACCAACCACTCCTGCGAGAGGTGCTTCCGCCATGGCTGCCAACGATCCCGGTCAACCGCTTCATCCATCGACCGAGCTGACGGATTGGTCGCGGAACCTGCCGACACCGGCATCCGCGCTCGCGATCGGCGCGCACCCCGACGATGTCGAGTTCGGCTGCGGCGGCCTGTTGGCCAAATGGGCGGCCGACGGGTGCACCGTCCATCACCTCGTCTGTACGGACGGATCCAAGGGCACGTGGGACGCCGACGTCGACGTGGACGAGTTGGCGGCGCGCCGCCAGGACGAACAGCGCGAGGCCGCCCGGCGCCTCGCCGGAGCGAACGCGGGCGAGGTCCGATTCCTCGGATACGTCGACGGTGAACTCGACAGCGGCCTCGACGCTCGCGGCCGGGTCGCGCTCACGATCCGAGAGTTGCGACCGAGCGTCGTGCTCGGCCACGACCCGTGGAAGCGGTACCGGCTTCATCCCGATCATCGCCACGCCGGCCTCCTCGTATGCGAGGGGATCGTCGCGGCCCGCGATCCACACTTCTTCCGCGAGCATCCCGTCGAACACCATCGCCCCGATGCGCTCCTGCTGTGGGAGGCGGACGAGCCCGATCACGTCGAGGACGTCACCGACTTCGTCGCCACGAAACTCGAGGCACTCGAGGCTCACCAGAGCCAATTCGAGTCGACCATGAAGGCCGTCGACGACGCAGAACTCGACGAGTTCCGCGCCCGGGTCGCCGATCGCCTCGGCCTCCTCGGTGCCCCACACTCGATGCGCGCCGCCGAAGTCTTCACGTTGATCGACGACCTCTAGCCGGACGCGGAACGGGTGACGGCCCGGAAGGCCGTCACCCGTTCATCGTGTTCGTGGGACGGTCAGCGCTTGGCTGCCGCCTTCTTCGCCGGAGCCTTCTTGGCCACGGCCTTCTTCTTCGCAGCTGCTTTCTTCTTGGCCGGAGCCTTCTTGGCCGCCGCCTTCTTCTTGGCAGGCGCCTTCTTCGCGACGG
>NZ_BAOL01000268.1 GCF_000350145.1 Ilumatobacter nonamiensis YM16-303 | reverse complement strand
CCCCGCCGTGACCACCGCGATCCAGGAGCAGGCGGCGAAGACGCTGCACACGTCGTCGCTGTACCTGTCTCCGCCGATGCTCGACCTCGCGGAGGAGATCGCGGAGCGTTCGGGCATTCCCGATGCCCGCGTCTGCTTCACCACCTCGGGGTCGGAGGCCAACGACACGGCGATCCTGTTGGCGACGAGCTACCGCAAGTCGAACCAGGTGCTGGCGATGCGCAACAGCTACCACGGGCGCTCGTTCACGACCCAGGCGATCACGTCCCACGCGTCCTGGTCGTCGACATCGCTGTCCGGACTCCAGGTCAACTTCGTCCAGGGCGGCTACCGCCTGCGCTCCCCCTTCGGCGATCTCGACGACGATGCGTACACCACGGCCTGCGTGGGCGATCTCGTCCAGCTGCTCGACATGACCTCAGCCGGTGACGTCGCCTGCCTGATCGCCGAGCCGATCCAGGGTGTCGGCGGCTTCACGGTCCCGCCCGACGGCTTCTTCGGATCGATGAAGAAGGAGCTCGACAACCGCGGCATCCTGTTCATCGCCGACGAGGTGCAGACCGGTTGGGGCCGTACCGGCGAACACTTCTGGGGCTACGAGGCGCACGGCATCGTCCCCGACATGTTGACCTTCGCGAAGGGCGTCGGCAACGGGATCACGCTCGCCGGCTGCGTCGCCCGCGCCGAGATCATGGACACGATCGAGGTCTTGAGCTTCTCGACGTTCGGTGGAAACCCGCTGTCCGCCGCGGCCGGGTCGGCCACGTTGAAGTACGTCGTCGACAACGACCTCCAGGGCAACGCCAAAGCGATGGGCGAGCACTTCTCGTCGGTGATGCAACCGGTCGTCGACGACATCGACTGGATCGCGGAACTGCGCGGGCGCGGCTTGATGTGGGCGTTCGAGATCTGTCAACCGGGCACCACCGAACCCGATCCCGCGAAGACCGTCGAGTTCCTCGAAGGATGCAAGCGTCACGGTCTCCTCGTCGGAAAGGGCGGCCTCTACGGCAATGTGATCCGCCTGTCGCCGATGCTCGACATCACCGTCGACGAACTCGACACCGGCATCGACGCGATCCGTTCGACCATCGCCGATCTCTCCTGACGGGCTCGTGACCGAGACCGTGGCGCGCCGATGATCATCACGGTCGACGACGCGCACGACCCGCGGCTCGACGACTACGCCCTGCTCAAGGACCAGGTCGCTCGACGGAACCGCGAGGGTGACGAGTTCTTCATCGCCGAGGGATACGTCTCGATCGATCGCGTGGTCGACTCCGGGCACCGACTCCGCTCGGTCGTCGTCACCCCGTCACGGGTCGAACGGCTGCTCGCACGCCGACCGGAGATCACCGAGAGCGACGTACCGGTCTACGTGCTCGAACGAGCGGTACTCGCCGAGTCGGTGGGCTTCGACCTGCATCGCGGCGTCGTGGCGTCGGCCGACCGACGACCCGTGCCGACCGCCGCGGACCTCGCGGCATCACCGGCTCGCCGCGTTGCGGTGCTCGTCGGATTGAACGACGCGGAGAACGTGGGCGTCATCGCACGAGCCGCGCGGGCACTGCGGATCGACGCCCTGCTGCTCGACCCCACCTGCACGGACGCCTACTCGCGTCGCACCATCCGGGTGAGCATGGGCGAGATCCTGCATCTCCCGGTCGGACGCGCGCAGGACTGGCCCGCCGACCTCGACGTCCTGCACGACGCCGGCTTCGAGACGTGGGCGATGACGCCGGCCG
>NZ_BAOL01000269.1 GCF_000350145.1 Ilumatobacter nonamiensis YM16-303 | reverse complement strand
GCGCTCCGTGCGCGAACTGTTCACGAGAACCTGTCGGTGTGGAGCAGGCGGTCAGGTGGTCGGCGGGTCGAGCGAGTCGACGAGCGCGCGGATCATCGATCGCATCGCATCAGGGTCCGCGAGACGATGACCGGCGAGCGTGTCGCCCGGTCCGATCTTGATCGCCACGTCTCCCGGCCCCAGGCGCGCGAACGCGTCCTCGTCGGGAACGTCGTCGCCGACGTAGACCGACGACGCGGGATCGATCTCCTTGCGCAGTGCGTCGAGGCCGGTGCCCTTGTCCGCCGGCCGCGTCATCAGCTCGAGCACGTTGCTTCCCTCGTGGACTGCGTGACCGACGAGGCGTCCCTGCTCGGTGCGCGCCCAGTCGAGCGCCGCGTCGCTCAGGTCGCGGTCGGCTTCACGCACGTGGACGACGACGCTCGTGGGTTTGCGCTCGACCCACGCGCCGGTCCCGGCTCTGCGGGCGGCTTCACTGACCAGTTCGTCGAGCACGTCGAGCCGTTCGGATTCCTCGGCGGTCAACTCCGGCTGCGCGACGCCACGTTGCTCGGCGCCGTAGCTGCCCCACACCTGGATCGCCGCGTCGAACTCGAACTGCGCGAGCCCGTCGAGTGACCGGCCGGACAGGATCGCGACCGTCACGCCATCGACGTCGGCGAGGCGGGCGAGATCGGGGCCGAGCCCGCTCGTGAGGATCGAGTCGTCGGCATGGTCGGTCAGCGGGGCGAGAACACCGTCACAGTCCAGGGCGAGCAGCAGCGGACGTTCCAGTGCAGCGACCAGGCGCGCGAGCTCGACGGGTTCGTCGGGCATGGACGGGGCAGGTGTCGAGTCGGTCACGACCGTGTCCCCGCCGCGTCGAGTGCGGCGAGGAAGCGATGCGCCCAACCCTGGACGTCGCTCTTGCGGATCTGGTCGCGCAATCCGGCCATTCGCTCGCGCCGCTCGTGGCGGTGCATCTCGACCGCTTCGACGATCGCATCCTGCAGGGCGCGGTCGTCGTGTGGGTTGACGAGCACGGCATCGGTCAGCTCGTCGGCGGCGCCGGCGAACTCGGAGAGCACGAGCACGCCGTCGCCGTCGATGTGCGCCGCCGCGTACTCCTTCGCAACCAGGTTCATCCCGTCCCGGAAGGGAGTCACGAGCATGACGTCCCCCGCGCGGTACAGCGCGACGAGGTCGTCGTACGGAAGCGTCTGGTAGAGGTAGTGGACCACGGGCAACCCGATCGAACTGAACCGGCCGTTGATCTCGCCCACGAGGCGTTCGATCTCGGCACGTTCGTCCTGATACGCCTCGACGGCCTCCCGAGTCGGTGTGGCGACCTGGACCATCACGTTGTGCGCCGGGTCGAGTCGGCCGTCTTCGAGGAGCTTCGCGAAAGCTTTCAGTCGGAGGCCGATGCCCTTCGTGTAGTCGAGTCGGTCGACGCCGAGCATCACGACCTCCGGGTCGCCCAGTCGGGCACGGATCTGGCTCACCTGGCGGCGGGTGGCTCGTCCGGCGGCCATCGCCTCGACCTCGGCGACGTCGATCGAGATCGGGAACACTCCGGCCTGGACCTCTCGGCCGTCGTAGAACACGCTGTCGTCCGCATGCTCGGCGTCGAGGAGTTGGTGGGCGGCGGCGACGAAGTTGGCAGCGCCGGTCGGGCGTTGGAATCCGACGAGGTCGCAGCCGAGCAGACCCCGGATGATCTCGGTGCGCCACGGCAGGCGTGTGAACAGCTCGACCGGCGGGAACGGGATGTGGAGGAAGAAGCCGATCGTCAGGTCGGGGCGTTGTTCGCGGAGCACGCCCGGCACGAGTTGCAACTGATAGTCGTGGATCCACACGACCGAGTTCTCCGGAGCGATGTTCGCGAGCGTGATCGCGAACCGTTCGTTGACGGCGCGATAGGCGTCCCACTGCTCGATGCTGTACGTCGATTCCCGGAGCGCGTCGTGATACAGCGGCCACAGTGCATCGTTGGAGAAGCCCTCGTAGTAGAGCTCGATCTCGTCGGCGGTGACGGCGACCGGGTGCAGGTCGACACCGTCCACGGTGAACGGGTCGGCTGCGTCGTCGGGGTCGCCGGTCCATCCGACCCAGGTTCCCCCGCTCTCACGCAGCATCGGGTACAGCGCGCGGACGAGGCCGCCGGGCGACGGTGTCCATCCGTGGTCGTCGGTGCGCATGACCGGAAGTCGGTTGGCGGCGATGACGATCGGGCGGTCGATCGGAGGTGCGTCGGGGCTCTGCTCGGAAGCGTCGGGTTGGCTGGGCGGCGGTTCGTCCATGTCGTCCCCAGGATGCCACGCCCGGGCCGTGACGTCACGGGCGTCCGCACCGCGATCACACGGTGTCGAGGGCGGCGGCGAGGTCGTCGACCAGATCGGCCGAGTCCTCGATGCCCACCGACAGACGGATCAGGTTGTCGGGAACCTCGAGCGGCGAACCGGCGGTGGACATGTGGGTCATCGCTCCCGGGTGCTCGATCAGGCTCTCGACGGCCCCGAGCGACTCGGCGAGCGTGAAGATCGACGTGGCGTCGGCGACCCGCATGGCGGCCTCGCGCCCGGCGGCCACCTGGAACGACACCATCCCGCCGAAGTCGCTCATCTGTTTCGCCGCAGCCGCATGACCCGGATGGTCGGGTAGCTGCGGATACAGCACCCGCTCGACCGCCGGATGACCGACGAGCAGATCGACGATCGCCCGCGCGTTCTGACAGTGACGATCCATCCGGACGGCGAGGGTCTTCACACCGCGCAGCACCATGTAGCAGTCGAACGGTGCGGGAATGGCACCCGCCGCGTTCTGTGTGAATGCGATCCGTTCGGCGAAGCCGTCGTTGCTCGTCGCCACGAATCCACCGACGACGTCGCTGTGCCCGCCCAGGTACTTGGTTGCCGAGTGCACGACGATGTCGGCGCCCAGGGTGATCGGCTGCTGGAGGTACGGCGTGGCGAAGGTGTTGTCGACCACGACGATCGCGCCGCGTTCGTGTGCGATCTCGGCGATCGCTTCGATGTCGAAGCAGGTGAGCAGCGGATTGGTCGGCGTCTCCAACCAGACCATTCCGGTGTCGTCGGGCCACTCGGCGCGCAGTGCGTCCACGTCGGTGAGGTCGACCGCGGCCCACGGAATGCCCATCGGCGTCCACACCTTCGAGATCAGCCGGAACGTTCCGCCGTAGGCGTCGTTGCCGAGCAGCACTCGTCGACCGCCCGTGTGGTGCGGTGGGGTCAGCAGGCGCAGGACGTTGTCCTCGGCGGCGAGTCCGCTGGCGAACGACATGCCGTAGCGCGCCTGTTCGAGCGAGGCGATCTGTGCCTCCATGGCCGATCTGGTGGGATTGCCGGAACGCGAGTACTCGAAGCCCTTGTGGTTCCCCACGCCGTCCTGCGCGAACGTCGTCGCCAGCGAGATCGGCGGGATGACCGCACCGGTGGTCGGATCGGGTTCCTGCCCGGTGTGGATCGCCCGCGTGGAGAAACCGGCGAGGTCGGATTGCTCGTCGACGTCGCCCATCACAGCCCCGCCTCGGCGGCTTCGGCGACCGCCGTGAAGTACGACAGCAGGTCGCTGCGGGTCAGGACGCTGAGTGGACGACCCCCCGACAGCACGAGCAGCGCCGGTGCCGTCTCGAGCATCGACACCGCGAGTTCGACCTTCTGGCCGACGCCGATCGTGGGTAACTTGCCGCTCATCACCTTCTCGACTGCGGTGTCCATCGCCCCCGGGTCGCGGTGGATCACCTCCATCAACTCGAGTTCGTCGACCGAGCCGGAGACCTCGGCGTTCGCGAACGGTGGCGTGTTCTTGCAGACCGGGAGCTGACTCACCCCGTTCTCGCGCATGATCTCGATCGCGTCGCTCACCGGTTGCTGAGGGTTCACGTAGAGCAGGTTCTCGATTGACGCGTTCCGGGTGTCGAGCACGGCGCCGACGCACTGTTCGCACTCCTGCACGAATCCGAAGTTCATCATCCAGTCCTCGTTGAACACGGTCGACAGGTACCCGCGACCGGAGTCGGGATTGAGCACGACGATCACCGCATCGTCGTCGGCGGCATCGGCGACCTTCATCGCCGCGGCGACGGCCATCCCGCCGGACCCACCGATGAGGATCCCCTCGGTCTCGCTCACGTAGCGGGCCGTGAGGAAGCTCTCCTCGTCGCTGATGGGGATCACGTCGTCCCAGAGATCACCGTCGTACGCGGCCGGGAAGAAGTCCTCGCCCACTCCCTCCACCAGGTACGGGCGTCCGGAGCCACCGGAGAACACCGACGCTTCGGGGTCCGCTGCGATGATCTGGATGTCGGGGTTCATCGACTTGAGGTAGCGCCCCACGCCGGTCAGCGTTCCGCACGTGCCGGCGCCGGCGATGAAGTGGGTGATGCGACCGTCGGTCTGGCGCCAGATCTCGGGGCCCGTCGTGTTCGTGTGGGCCACGGGATTGTGCGGGTTCTCGTACTGGTTCGGTCGGAACGCGTTGCGTTCCTGAGTGAGCCGTTCCGCAACCGAGTAGTAGCTCTCCGGGTCGTCGGGAGCGACGGCAACGTCACACACGACCACCTCGGCGCCGTACGCGCGCAGCAGGTCGACCTTCTCCTTGCCGACCTTCGTGGTCATGACGAACACGCACTTGTAGCCGCGTTGCGCCGCGACGATCGCCAAACCGACTCCGGTGTTCCCGCTCGTCGGTTCGACGATGGTCCCGCCCGGCTGGAGTTCGCCACTCGCCTCGGCAGCGAGGATCATCTCGAGCGCAGGACGGTCCTTCGACGATCCGCCGGGGTTCGTGACCTCGTGCTTCATCGCGAGCACGCAGCGGATGCCGCGTTCCTCGCTGACGCGCTTCATCCGGACCATCGGCGTCTCGCCGATGAGGTCGAGAACCGAGTCGGCGATCTCGGTTCCGTCGAGTGAGGGATGGCGGATCGACGCGTCGGGCATGCCCGAAACCTACGCCACGGAATCGTCCGGCAACAGGTGTGGAGCGTGTTGAGCCAGATGTGCGACGAGCTCGCCGGCGGACGGGTTGACGATGCCGATGCCACCGATCACCACGGTCGGGACGGTCTCGTTGCCGTTGGCGATGGAGCGGACGACGTCGGCCTTGCCGGGCTCGTCCCAGATGTTGTGCTCGATGCGCTCGACTCCGAGTTGGTCGAGCTGTCCACGGAGCGAGGAGCAGAAGCCGCACCCCGGTCGCCAGTAGAGGTCGATGTGGGTTGCTGACTCGGCACTGCTTGCGGTCATGCCGTCACGTTACCGACGTGGTTGCGATCGCAATCGTGGCCGGGGGCGGGTTTCCGTCACGCCGCGCCGCTTCGCCGGGTGTGCCAGATGATTGGCGCGCCGACCGGAACATTGGCTGCCATGATGAACGTGTGTCGCATCTCGGGTTGGTCACGGTCGTCGTCGATGAGTACGACCGCGCGATCCGTCACTACGTGCAGGATCTCGGCTTCTCGCTGGTGAGCGACATCGAGGAGGAGAACAAGCGGTGGGTCGTGGTCGCGCCGCCCGGGACCGAGCGGGACCGGCAGGCGACGCACGTGCTGCTCGCCGAGGCGACGTCGGATGAGCAGCGTTCCCGGATCGGGAACCAGACCGGCGACCGGGTCTCGTTCTTCCTGCACACCGACGACTTCGACATGGACCACATGGCGCTCAGCCAACGCGGTGTCGCGTTCCAGGAGGAACCACGAGACGAGCCGTACGGGCGGGTCGCCGTGTTCTGTGACATCTTCGGCAATCGGTGGGATCTGATCGAGACCGTCGGCCACGGCGACTGACACCGGACCTCGATGGACGAGTTGATCCGCCGGATCGGCGACGCTCTCGACCGGTCCGTTCTGTCACTCCACCGTCTGTCGGGCGGCGACGTCGCCGAGGCGTTCCGCGTGGAACTCACTGACGGCGACCGGGTCTTCGCCAAGACCCACGCCGCGCCGCCACCTCACTTCTTCCCGACCGAGGCGACCGGACTCGGTTGGTTGCGTGAAGCGGCGGTCGCCTCGCATGCGCCGATCGCCGTGCCGGGGGTGCTGGGCGTGGCGGAGGATCTCCTGGTCCTCGAATGGATCGACGAGGCTCCGTCGGCGCGATCGACCGAGGTGGATCTCGGCCGGGCGCTCGCTCGCATTCACCGCGTGGGTGCGCCCTCGTTCGGCCGTTCGGACCGTCGCACGACGGGAAGCCGTGCACTCCCGAACGAGCCGTGTTCGAACTGGTCGGAGTTCTACGCGGTCAACCGTCTGGAGCCGCTCGCTCGACTCGCCCGCGATGGTAGGGCGTTGGACGAACGTGCAATCGGGCGGCTCGACGCGATCGCCGATCGACTCGCCTCGTTCGATGCTGCCGACGAACCACCGGCGCTCCTGCACGGTGACTTGTGGGCCGGGAATCGACTCGTCGGTTCCGGTGGAGTGAACTGGCTGATCGACCCGGCCGCACACGGAGGTCATCGTGAGTTCGACCTCGCGATGATGGCGTTGTTCGGCGGTTTCGGCGACGAGTGCTGGACGGCGTACGACGACGAGTACCCGTTGAGTCCCGGATGGCAGGACCGCGTCCCGCTGCATCAACTCGCGCCGCTCGTCGTCCACGCGATCAAGTTCGGGAACCCCTACCCGGTCGCGGTCGATCGCGCCCTCGACGCGTGTGACCGTCTCTGAGGCCCCGGCCCGACGGATGCTCGAGCCCGATTCGTGCCGGGTGCGAGACGAATCGGGGTCGAGAACATGCCGCACCCCTCGGCGCGTCGGTCGAGCGGTGGCAGACTCGGGGTCATGAGCGCTCCGTCTCTCGACACCTCCGTGTATCTCGATCGCGTGCACCGTGTCCGGTCGGCGATGGTCGACCGCGACGTCGATGCCGTGCTGATCTCGGTCGGCCACGATCTTCCGTACCTCACGGGGTACACCGCGATGCCGCTCGAACGACTGACGATGCTCGTCGTCCCGCGAGACGGTGAGGCGTCGCTGCTGATCCCGGAGCTCGAGGCGGCTCGCGTGACCGAGCAACCGGGCGTGTTCGACCTCGTGCCGTGGGGGGAGACGGACGATCCCGTCGAGATCGCTGCCGGCTTGGCCCGGGCTCCGCAACGGGTCGCGATCGGCGACCAGATGTGGGCGCGTTTCCTCGTGGAGTTGCTGCCGCATCTTCCCGGCGTCGAGTACACCCGCGCCGTCGACGTCGTGGGAGCGCTCCGCCGCACCAAGGACCAGGCCGAAATCGACGCGCTCGCCGCCGCGGGGGCCGCGGTCGACCTGATCGCCGGCGAACTCCAGCGCGGCGAGATCCCGCTCGTGGGACGGACCGAGGCCGAGGTGTCGGCACACCTGGGGCGCCGAATCGTCGAGGAGGGTCACCAGAAGGTCAACTTCGCGATCGTCGCGGCGGGGGAGAACGCTGCCAGTCCGCACCACCACGCGGGTGACCGCGTGATCCGGGAGAACGAGATCGTCCTGTGCGACTTCGGGGGGACGATGAACGGCTACTGCTCGGACACCACCCGGTGCGTCGTCACCGGCGAGATCCCGGCCGACATCGCCGAGGCGTACGCGGTCCTCCACGAGGCGCAGGCCGCGGGGGTCGCGGCGGCGACGGTCGGGACCCCGTGCGAGGACGTCGATCGGGTCACCCGCAAGGTGATCGCCGAGGCGGGGTACGGCGAGTTCTTCATCCACCGCACCGGACACGGGATCGGACTCGAGGAGCACGAGGACCCGTACATCGTCGAAGGCAACGATCTGCCGTTGGCTGCGGGTCACGCGTTCAGCGTCGAGCCGGGCATCTACGTCCCGGGCAAGTGGGGGATGCGGCTCGAAGACATCGCCGTCGCCACCGACGACGGGCCGCTCCGCCTGAACAACTCCGACCACGATCTCATCTCCGTCTGATCGAGCCACCGTGCCATCCGGTGTCAGACACCCGATGG
>NZ_BAOL01000270.1 GCF_000350145.1 Ilumatobacter nonamiensis YM16-303 | reverse complement strand
GTGCCAACCGGTGTCTGACACCCGATGGCACACCGAGTGGGAGCGGGTCGCCTCGTCACGCGAGGATGGGCGGATGAAGACAGCTGTCACCGAGATGCTCGACATCGAGTTCCCGATCTTCGCGTTCAGTCACTGCCGCGACGTGGTCGCCGCCGTGTCGAAAGCGGGCGGTCTCGGCGTGCTCGGCGCGGTCGCGCACACTCCCGAACAACTCGAGATCGACCTCGGTTGGATCGAGGACGAGGTCGGCGGCAAGCCGTACGGCGTCGATCTGATCGTCCCGGCGAAGTACGCGGGCGACGACGACGGCGGCTACACCCTCGACGACATCGCGAAGCTGATCCCCGACACTCACCGCGAGTTCATCGACGACATTCTCGCCCGCTACGACGTTCCCGAACTGCCCGATGGCGACGACACACGGGCGACGGTGCCTGCCGACGGCGCCGGAGGAAGCGCACCGTTCAGTGCCAAGCAGGCAATGCCCCTGCTCGACATCGCCTTGGCGCACGACACGGCGTTCGTCGCCAATGCGTTGGGGCCGCCCCCACAGTTCCTGATCGATCGCTGCAAGGAGGAGGGCAAGCTGATCGGCGCCCTCGCCGGGCGACCGCAGCACGCCGAGCGTCACCAGGCGGCCGGCGTCGACATCATCATCGCTCAAGGATCCGAAGCGGGCGGGCACACCGGCGAGATCGGATCGATGGTGCTGATCCCCGAGATCGTCGATGCCGTCGACATCCCCGTTCTGGGTGCGGGCGGCATCGGTCGCGGCCGGCAGATGGCCGCGGCGATGGCACTCGGGGCACAGGGCGTGTGGTGCGGATCGGTGTGGCTCACGACCGACGAAGCCGAAACCCATCCCGTCGTGAAGCAGAAGTTCCTCGCCGCAACGAGCGCCGACACGATTCGCTCACGCTCGCTGACCGGCAAGCACGCCCGCATGTTGAAGTCGAAGTGGACGGAGGAGTGGGAGCGTGCCGACACGCCCGACCCGCTCGGGATGCCGCTGCAGCCGATCCTCACGAACGCGGCCCAGCGGCGGATCGCGCGCGCCGCGCACACGCCCGGCTCGGGTGCCGAGGAGTTGTCGAACTACTTCGTGGGTCAGATCGTCGGCAACATGAACCAACCGAAGTCGGCGGCGACGGTCGTGATGGAGATGATCGAGGAGTTCATCGACGCCACCGAATCCCTCGCCAAACAGCTCGAGGTCTGATCGCGAGGCCGTGCCATCGGGTGTCTGACACCCGATGGCACG
>NZ_BAOL01000271.1 GCF_000350145.1 Ilumatobacter nonamiensis YM16-303 | reverse complement strand
GAGTGCGTCGCCGTCTCGAGCAGCACATCGACGACACCGAGTCCTCCGCTCCCAACCAAAAGTGAGCCCGACCCGACGCGTCGTGCGTGCGACGCCGAGGTTCTTCGAAG
>NZ_BAOL01000272.1 GCF_000350145.1 Ilumatobacter nonamiensis YM16-303 | reverse complement strand
AGGCCGGGAGTTCGAATCTCCCCACCCCGACCACTCGACATCCGGTGTTCGAGATTCGGGGAGAGTCAGACGAGCACGGCGGTGTCCGCAGGAACGCCCCGGAGGATGGATCAGGAATATCCGGGCTCGGCGAGCAGGGGGCCTGTGTGTACCATCGACGGAGGGAATCACGCGAGCCGAATGGTGGGGAGGTCTCCGATGTCAGCACCGGAACCGAAAGGCAAGGCCGAGGGCAAGCCGGTACGGACCGAGAGTATTCGGGGGAATGCCCGAGCGGGCGAGCCGAAACCCGAACCGGACCCGGCTGCGGAGGACACTCCGAGTGGGGACACCCGTCCGCTCGACGAAGTGTCGGGTGAGTACCGAGCGTTCGTCGGTCGTGCGATGGATCGTCACGAGCAGCGTGCGTTGGATGCGCGCCGCAAGGTCGAGGCCGGCGAATACGGACTCGGTGATTGGCAACGAGACGTGTTCGCGTTCGGAGCGCAACTCTGGACGGACGCGAGCGAGGCCACCGGACACCTCGCGAACCTGTCGCGTTCGCGGGTCGACCCGAAACAGAACTAGCAGCGGCGTGGGCGGAGCGACGCGACTACCGCGGACGCGCATCTCCGGTGCCCCGCCGCGGCCTGCCGATCGGCGGCGCTCGGTCACGATGTTGCACATCGACCTGGTTGGCTCGACGGAGCTCGGCGAGACGATGGACCCCGAGGATCTCCGCGACGTCGTCCTGACGTACCACGACATCTGCGATCGGGCCGTGGAACGCTATGGCGGCCGCGTGGGGTCGCGCGCCGGCGACGGTCTGATGGTGTTCTTCGGCCTGCCGCAACCTCGCGAGGACGACGCTCAACGCGCCTGCATGGCCGGCTTGGCGATCATCGAGGCGATGCGCCCGCTGTCGGCCGAGGTACTCGCCGCGTTGGGTGCTGCGATCGAGGTTCGGATCGGGATCCACACCGGCCCGGTGATCGTGACGGAGGTCGGCGGGCAGGTCGACGTAGTCGGAGCAAGCGCGAACCTGGCGGCCCGGATCGAGTCGATCGGTCGTCCCGGTGTGGTGACCATCAGCGCGGTCACGCGCCAACTGGTCGAAGCGGAGTTCGCGTTCGTCGAGGAGCGGACGGTCCGGGTCAAGGGCGTCGTCCAGCCGGTCGAGGTGTGCGAACCACGCCTGCGCGCCGACCTCGACGACCGGATGGAACCGCTCCTGCCGTTCGTCGGCCGAGCGGCTGAGAGGAAACGACTCCTCGCTCGATGGAGCGCGACGCGCGAACGCGCTGCGCTCGAACAGCCCGCGACCGTGCTGGTCGGCGGGCCCGGGATGGGCAAGACCCGCCTTGCGGAGTACGTCGCGGCGGTCGCCGCCCGCGAGGGCGCTCGGCGGGTCGTCCTCGAGCATCACTCGTACGATCGGAATACTCCGTTCCACGCGTGGATCGCGGTGATCGAGGGAGCGTTCGGCCTGCGCCGGGTGGACTCGATCGAAGCCAAGCGGGAACGACTACGAGAGGGTCTGGCGGGTGCTGGTCTCGAGTCGAGCCAGTCCCAGATCGCCGCGCTCGTCGGGCTTCATGACGAGCGAGTGGATGATCGCGAGTGGAATCGGAGCACCCGTCGCGCATTGACGCAGCTCGTCGACGCGTGGCTGGCCGACGCACCGCTGGTGCTCCTTGCGGAGGACCTCCATTGGTGCGATCCGTCCTCGTCGGAGCTCCTCTCCCGGCTCGTCCGCCGTCCTCGATCCGGGCTGCTGCTGGTGGGAACCTCTCGAGACGAGGCGTTCCCGTGGGATCCCAGCCAGGTCGACGTCATCGCCATCCGACCCTTGACGCCCGACGACGTCGCCGCGATCGGCCGGCTGTCCCGCGACGGTGTGGCTCTCTCGGAGGAACAGGTCGAGCAACTCGTCCTGCGCAGCGACGGCGTTCCGCTCTACCTCGATCGCCTTCTCGCTCACTCGCGTCGGGGTCAGTCGCTGTGGGGCGTCGGGGTGCCCGAGGGCCTCGAAGCTCTCCTGGGCAGCATCGTCGGCGCACCCGACGTCGACGAGCGTCTCGTCGGACAGCTCGCGACGATCGGCCGGAAGTTCGACACCGACTTCGCCGCCGAAGTGATCGGAGTCGACGTCGAGTCGGTCAGCCGGCAGATGCTGGCGCTCGTCGATGTGGGCGTGCTCGAACGCAGACAGGATCCCGAGGACTCGATCTTCCGGTTCCGCCACGCCATGCTGCAAACGGCGGCGTACGAGGCGCAACTGTCATCGCAGCGACGCGAGTCCCACGCCCGGGTTGCCGAGGTGCTGCTCCGGCGGCCCATCACATCGGAGATCGATCGGGCTGCGATGGCACGCCACCTCGAACTGGCCGGCGATCTCCAGCAAGCTGCGCCCGCATACGCCCGTGCCTCGAAGTCCGCCCTGCGACGCGGTGCTGCTCGGGAGGCCCGCCACCTCGCAGAGAACGCGATCCGTGTGATCAGCGAGCTCCCCGCCGGTTCCGAGCGCGATGCCGTCGAACTCGAGGCGCAGATCCTGCTCGCCCGGTGCATCGTCGCGGTCAAGGGCTACGGCGCCGATGGCGCGATCGCTGCCGCCAGCCGTGCCCGCAGCCTCGTCGGTTCCGCCGGAGGAGCGCTCCGGGTCATTCAGATCGACGTCGATCGCGTCTCGTACTACATGTCCCGCGGCGACACCGACCGCGTCGACGAGACACTCGAGGCGATGCGAACAACCGGGCTCGGGCATCCGATCGCCGCGGCGATCGCGCGGCAGATGGAGGCGCTGGACCTCAACCGCCGCGGACGATTTCGGGAGTCCGAGGAGATGTCGGCATCCGTGATCGACTTCTATCACGACGCGATTCGGAACAGCCCGACGATGCCCATGGGAGGCCCCTCGGACGGGTTGGTCGGGCTCTACGCCGACCGCGCTTCCGGACTGCTCCACCTCGGTCGGGTCGACGAGACGTTCATCGCGCTCGACCAGGCCGAAGAGCGGTCGCGCAACATCGACGGCGCGCAGCAAGTCTTCAGTGAGGGCTATGCGCGCTCGGTTCGAGCGCAGGTGTTGCTGGAGAGCGGCGACATCCATGCCGCGGAAACGATCGCCTCGGAGTCGCTCGACTATTGCAGTCGCAAGGGACTCACCATGTGGACAGGGATGAACGCGAACATCCGGCTCCTCAGCCGCGCCCTGCTTCAACCGACGGACGAGAACGAAACGAAGCTCCGAAAATCGCTCGCCTTCCACGAGGCGTCGGGAACCACGACGTTGCTCCCGACCTTCGCCGCGATTCACGCCGAGGTGCTGTTGGCGACGGGGAAGCCCGTCGAGGCGCTCGAGCGGCTCGATCTGGCCGCCGCGGTCGCGGAGCGATCAGGTGAACGACGTTCTCTCGCCGAGGTGTTTCGGCTTCGCTCCACCGTGCAACGGTCCATCGGTCGCCTCGACGAGGCGGACCGCAACCTGCGGCACGCGCTCGAGATCGCGGCCGACCAACATGCCCGCATGTACGCCGCACGCATCGTCGTCGACATTGCCGAGCTCGATGCCGATCATGGGCTCCGGACGGACGCCGTGAAGTACCTCGACGGGGTGCTCGGTGGCGCGCCTGCCCTCGGTCCGACGCCTCCGATCGACATCGCTCGGTCCCATCTCGGTGTGTGGCAGACCGAATGAGTGCTCGATGCCCGACCGGCGCCAGGGTGGCGATCCTCGGCGGCGGGATGGCGGCGATGACCACCGCATGGGAGCTGAGCCACGATCCCCACGTCGGTCAGATCACGGTGTATCAACGTGGGTGGCGCCTCGGAGGCAAGGGAGCCAGCAGCAGGGGAGTGGGCGGTCGGATCGAGGAGCACGGCCTTCATGTCTGGCTCGGCTACTACGACAACGCGTTCCGCCTGATGCGGGACTGCTACGCGGAACTCGACCGCCCGCGCACCAACCCGGGCTGCTCGATCGGGCGCTGGGACCAGGCATTCACGCCCTCGCCTCACGTCGGCCTCGCCGCACACGGTGACCAGCTGGAGGACTGGACCGCCCTGTTCTCATCGAATCACCTCCTGCCCGGAGACCGCGACGACCCGGCCGGCGTGATGGATCCCGCCGAGTTCACCCGACGCGCACTGCGCCTGATCGCGGACTACGTCGGCTCGCTCGACGTCTCGGCGGCTCCGAAAGCACCCGGCCGGATCGAACTCAGCACCTCGCCGACTCCGAGTCGCCCGTTCGACCTGGTGACCCTGGCCAACAGGGCGATCGATGCGGTCGCCGTCGTCATGCACGAAGTGACCACCGTCTCGCTTCGCGCGGTCGCTGACGTCCCCGGCGGCGCGTCAATTCCACTCGCGCTCGACACGCTCGTCGCGCTGCAGCGCCGGACGCAGGAGGCGGCGCGGCGGACGTCGGCTCGACGTCGCCTCTTCGAGCTGCTCGACCACGTGGCGACGGCGTTGCGTGGCATCGTGTCGGACGGACTGCTCACGGATCGGCGGGGATTCCGTGCGATCAACGACGAGGAGTACACGGATTGGTTGCGTCGTCACGGCGCGACCGACGACACCCTTTCGTCGCCCATGGTGACCGGCGCGTACGACCTCGTCTTCGGGTACGAGAACGGCGATCCGCAACGACCGCGCGTGGCGGCGGGAACCGCGCTCTACCTGGGGGCCAAACTGTTCTTCGACTATCGGGGCAGCATCTTCTGGAAGATGCAGGCCGGAATGGGCGACGTGGTGTTCGCGCCGATGTACGAGGTGCTGCGCGAACGCGGGGTGCGCTTCGAGTTCTTCCACCAGGTGGACGACGTGGTCCCCGACGAGTGCGGTCAACGGATCGAGGCGATTCGCCTCACTCGTCAGGCGGTACTTCGCTCGGGCAGCACCCGGTACGAGCCGCTGCAGGACTTCGGCGGCATGCCCTGCTTCCCCGCTGAACCGGACACCGCACAGCTCGATGGCTTCGGTGAACCGTCCACGATGGAACGCTTGTGGGGCGGCGAGGGCGAACAGGTCGAGCTGCGTCACGGTGAGGACTTCGATGTCGTGGTGTACGGCCTGTCGCTCGGGATGATCCCGTTCACCTGCACACGCCTGATCGAACAGAGTGAGCGATGGCGGGCGATGACCGAGAACCTCTCGACCACCGCCACACAGGCATTCCAGCTCTGGCTCCACGGGACCAGCACCGAACTGGGCTGGGGGAGTCCGGGATCCACGTCCACCGGGTACGACAAGCCATTCGACACGGTGTCGGACATGTCGCACCTGCTGGCCACGGAACAGGAGGGGGGCGCCGGCGCGGCCGAGTCACTCTTCTATTTCTGCAGCACCCTTCACGAGCAGCCCCCTCCCGCGGGTCCGGCTGACTATGCCGACGAGCAACGCCGACGCGTCCATGACCACGCCGTCGACTACCTCGAGCAACGCTGCGGCGAGGCGCTGTCCGGACTGGAGGGCGACGATGGCATGCGTTGGGACCGTCTCGTCGGGACCGGGGAGGGACCCGCGCGTTTCGACAGCCAGTTCTGGACGGCCAACGTCGATCCCTCGGACCGGTACGTGCTGTCGCTGCCGGGGACGGAGCGGCATCGGCTGAGTTCCGCCGACTCCGGGTTCGACAACCTGTTCCTGACCGGGGACTGGACCGAGTGCGGGGTGAACGCAGGGTGCATCGAGGCAGCGGTCGTGTCCGGCCTGCGCGCCGCGAACGACATGATCGGCCGTGAGCAGTGGGCGGGCATCAGCGGGGGCTGGGATCGGATGGGCGAGCCGTGACCTCCGGCGGCGACACCGAATCGGCCGGCGATCCGTTCCGCCTGCTCGAGGAAGCGGGGCGGCTCGGGGCATCGCTCGCGGGGCGCATCGCGGAGGACTTTCGTCGCCTGGGAGCCCATGGAGACGCACCAGACGGAAGCCCGAGCCGGGTGAACAGCGCGGCGGCCGCCGAGTTGCGGTCGAGTCTGAGGATGGCCCGACTCGACCTGGAGCGTGCCGCCGACGACGTCCTCACGACGCTCGGGTCGGCGGCCGACACCTACGCGGGCTGGGCGGATCGCGCCGCCGACGCGCTCGGCGCCGCCGATGGCGCCGGATGTCAAACGCTCAGCGTGGAGGCTTCGCCCGGAGCCGTCACGGTGGCCGACCTGTGGGTGCACAACACGACGTTGGGCCCCAGCGGTCGCATCGATGTTCACGTCTCGCCGCTCCTCACGTCGTCGGGAGAGATGTCGACGATCCGCGTGGACGTCGAGCCTGAACTCGTGGTCGTCGACGCCGGGACCAGCGCCCGACTCGTCGTCGAGGTCCGCGTCGACGAAGCCACTCCTCCCGGTGCCCACCACGGGCTGATCCTGCTCCACGATCTGCCTGACTCGGTCGTCCATGTCCGCGTGAACGTCGGACGGGTACGGCCGTAGTGGCCGACGATCCTGTCGACGTCGAGGCCACTCTCGCCGAGATCGGGATCCAGACGCGCCGACGGATCGACGCCCACCTGAGTGACCGGCAACCGACGCGGTGGCTGTGGGACACGGCGCGGATCTATCCGTTGCGCCCAGGCAAGGCGATCCGGCCCGCCCTCTGCGTCGCGGCCGGGGGTGCGTTCGGAGCTCGCGTCGACGACGTGATGCCACTCGCCGCAGCGATCGAGATGCTGCACAACGGATTCCTGGTCCACGACGACATCCAGGACGGCAGTCTGCTCCGGCGGGGCGAGCCGACGCTGCACGAGCAGGTCGGCATCCCGCTCGCATTGAACGCCGGGGACGCGCTCATCGCCGCGGCGCTGGAGATGGTGGACGACAGCACGACCGTTCTCGGCTCGCGGGTGACCCGCCGGATCGCAGGCGATTTCGACCGCATGCTTCAACACACCGTCGAGGGGCAGGCCATCGAGCTCGGCTGGCAGCGAGACGTCGTGATCGATCTCGACGCCGACGACTACCTCGACATGATCATGCGGAAGACCTGCTGGTACACCACGATCCACCCGTTGCGCACCGGGATGCTCGTCGGGACCCTGGGCCGCGATGTCTCGCCGTCGCTGGTGCGCTTCGGGTTCTGCCTCGGGTCGGCGTTCCAGATCCAGGACGACCTCTTGAACCTGGTCGGCGACGAAGCCCGGTACGGCAAGGAGATCCTGGGCGACTTGTACGAGGGCAAACGGACCCTGATGCTCATCCATCTGCTGCGCGAGGCGAATCGTGCCGATCGGGAGGAACTCGTGAGCGGATACTTGACGGAGTCGAGGCAGGACCGGACGCCCGATCAGATCCGCCACGTGTTCGACCTGATGCAGCAGTACGGGAGCATCGACTACGCCCGGGACTTCGCTCGCGGCATCCGGGCGGCCGCCTTCGACGCGTTCGAGGAGGCGTTCGAGGCGGCGCAGCCCGGTTCGGATCTCGACTTCCTGTGGGGGATGACGAGCTTCATGCTGGACCGGACGGCGTGAACGGCCCCGCTCCGGCACCTCTTGACAGCGGCGTAGAATGCGGGCCATGGCGGAGAGCAACTCCGACAGTGGGGGCGGGTTCACACGTGATCACGTGAGGTCGTTGCACACCCTGCTGCTCGCCGATCCCGACCGAGGCTTCGGGCGCGAGGTCGCCGAGCACGTGGCCGACTCGGCGATGCGGCCGGCCGGAAGGCTCGCCCTCCTCGCGAGGCTGAAGCAGAACGGCGCCCCGGAAGAGGTGCTCGATCCGATCGCGAAGTCGCTGCTTCATCCGGACATCAGGGACGCTCAGGACGACGCCGCACAGCAGGCCGCCGACGATCTCATCGAGTTCGTCCAGACGGGCGGCGCCGACCCGCTCCACCGTCGTGGTCTCGACCCTCCCGCCGACGCGGAGCGGAGATCGGAGTACGACAAGATCGTCGCGAGGCTCGACCCCGAGCTCCTGCGCTCCTCGGTGTCGGCGTACCCTCAGTGCGAGGCGCAGCGCCACGTCGTTCGCGGCCAACCGGCGCTGTTCGTGACCACCGAGGTCTGGGTACGCGCGGAGATCGGCGAATTCACCACCGTCGTGAACCCCTTGATGTGGCCGAAGTGCCCGATCCAGAGCCACTTCTTCAAGTCGATGGAGATCGATGACACCACGCGCAAGCCGCTCGCCGACCCGAGTGTCGACGAGGGCTGGAGCGCGCTGGTGACCGAGACGGTCGACTTCGGTCCGGACCTCGGTCTGGCCGGTGTGCCGACCGGCACGAAGGTCACCAAGCTCGACACGACGTTCTGCACGACCCGGCTCGACGGGGAGATCACCGCCATCAGTGCGACGTATTCGCTGGCTCCCGGCGGATCACTCGGCGACGAGATTCTGTACGACGAGGGATATCTGCTGGCCGAGCGTCGCGACCGGGGTACGGAAGCGATCACTCGATTGCGGACCAAGAAGGCGGTGTGGTTCGCGGACAAGAACACGCCGGCCAACCTGGTCTGCGGGGTCTGGAGCTTCGCGAATGCACTGGTTTCGACCGACTGCCAGAAGTCGTCGATGGGAGGACCGTGACCACCGATCGACCTCCTTCGGGCCGGACCGCAGCGCTCTTCTCCCACGCGCTCGATTCGGCGGCACATGTCGCCGACGTGTCGACGCGCCGGGGAGGGCGAGCCGAACCCGACGATCGAGCGGCGGACGCACAGACCTGTGTCGAGCTCGCCGCTCGAAGCGCAGAGCTGTGGTTCGGGCTCTGGGAGGACCTGCTGGTCCCGGCGCCCGCGTCCGACCTCGGCCCGTTCGAGTGGGAGGACGAATGTGTCGTGCACGATGTGGAGACCGTCTCTCGTCCGCTCACGACGAGCGGCTTCCGACGAGTTGCGGACGGCACGGTCATTCGATTCGGACCCGAGCGGGTCACGATCGAGCCGCCCGAGCTCCCCGCGAACGGTGACCGGTTCATCGTCAAGGTCGATCTCAGCGGGCTCCCCCACGGGGTCTACGAGGGATTCGTGACGACCACCGATGACCCGACGAGGTCCATCACCCACGCGCTGATGCCGGCTTGGTGACGCGGCGCGCCGGGGCGCCGGCGATCTCGTCGGGAAGTGTCCGCACACCTGGGGCCGAAGTACGGTGTGTCCGGTGAACGCCGCTCAGTCTGTCGGACCCCGCCGGCCGGCCGCCGCCTCGAGATGTGTCTGCCCGCGCCGTGTCGAGCTTCGTCGCCGAGTCGCGGCGGTCTGACGAACCCGTGACCATGCGCCCGACAGCTGATCCGATCGCGGGCTATCGGCCGCGCGGAGGCGTCCACGACGAGATGGTGGACGCCGACGGGAGCATTCGCGACCACTGGTCCGAGTTGATGAACGGATATCGGACACTCGGCGCGGGGGAGTTGTCGCAGCGGGAAGCTGAGATCCAACGCCTGCTGGAACAAGACGGAGTGACCTACAACGTCGGTGGTGAGGACGGACGCCCCGACCGACCGTGGAAGCTCGACCCGATCCCGTTCGTGCTCCCGAGCGAGGAATGGAGCCATCTCGAGCGAGGCATGATCCAGCGGGCCGAGCTGCTCGACCTCGTCCTCCGAGATCTGTACGGCGAACGTCGACTGCTTCGTTCCGGAGTCGTCCCACCCGAGATGGTCCTGGCCGATCCGCAGTTCTTCCGTGCTTGTGATCGCATCACCCTGCCCAGCAGGAAACAGCTGGTCGTGTTCGGCACGGACATCGTCCGCGCCGCCGACGGGGGCTGGATGGCGCTCGGCCACCGGGCTCAGGCACCGTCCGGAGCTGCCTACGCGCTCGAGAACCGCCGCGTGCTGTCCCGCGTGTTCCCGCAGGCGTTCCGCCGGACCGGCGTCCGACGGCTGGGGTCGTTCGTGCCCGCCTTGCGGTCAGCGCTGCTCGCCGCGGCCCCGGTCGGAGTGGACGACCCGTCGATCGTGATCCTGTCTCCCGGATCGCTGTCCGAGACCGCGTTCGAACACGCGTCGATCGCTGCTCAGCTCGGGTACCCGCTCGTGCAGGGCTCGGACTTCGAGCTGCGGAACGGTCGGGTCGGCCTGCGGACCGTGGGGGGATGGGTCCCGGTCCACGTCATCCTGCGCCGGGTCGATGCCGGGTTCTGTGACCCGCTCGCACTTCGTGCCGACTCGACCCTCGGCATCCCCGGACTGGTCGACGCCTGCCGGGCCGGCACCGTGAGCGTCGTCAACACGCTCGGCTCGGGCGTCCTCGAGAATGCGGGGCTCGCGGGCCTCATGTCGACACTGTCCCGGCAACTCCTCGGGGAGGACCTGCAGTTGGAGTCGGTCCCATCGTGGTGGTGCGGCGAACCTGCCGGCCGTTCGCACGTCATCGCGAAGCTCGGATCGATCGTGGTTCGTCCGCTCTCCCGCGTGTCGTTGGAGCACTCGATCGACACCGAACGGGTGAGTCGCACGCTGTTGGACGAACTGCGACGACGCATCGAGGCGCGTCCGGACCAGTGGGTCGGCCAGGAGCGGGTGTCCCCCGGCTCGACGCCGGTGCTCCACGACGGCGGGTTCGAGTCCCGCCCGACGGTGCTGCGTTCGTTCGCCGTGGCCGACGGGGAGTCGTACGTCGCCATGCGCGGCGGGCTCGGCCGCACCGGATCGGGCGACGTCGACGCGCCGATCACCAACCGCGCCGGTGCGAGTTCCAAGGACATCTGGGTTCTCCGTTCCGCCTCTCAATCGCCATCTCCGAGCGGGTCCGAGTTCTTGCCGTCCGACCACGCGGTGCCGTCAGCAGCTTCGACCGAAGCGCTGCCCGCCCGGGTCGCGGAGAACCTCTTCTGGCTGGGTCGGTACGCCGAGCGCGCCGAGGCAACGGTTCGCCTCATCCGGACGGTCACGGCCCGCTGCGACGAGTTCCTCGACGCCGCCGCCGGTCCAGGGCCCGCGTCGCTCACGGTCGTACTGGAAGCCCTGACGCGTCTCACCGGGACGTATCCCGGTTTCGTCGGCGACGACGCCGAGAAGCTGTTCGAGGACCCGACCGACGAACTGTTCTCGCTCGTCGTCGACGAACGGCGGCCGGGAACGGTCGCCTACGCCGTCCGGCGCATGTTCGACGCCCTCGACGTCGTTCGCGACCAAACGTCGGTCGACACCTGGCTCGTGGTCGGATCGTTGCAACGAGAACTGGAGAGGGTCGAGCGCCGCACCGACGATCACGATGCGATGACCAGGGTCCTCAGCGAACTGCTCCAGGGACTGCTGTCGCTGTCGGGCATCGCGAGCGAATCGATGGTCCGCGATCTCGGCTGGCAGTTCATGGACGCAGGGCGGCGCATCGAGCGCTCGATCCACGTCGCGACGTTGGTCGGCACGACGCTGGGCACACAGCGCAGCGCGCCGGTCGAGAGCCTGGCCGTCGAATCCGTCCTCGTGGCCGGTGAGAGCATCATCACGTCACGCCGTCGCTACGGATCGCGAGCAGTCGCGGCGACCACGATCGAGCTCCTGCTCGCCGACGCCGGCAACCCGCGTTCACTTCGATTCCAGGTCGATCGGCTCGTCGACAACCCGGCGATCATCGGCCGGGACGCCACCGCTCGTCCGACCGCGGCGGCGACGCTGCTCGACGAGTTGAACCTGCTGCTGACAGCGACGGACTTCGCGCGGCTCGCCGAGGTCGACGAACGGGGCCACCGGACGCAACTCGAAGCGTTCGTCGATGCCGTTCGAGCGAAGCTCGCCGCCACGTCGAACGCGGTCACTGCAGAATCGTTCCGCCGCCTGCATGCGCAGTTCACGATGGCGGGACCGCTCCGACAGGAGCAATCGACGGCGCCCGTCGGTTCGACGCGAGGAGCTTCGACGTGATCTACGACGTGCACCACACGACGCGCTACGACTACAACGGCCGCGTCGCTGCCAGTTTCGCCGAGGTCCGCCAACTGCCCGACGATGTCGACGGCCAGGTGTGCCTTCGCCGCTCGGTCACCACCGACCCGGGACCCGAACACCTCCGTGAACACCGGGACTACTTCGGCAACCTCACGGCGACGGCCGTGATCCGCGAACCTCATACGCGGCTGGTCGTCGAGAGCGCCAGCACCGTCGACACGACGGGTCGTCCGAGCGAGTTCGGCACCGCCGGTCGGCAGCCGTGGGCGTCGTACACGGCGGGTCGGTCGGATCCTCAGGATCTCGACGCGTTCGAGTTCTCCCTCGACTCCGTGCTCATCGCGCGTTCCGCACAACTCGCCGACTACGCACGGCCGTCGTTCCCGGAGGACGTGTCACTTGCCGACGGCGTCGTCTCGCTGTGTGCCCGACTGCACCGAGAATTCGAGTTCGACGCCAACGCGACCCGAGTCGACA
Source organism: Ilumatobacter nonamiensis YM16-303 (assembly GCF_000350145.1). Taxonomy (GTDB): domain Bacteria; phylum Actinomycetota; class Acidimicrobiia; order Acidimicrobiales; family Ilumatobacteraceae; genus Ilumatobacter_A; species Ilumatobacter_A nonamiensis. Next base: position 8,196 of record NZ_BAOL01000272.1, on the reverse strand, counting down.
CACCCCTCGTCGATGTGATGTCGATGCGGAAGGGTGTCTGCCAGGACTTCGCGCACGTGATGATCGGATCGTTGCGATCGATCGGTCTCGCCGCGTCCTACGTGAGCGGATATCTCGAAACTCGACCACCGCCGGGCCAGCCGCGGCTGGCCGGTGTCGATCGAACACACGCCTGGGTGGGAATCCACGTCGGCGGCGGCCGCTGGATCGGCGTCGACCCGACCAACGACCAACTCGCCGGCCCGCGGTACGTCACCGCCGCGCGCGGACGCGACTATGCCGATGTCGCCCCGCTGAAGGGGGTCGTCTTCACCGATGCGAACGAGAGCCGCCTGACCGTGTCGGTCGACGTGGAGGCGCGAGAGACCGCATGATCGACGGCATCCACCCCGTGTCCAACCATCGGCGGCTCGTGACGGCTCATCTCGAGCTCTTCGTCGCCGAGGAGTCCGACATCGTGTTGGCGATCGCCGCCGCCGGTGAGCACGTCCGCCATGACGAGGAACTGTTGTCGAGCGTCGACGGATTCCCGATCAATGCGACCTTGCACGGCCACCTGTGTTTCCTGGAGAACGTTCCGCCGGGCCTCCTGCTCGTCGACTATCGAGCGACGGTGTTGGACGATGCACCGCCGGTCGCGGCGACGGTGCACGATCGCTTCCAGTACATCCGGCCGAGTCGCTACTGCGAGTCGGACCGCCTCGGCCCCTTGGCGCGAGCCGAGTTCGGTGGGCTCACGGGAGCCGACCTCCTCGCCGGAGTGTCGAGTTGGGTCGGGCTCAACATCGCGTACGTGGCTGGTTCGTCCCGCCCGATCGACGGGGCCGTCGCGACGTTGCTCGGACGCGAGGGGGTGTGTCGCGACTTCGCTCACCTCACCGCCGCGCTGCTCCGGGCGAACAACGTCGCGGCGCGGGTGGTTTCGGTCTATGCGCCCGGTCTCATGCCGATGGATTTCCACGTCGTCACCGAGGCGTGCCTCGACGGACACTGGTACGTCGTCGACCCGACGCGCCTCGCCCCACGCGGTTCGATGGTGCGGATCGCAACCGGCCTCGACGCATCGGACATCGCGTTCCTCACGACGCTGCGTGGTGTGGTCGAACTCAACTTCATGTCGGTGTCGGCGACGACCGACGCCGACCTGCCGACCGACGATCTGAGGCAACTCGCTCGATTGCGGTGACCCGCGGGCCGGATCCGCTGGCGCTCAGGTGAGATCGAGGTCGGTGGACGTGACGAGACTCCCGTCGCTCCAGCCGCGGAGGCGAACCCGACTCGCAGTGCTCGGAACGTCGACGGACGTCGAGCCCGGCCCGACATCGAGTGACGCGTGCGGACGATCGTCGAGGAACACGTCGATCCGGTCGAGGTTGTCGATGCTGATGTCGATCGGCCGTGTCGAACCGTCGCCGGGACCGGCGACGAGCCCCGTCGGCCCGTCGCTTCGCGAATTTCGGTGGAACGGGACGCCGGCCGTCACGATCCGCCAGAATTTCACGAGCCGGTTCCGGCACACTGGTGGGGTGAAGCAGGTCAACGGGCGTCCGATCGACACGGTCGATCTGGTGTCGTTGCCGCTGTTCGTCGGGACGATGGTGTGGGAGTCGAGGGTCCTGTCTCGACGGGACCGCCGCGAAGAGGGCGATCTCGACGACGCGACCCGCGACGAACTCGCCGACCCGACCTTGCCCGCCGATCCGCTCGTCCCGGTCGGCTACGAACGGCGCGACACGAAGGCGAGTCTGACGATGCTGCTCGGCAACGTCGCCGTCAACCTGGCGATGGCCGGAGCGGTCGGCGCGATGAGTCGGCTCGTGTTCACGCGACGGATCGCCAACATCGGCGCGAGCAAGTGGTCGCTTCCGATCGCGATGGTCGCCTGGGATTTCCTCTACTACTGGGACCATCGCTGGATGCACGAGATCCGGCTGCTCTGGGCGAACCACGTCACGCATCACTCGAGCGAGCGATACAACCTCTCGACGGCGCTGCGCCAACCATGGTCCGGGTTCCTCACGGCGTGGGTCTTCCTCCCGATGCCGCTGTTCGGCATCCCCGCGCACCACGTCGCCAAGGCCGGCCAGCTCAACCTTCTGTACCAGTACTGGATCCACACCGAGGCGATCGACAAGCTGCCCCGGCCGATCGAGGCCGTGATGAACACGCCGTCGCACCATCGCGTCCATCACGGCGCCAATCCGCACTATCTCGACAAGAACTACGGTGGCATCCTGATCATCTGGGACAAGATCTTCGGCACGTTCGAGCCGGAGGTGCGCCGGATCAAGTACGGACTCACCAAGAACATCGACACCTTCAACCCGATGGGGATCGGCTACCACGAGTTCGTCGACATCGCCCGCGATGTCCGCCACGCACGCGGCTGGCGCAACAAGCTCGGACACATCTTCCGCCGTCCCGGATGGCAACCCCCACAACTTCAGGAGACCACGTGACTACGATCATTCATTCCAGCCCGCTCCCCGACGTCGAGATCCCCGAGGTCACGATCACCCAACACGTGCTGCGACGCGCCGCGGAGATTCCGGACCGCGTCGCGATTCGCGACGCAGCGGGCACCAGCTCGTACACGTTCGCCGAGCTGTCGAAGGCGATCCACTCACTCGCCGGTGGACTGGCCGGGCGTGGAATCGGATCGGGCAGCGTGGTCGGGTTGATGGCACCGAACACCCCCGAGTACGCCGTGATCTTCCACGGCGCGGCGGTGGCCGGCGCCGCGGTCACCACGATCAATCCGACGTACGGGTCCGAAGAGGTCCGGCATCAGCTCCAGGACGCAGGTGCGACGATGCTGTTCGTCGTGCCGATGTTCATCGAGGTGGCGCAGGCGGCGATCGAGGGGACCGACGTGACGGAAATCGTCGTCCTCGGAGGAGCGCCCGGCGGTACGACCGCGGTCGCCGAACTCTTCGGTGACCCGATCGAGCAGGTCCCGGTCGACCTCGCCGACCACACCGTCGTGCTTCCGTACTCGTCGGGGACGACGGGGTTGCCGAAGGGTGTCATCCTCACCCACCGGAACCTCGTCGCGAACATCGAGCAGGTGCAACACGCGATCCGGTACGGCGACGACGAGGTGGCGCTGGCCGCACTGCCCTTCTTCCACATCTACGGGATGCAGGTGCTGATGAACGGTCTGCTCGCCAATGGCGTCACCGCGGTCACGATGCCCCGTTTCGACATGGTCGAGGCGTTGCAGGCCGTGCAGGACCTGAAGGTCACCCGATTCTTCGCGGTGCCGCCGATCATCCTCGGTCTCGCCAAGGCGCCGATCGTGGGCGAGTACGACACGTCGTCGATCCGTCAGGTCTTCTCCGGCGCCGCGCCGCTGGGTGCAGAACTGGCAGCCGAAGCGAGCGCCCGCCTGAACTGCGAGGTCGTGCAGGGCTACGGGATGACCGAGCTGAGCCCGGTCAGCCACTGCACGGTCGAGGGTGATTTCCGGCCGGGCACCAGCGGTGTGACGGTGTCGAACACCGAGAGTCGCATCGTCGACCCCGACACGGGCGAGGATCGGGAGATCGGTGAACGCGGCGAGCTGTGGGTGCGCGGGCCGCAGGTCATGAAGGGCTACCTCAACAACGACGAGGCGACGGCGTCGACGATCGATGACGATGGCTGGCTCCACACGGGCGACATCTCGATCATCGACGAGCACGGTCACATGTCCGTCGTCGATCGTTTGAAGGAGCTCATCAAGTTCAAGGGCTTCCAGGTCGCGCCTGCCGAGCTCGAGGCGTTGATCGTCACTCATCCGAAGGTCAGCGACGTCGCGGTGATCGGCGTGCCCGACGACGAGGCCGGCGAGGTGCCGAAGGCGTTCGTCGTGCCCGCACCGGGTGAGACCGTCACGCTCGAGGACATCCAGACGCTCGTGTCCGAGCATCTCGTCAGCTACAAGCAGGTTCGGGTGCTCGAGGTCGTCGAGGCGATCCCGAAGAGTGCAGCCGGCAAGATCCTGCGCAAGGAACTGCGCGGGTAGCCGTCGGAGTGATTCGGCGGGTCAGATCTCGCCGCGGCGTTCCATCCACAGGAACGTCGCCCAACCGGGTGCGATCGGGAGCCAGAACGTTGCCAGGCGGAACGTCAGGACCGAGGAGATCGCGACCGGAGCGTCGAGGCCGAACCCGGTGAGCGCGGCGATCATCGCTGCTTCGAGCGGGCCGATCCCGCCGGGTGTCGGCGCGATGTTGGCGATCGCTGCGGCACCGAGGTACGCGGCGCCGATCTGGGCGACCGTGAGTCCGCCGCCGAACGCTTCCACGGAGAACACCAACGCGAACAGGTAGCTCATCGTGATCATCGCCGACCCGCCGAGCAGACCCACCACCCGGATCGGGCTGCGGCTGATCTGTGCGACGTAGCCCGCAGCCGTGCGCAGACCGTCGATGACCGGGCGGATCACCAGTCGGCGCACGCGTCGGAACAGGAACGCGATCCCGATCGCGAGGACGGCGACTCCCGCGGCGAGCAGCAGCGTCCCGAAGCTCGGGAGCGAGATGCCGCCCACGTCGGCACCCCCGGCCCATGCGAAGAATCCGGCCATCAGCAGGAGGTGGGTGCTGATCCCCGCGATTGCGTTGAGGGCGACCGACGCGCTCGCCTCCGCCGGTGTCAAGCCGTTTCGTTGGAGGAATCGGCCGGCCAACGCCATCTTGCCCGCGCTCGCCGGACCGACGAGCTGCGCGAACGACGACGCGATCTGACTCCGTGCGGACGCGGCGACCGGCATCGGTTGAGCCACCGAACCGAGGAAGGAGATCGTCGCGAAGACGAAGTAGGCGAGGGACGCCGCGAGCAGCGCCGGGATCCACGGCCAGCGAGCATCGCCGAACGCGTCGACGGTGTCGCCGAGATTGCCGAACTGGGGGAGGAGGGAATAGAACGCGAGCGCTCCGGCCAGGATCATCAACAGCGTGCGGGTCTGCACGCGGGCGAGACGCTCGAGCGGAACGTCGTCGGCGCCGGTGAGCTCGTGCATCTCGTGCCGCAGCTGGTCGAGGAGGTTGCGTTCGGATCGGATCGATTTGCCGAGGGAGCGGCTGAGTGCCAACGGTTGGACCAACGGGATGGCTCTGGCCACTGCATCCGACCCGAGTTCGTCGACGCCGAGTCGAACACTGCGTTCCGGTCCGATGGCGAGGCCCAGCGCCACGAGGATCTCGGCCACGTCGCGCGAGCGAGCTCGCTGGTCAGCGGCCAGCTCGGCCTCATCGAAGTCGAGCAGCCACACGTGGTCGGCGTCGTCGACGATCATGTTGTCGAGCGTCAGACTGTGGTGGGCGATCCGGGTGCTGTGCACGGATCGCACGGCGCGGAACGCGGAGCGGGCGATGTCGTCGTTGAACTCGTCCGGGGCGAGGTTGCTGAGCAGTCGTCCGGACACCAGTTCTTCGACGAGGAACGCGGCGCCGCTCGACGTGACGCCCACGCAGGTCACCAACGGGCTCCGCGTCCCTCCGTCCCGAACGGTGCGCAGCGCGAGCGACTCGTGTTCGACGCGACGCTTCAGGGTGCTGTACGGCCGACTCACCTCGGACGAGCGGAGCCGGATCGTGCGGAACAGTCGGTTGAGGAGGTCCCAGCTGCGGTCGTCGGGCGTGCGCATCTTCACGAAGCGCTGGCTCTCGTCGCGATCCACCGTTTCGTAGGCGGTCGAGCCTCCCGTGATGTCGTCCCGTCGTCGGATCTCGATCGGGTCGAGGCCGGCACCTCGAAGTGCTGCGAGCACCTGTTCGGGACTCGGCTCGAGGTTCGGCGAGCCGAACACCAGAAGGGTGAGCGAGCCGATGACCACTCCGATCGACCCGGCGATCCACACGTCGAGCGGTGGTTGTCCCGGCCCGAGGAAGCGCAGCACCATGAGCACGACCACCCAGGACCAGGCGGCACGTTTCCAGCGACGCGGCAGCGAGGCCGCGCCGACGACGGTCGCGGCCACTGCGGTCGCGACGTACTCTGTGGTGGGGAAGTCCGCGGCCACGAGGTCGGCACTCGTGGCCGCACGCTCCGCCAGCACGGCGACCACGTCGCGGTCACCGAGCCAACCGGTGAGCAGGCCGATCGTGGCGCTGGCCACCGTGGCCGCGAGGAGGAGCATGAACAGCAGTCGCCAGCGCCGGCGCCAGACCACGACGACGACGGCGAACACCGGAACGAACGTCGCGATGATCTGAGCGGAGCCGACGACGGCCTGCTCGACCGAGTCCGGGATCCGCCCGACCGCGTCGATGACGTCGCTCTCGACGCCGGAGATGGTGCTGTCGGCGAACGTGGCGGCGAACAGGCCAGCGGCTCCGAGCACGACACCGAGGAGGAGCCGGAGCAGGTCGACCGACGACCACTTCTGTCGGGACGGCGGGGGCGGAAAGAGAACGACCGGGTGTGCGCCCGGTGCACCGGGGTCGGTCACGGTTCCACTCACGAAACCACGAGCCTACGGCGCGGCCGGCCGCCGATCGGGGAGTGCCGGGGCCGCCGCTGCCGGCCTCGGTGTGGATACTGCCGTTGGTTCGTGGCCGGCCTGGCAACATCGCGCCATGACCGGTGGCGATGTCGACCCGACAGATCTGATCGAGTTGCTCGGACTCGAGCCGCATCCGGAGGGTGGGTACTACGCGGAGACCTGGCGCGCTGCGTCGTCGGGAGGTCGTCCCACGGGAACCGCGATCTACTTCCTGCTCACCGCGGCGGCGGCGTCGCACTGGCATCGGGTGGACGCCGCCGAGATCTGGCACCACTACGGCGGCGCTCCGCTCCGATTGTCCACCTGGACCGACGGCGCAACCGTCGACCGCCGTGTGCTCGGCGCCGACCTCGTCGCGGGGGAGCGGCCACAACTCGTCGTCGCGCCGGGACAGTGGCAAGCCGCCGAGACGCTCGGAGCGTGGACACTGGCCGGGTGCACGGTGTCGCCGGGCTTCCAGTTCGAGCATTTCGAGCTCGCGCCCACGGGTTGGGAGCCACCCGCGTGATGCGGCGAGGGACGAGGTCGGCGCGGTCGAACTCCGTCGTTGTTGGGCGTCCCCGAGCGGAGCGGCAATGATCAAGGGGCCGGACCGACGGCGCGGACACACGGGACCTGGAGGTCGGGTCCCGAGGCAGGGAGCCAGACGATGAACGTACACGCGCAGGCGCCACCCGCTCTACCGATCCAGCGGCCGGCCCCGCGCTGGCGAATCGCACGCATGGCGGTGGTGGCCCTGGCTCAGGCGGTGACCCTCTATCTGCTGGCCGTCGTGCTCGACAGCTTCACGGTGACCGGTCTCTCCGCGGCGCTCCTGACCGTGATCACGCTCGGTCTGCTGAACGCGTTCATCTGGCCATTCGTGATCCGCGTCGCGCTCCCACTGGTCGTGTGGACCGTGGGGTTGTTCAGCTTCGTGCTCAACGCCGTCTTCGTCGCCGCCGCCGTGGCACTGGTCGACGGTGTCGACGTCGACTCCTTCTGGGTGACGCTGCTGATCGCGTTCGTCTTGACCGTCGTGAACATCGCGGTCGGTGGAGCGCTCGACGTCGACGGCGACCACGTGTGGCAGAGCAAGGTCGTGCGGCGGGTCCTGAAGCGCACGGAGCCGCCCGAACCGACGGACGTCCCGGGCTTCCTGTTCGTCCAGATCGACGGTCTCGGGCACGACGTGTTGACCGAGGCGATCGATTCGGGGCACGTTCCGTTCCTTGCTCGGCTGCTCTCGACCGGGACCCACGTGCTCCACCGTTGGGAATGTGATCTCTCGTCGCAGACGGGAGCGATGCAGGCCGGGATCCTGCTCGGTGACAACCACAACATGCCCGCGTTCCGGTGGTACGAGAAGGAGACGGGCCGGGTCATGGTCACGAACCGTCCCGGCGACGCGGCAGACATCGAGGCTCGGCAATCGTCAGGTCATGGGCTCCTCGTGGGCGGTGGCGCCTCGCGTGCGAACGTCTTCACCGGCGACACCGACGATGCGATGTTCACCTTCAGCGCGGTCACGACCGCCGACAAGTCGCGCGATCGGTTCCTCTACGTCCTCTCGACGCCGTACACGCTGTTCCGGGTCGTCGCGTTGATGATCGTCGACATCGTGCGCGAGAAGCGGGCGTGTCGACATGCTCGCCGCTCCGGGGTCCAGCCGCTGGGCCATCGTGGCGGCGTGTATCCGTTGCTCCGCGCGGCGACCACGGTCGGGC
>NZ_BAOL01000273.1 GCF_000350145.1 Ilumatobacter nonamiensis YM16-303 | reverse complement strand
TCCGGTGAGATGTGAGACCGACAGGTGGTCTCACCTCTCACCGTTCCCGGATGCGACCTCCCTGCGGTGAGATGTGAGCGCGACAGGTGGTCTCACATCTCACCGCACGGAGGAATGGACCGTGAATCCCGGATGGGAGTTCGCCCGGATGGCTGGCGGGGGGCGTGACGGGACGCGAGGATGACGCCGACGATGGGAGCAGACACATGAGCCGCGAGACGTTCTACGACGAGGTCGAGTCGACGCTCGACGAGATCCGTGCCGACGGACTGTGGAAGCACGAGCGCGAGATCGTGTCGCCACAGGGTCCGTGGGTCAGCTCAGGCGGATCGCAGGTCATGAACCTCTGCGCGAACAACTACCTCGGCCTCGCGGATCGACCGGAGATGGTCGCCGCGGCCGAGCGAGCAATGGCGCAGTACGGGTACGGCATGGCGTCGGTCCGCTTCATCTGCGGCACGCTCGACGCGCATCGCGAGCTCGAACGGCAGATCGCGGACTACCTCGGGGTCGACGATTCGATCCTGTTCGCGGCCTGCTTCGACGCCAACGGCGGAGTGTTCGAGACGTTGCTCGGCGCCGACGACGCGATCGTGTCCGACTCGCTCAATCACGCGTCGATCATCGATGGGATCCGGCTGTGCAAGGCCAACCGCTACCGGTTCGAGACCCGGGATCTCGCGGATCTCGACGCGCAGCTCACCAGCGCACGGGAGGCAGGTGCGAAGCGTGTCCTGGTCGTGACGGACGGCGTGTTCTCGATGGACGGCTACATCGCCGACCTGGCCGCGATCTGCGAGGTCGCCGACCGCCACGACGCCCTCGTCATGGTCGACGACGCTCACGCCACCGGCATCGTCGGGCCCGGCGGTCGTGGCACCCCAGCACTGCACGGCGTCGTCGAGCGGGTCGACATCGTGACGAGCACGCTCGGCAAGGCACTCGGCGGAGGGATGGGAGGGTTCATCGCTGCTCGGCAGAGCGTCGTCGACCTCCTCCGCCAGCGCGCTCGGCCGTACCTGTTCTCGAACGCCCTCGCTCCGGCAATCGTCGGCGGCGGCCTCGCCGGGCTCGCCTTGGCTCGCGACGGCGAGGCACTCCGCGAGCAACTCGACCGCAATGCACGCCGCTTCCGCTCGGCGATGAGCGCCGCCGGTTTCGAACTGTCCGGTGAAGGGCATCCGATCATCCCGGTGATGATCGGCGATGCTGCGAAGGCCGGGGAGATGTCGAACCGACTGCTCGAACGCGGGATCTACGTGACCGCCTTCTCGTTCCCTGTGGTCCCACACGGGGCGGCGCGGATCAGGACGCAGATGAACGCGGCACACACCGACGACGACATCGATCGGGCGGTCGAGGCATTCACCGCCGTCGGCCGGGAACTGGAGCTGATCTCGTGAAGGCACTCGTCAAGCCGGGCCCCGAGCCCGGACTCGAACTTCGCGATGTGCCCCGACCCGAGGTCGGTGCCAACGACGTTCTGATCGCCGTCTCGCACGCCGCCATCTGCGGCACCGATCTGCACATCCACGACTGGGACGCGTGGGCGAGCGCGAACGTCGCCGCTCCCGTCGTCGTCGGCCACGAGTTCGTGGGAACCGTGGCCGAGGTCGGCGATCAGGTCACGAACGTCGAGGTCGGCAGTCGCGTCGCGGGCGAGGGTCACATCGTGTGTGGTCGATGCCGGAACTGCCGCGCCGGGCACCGGCACCTGTGTCGGTCGACGGTCGGCGTCGGGATTCATCGGGACGGCGGATTCGCCGAGTTCGTCTCGATTCCTGCGACGAACGTGTACCCGGTTCCGGATTCCGTTCCCGACGAGATCGCCGCGATTCTCGACCCACTCGGCAACGCGGTCCACACGGTGTTGTCGTTCGACGTCGTCGGCGAGGACGTCCTGATCACCGGTGCCGGGCCGATCGGCCAGATGGCCGCCGCGATCTGTCGCCACGCCGGTGCACGCCATGTCGTCATCACCGACCTCGTCCCGGCCCGCCTCGCGATCGCGGAGCAGATGGGGGCGAGCCGCGCGGTCCGCGCCGATCAGGAGACGCTCGAGGACGTCATGGCAGAGATGGGGATGGACGAGGGGTTCGACGTCGCGCTCGAGATGTCGGGCAGCGGACGAGCGCTCGCCGACATCCTCCGCGTCACCACCCACGGCGCCCACGTCGGTCTGCTCGGGCTGTTCGCCGGACCAGCGGAAGTGAACGTCAACGAGGCGATCCTCAAAGGACTGCAGATCAAGGGCATCTACGGCCGCGAGATGTTCGACACCTGGTACAAGGCCGTCTCGATGCTCGACTCCGGGCTGTCGATCGCTCCGGTGATCAGCCATCGCTTCGTGCTCGACGACTTCCAGACCGCGTTCGATGCACTGCACGCGGGCGAAGCCACCAAAGTCGTCCTCGACATCGCCTGACCCGCCCTCCTCCTCCCCCGTTCTCGTGAACAGTTCCCGCGCTCCGTG
>NZ_BAOL01000274.1 GCF_000350145.1 Ilumatobacter nonamiensis YM16-303 | reverse complement strand
TTCGACCGGGAGGCGATCGACGCAGCGGTCGGAGGAATCGGTCGCATCCTCGAACGGCTCGGAATGGTGGAGGCCGATGAAGCGATGGCACTCGACGGAGCACCGATCGTCGAGCCGCCGGCCGAGAGCCGGGCGAGTGGCTGGGTCCGGGCTCGACGGAGTGGAATCGCGTTGATGGAAGCCGAGCTCGGCCAGATCGTCGAGCGCGGCGATGTCGTGGCGACGGTGCGTGATTCCGTCGGGCGACGCCTCAGCCGCAGCCGCGCGAACCGCTCCGGGATGGTGATCGGCCACACCCAGCACCCGCTCGTCAATCAGGGTGATGCCATCATTCACATCGCCGAACTCCTCGACCGATCCGACGACGATCCGACCGCGCTCAGAACCACCATCGAGAGGGAATCCACGTGAAGCTCGCCATCTTGTCCCGGTCGCCCGGGGCCTACAGCACCCACCGCCTCAAGACCGCCGCCCTCGAGCGCGGCCACGAGTGCAAGGTGCTGAACACCTTGCGTTTCGCGATCGATCTCGCCGGGGACGAACCCGACCTCCAGTTCCGTGGTCGACAGCTGTCCGACTACGACGCGATCCTGCCGCGGATCGGCGCCTCGATCACCTACTTCGGTACGGCGGTCGTGCGTCAGTTCGAACAGATGGACGTCTACACGCCGAACACGGCGAACGGCATCGCCAACTCGCGCGACAAGCTTCGGGCCACGCAGATCCTCAGTCGCCACGACATCGGGATGCCGGCGACCTCGTTCGTGCGCGACAAGGCCGACGTGCTCCCTGCGATCGAGTTGGTCGGCGGGGCACCCGTCGTCATCAAGCTGCTCGAGGGAACACAGGGGATCGGCGTGATCCTCGCGCCCGACAAGAAGGTGGCCGAGGCGATCATCGAGACGTTGCAGTCGACGCGGCAGAACGTGCTCATCCAGCAGTTCATCGCGGAGAGCAAAGGCCGCGACATCCGCGCCCTCGTCGTCGGTGATCGCGTCGTGGGCGCGATGCGCCGCACGGCGGAGGGCGACGAGTTCCGTTCCAACGTGCACCGCGGCGGTTCCGTCGAAGCCGTCGAGCTGTCCCCTGAGTACGAACGGACGGCCGTGCGTGCCGCACAGATCATGGGTCTGCGCGTCGCCGGGGTCGACATGTTGGAGGGCAACGAAGGTCCTCTGGTGATGGAGGTCAATTCGTCCCCGGGCCTGGAGGGAATCGAGCGGGCGACCGAACTCGACATCGCGGGTGCCATCGTCGACCACATCGCCAACCAGGTCGCGTTCCCCGAGCTCGATGTCCGTCAGCGGCTGTCCGTCAGCACCGGATACGGCGTCGCGGAACTGCACATTCCCGAGGGTTCGGCGTTCGCCGGCCAGACGATCTCGGAGTCGGGACTTCGCGATCGCGACATCTCGGTGCTCACCCTCCACCGCGACAACGTCGTGATCCCGAACCCGAAGGGCAGCCGAGCGCTCGAAGCGAACGACCGCTTGACGTGTTTCGGCAAGCTCGAGGAGATGCGCGACCTCATCCCGGCCCGTCGCAAACGCCGCGCCAAGGTCCGCAAGCTGCCCGACGACGCACTCCAGGACTGAGAACGTGTCCGGGTGCGTCCGGAGCGCGACGCGTACGCTCGGACCATGCCGACGATCCTGATCCTCAACGGGCCGAACCTGAACCTGCTCGGGACCCGCGAGCCCGAGGTCTACGGCGCGGACACGTTGGACGACATCGTCGACGAGCTTCGTTCGTTGGCGGCCGAGCGCGGGTACGAGGTCGAGGCGGTCCAGTCGAACGCCGAGGGCGAACTGGTCGATGCGTTGCACGCGGCGCGGGCCACCGCCGCCGGTGTCGTGTTCAATCCCGGCGCGTACACGCACACGTCGATCGCGTTGCGAGACGCGATCTCCGCGGTGGAGCTTCCGGTGGTGGAGACGCACCTGTCGAACGTCCACGCACGCGAGGAGTTCCGGCACACCTCGATGCTGTCGGCGGTCTGCCTCGGCGTGGTCGGTGGCTTCGGTCGCACGAGCTACCGCTTGGCGCTCGACGCGGTCATCTCCCACCTCGAACCCTGACCGAGCCTCATCCGGTGTCAGACACCCGATGAGGCTTCGTCGTCGTCGTCCGCTGCCGCCCAGTGCTCGATGTCGTCGAGTTCACACCGCTTCGGTGTGACCACCAGCAGCACGTCATCGACGGTGAGCACCGTGTCGCCGTCGGGGACGACCGTCTCGTCACCACGCCGCAACACCGCGACCCGCGCGCCGTCGGGAAGTGGCGCATCGCGAAGTCGGGAATCGCTCACCCGGGACCGGGGTGGCAAGGTGACCTCGATCAGATCTGCGTCGAGTGCATCGACGGGAACGATCTCCGGCCGCACGGCTTCGGGATGCTCGGCGACGACACCGAGCCGTCGCGCCACTGCGCCGACCGTCGGCCCCTGAACGGCGACCGACAGGACCACCACGACGAATGCGACATCGAAGATCAGGGCGCCGTCCGGATGGCCGGCGGTGAACGGGATCGTCGCCAGGACGACCGGAACCGCACCGCGGAGACCCGCCCACGACAGAACCGCGATTCGTCGTGCCGGTGTTCTCGACCAGACCATGACGAGGGCGACCGCGACCGGGCGAGCGACGAAGATCAGTGCGAGCGCCACCACGATCGCCGTGCCGAGGTTGTCGGGCAGGCGGCTGGGGAACACGAGGATGCCCAGCAAGAGGAAGAGGACGCCCTGCGCCGTCGCCGCGAGGCCCTCGTGGAAGAAGAGCACGCCGCGCACCGAGCGTCGCGAGCCGGCCAGGACCACACCGGTCAAGTACACGGCGAGGAAACCGGAGCCACCGACCACGGCCGCGCCGCCGTACGAAATCGCCGCCAGCGCGAGGGTGATCACACCGAGCGACGATGCGGCGGGACCGGTGAGACGAGACATCAGCCGTCGGCCGAGCCAGCCGACGGTGAGGCCGACGAGCAACCCGGCACCCAACTGCAGGCCGAGGAATCGGGTCCAGTCCATCGCGCTCGGATCGCCGCGCCACACCTCGACCATGCCGATCGTCAGGAGGACGGCGACCGGGTCGTTCAGGCCCGACTCGAGTTGAAGCAACCAACGGTCACGGCGGGGAAGGGGTTCGGTCCGCAGCGCGGCGAACACCGCGGCCGCATCGGTGGACGCGACCACGGAACCGAGAAGCAGCGCAGTCGTCGGATCGAGATCGAGCACGGTCCACGAGACGAGCGCGACGACACCGGCCGTCGCCACCACCCCGATGGTCGCCAACGATCCGGCGGCGACGCCCACCTTCCGGAACGCGGCGGGTTCGGTGCCCAGGCCACCCTCGAACAAGATGATCACGAGCGCCGCCGTGGCGATGTTCTGGGCGAGCGCGGCGTCGTCGAACCGCACGACCGCCAATCCGTCGTCGGCAACCAGCATCCCCAGACCGAGGAAGAGCAGCAGGCTGGGTATCCGGAACCGCATCGCGATGCGGCTCGCGAGAACCCCGACGAGCAGGAGCACTCCACCGAGCAGGACACCGGGATCGACCGAGAATCCCGAGCTCATTGCGCGACGAACCTATCGGAACGCTCTCACCGTCGCAGGCGTGGTGCCATCGGGTGTCAGACACCGGATGGCAC
>NZ_BAOL01000275.1 GCF_000350145.1 Ilumatobacter nonamiensis YM16-303 | reverse complement strand
GCACGGAGCGCCGGAACTGTTCACGAGAACCGACGGGCTGACATCTGACGCGCGACCCGTCACTTTCGGTGCTCGCGCCACCTCGTTGTGCGAACTGCGCTAGACAGCACCCTGAGTGGGCGGACAGTCACACTCTCCAGCCGGGGTGGAGGCTGGACCAACGAAGGGGACACATCATGGCACTCAGCCAACGCAAGCGACGCATCGGCGCGTCACTCGCTCTCGCACTCACCGCTGCTGCAGCGGTCCCGACCGTCGCGACGGCCGGACCGTCGAAGAGCGGATGCGAGAACCGAAATCTCAATCAGACGGACAAGTTCCTGCAGTGCGTGGACGGCGACGACGTGTTCGAACACCTCGAGGCGTTCCAGGCGATCGCCGACGCGAACGGCGGGACCCGAGCATCGGGAACTCCCGGCTACGACCAGTCGGCCGACTACGTCGCCGGACTGCTCGAGGACGCCGGCTACGAGGTCACCCGACAGGTCTTCGACTTCAGTCTCTACACGGAGAACTCGAGCTCGCTGACCGTCGACGGGGCATCGATCGAGACGCAGACCTTCTCGTACTCCGGCTCAGGTGTCGTCACCGACGGCAACGTGATCCCCGTGGACCTCGACCTCGGAATCGGCAATGCATCGTCGTCGGGTTGCACTGCGGACGATTTCGACGGACTCGACTTCTCCGGTGACGACGACATCGCCTTGCTCCAGCGTGGCGCTTGCGCGTTCGGCGACAAGGCAGCGAACGCGGAGGCGGCCGGTGCCGAGGCGGCGATCATCTTCAACCAGGGCGACACCGACGGAGCGGACCGTCAGGACCTCATCGGCGGCACGCTCGGCGAGGGGGTGTTCGGCATCCCCGTTCTCGACGCCTCGTACACGGACGGCGTCGCGATCAGCACGGCCGGCAGCGTGAGCCTTGCGGCCGACACGACCATCGTCACGAACACGACGGAGAACGTGATCGCCGACCTCGACGGTGTCAACACCGACAACGTCGTCATGGCCGGCGCCCACCTCGACTCGGTCCAGGAAGGCCCGGGAATCCAGGACAACGGCACCGGCTCGGCGACGATCCTGGCGACCGCACTGGCGATCGGCAACAACAAGAAGTACACGCCGCAGAACAGCCTGCGCTTCGCCTGGTGGGGTGCCGAGGAATCGGGCCTGATCGGCTCGGAGAAGTACATCTTCGATCCGGAGTTCGGGATCTCGCAGGAGGACTACGACGCTCTGGCGGCGTATCTGAACTTCGACATGGTCGGCTCGCCGAACTTCATCTACGGCGTCTACGACGCCGATGAGTCGACGTTCCCGGCGCCGGTCGTCGTTCCGGAGGGTTCCGAAGCGTTGGAGGACCTCTTCGAGGCGTACTACACGATCAGCGACGTGCCGTACGAGGACTCGGAGTTCTCCGGTCGTTCCGACTACCAGGCGTTCATCGACGTCGGGATCCCGGCGAGCGGTCTGTTCACCGGGGCCGAGGTCCTCAAGACCGCGGAGCAGGAAGCGATCTGGGGCGGCATCGCCGGCGAACAGTTCGACCAGTGCTACCACCTGGCCTGTGACACGATCGACAACGTGAGCGAGGAGGCGATCGAGGTCAACGTCGACGCGATCGCGTACTCGATCTACAACCTGGCCGCGTCGACCGAAGCGGTCAACGGGGTCGAGGGTGTCGACGTGAAGGGCACCACGCCCGACGAGGTCGAGTTCAACGGACCCGAGGGAACCTTCGCCGAAGGCGGCGGTGGCTTCGACCCGGGTCACGCCCACCCGACCAGCTGACGTGAACACGACGGCGTGACGTCACGGGTCAGGCCCGTGACGTCACGCCCGGTCAGCAGGGCAATGCGTTCGCAGTGCGTTGCGCTTCGGCGCGGGCGGCGTCGGCGAAGTCGTCGCCGTTGCTCGCGTAGAGGACCGCACGCGCCGAATTGACGATCATTCCGCGTCCGGTGGCGCTGGAGCCGTGTTCCATGACGGTTCCGGCGTCGCCGCCTTGCGCTCCCACGCCGGGTACGAGCAGCGGCAGATCGCCGACGATCGAGCGGACATCGGCGAGCTCGGTCGGATAGGTGGCGCCGACGACGAGTCCGCATTCACCGAGTTGCGACCACTCGTCCGCGACCCTGCGTGCGACGTGGGTGTAGATCGGTGCGCCATCGGCGACCAGAGACTGGAAGTCGTCACCGCCGGGGTTGCTGGTGCGGCACAGCACGATGATCCCGCCGTCGCCGGGATGATCGAAGAACGGCTGGACCGAATCGGTCCCCATGTACGGGTTGACCGTGACGGCATGTGCGGAGTAGCGGTCGAACGCCTCCCGTGCGTAGTGCTCGGCGGTGGAACCGATGTCGGCGCGCTTCGAGTCGAGGATCAGCGTGACATCGGGATACGTCTCACGGATGTAGCGGCAGATGTTCTCGAGCGCGTGCTCCTGGCCGATGCTGGCGAAGTACGCGATCTGTGGCTTGAACGCACACGCGATGTCGGCCGTGGCGTCGACGATCTCGCGACAGAACCTCTCCGTCGCATCGCGGGCGTCGGCGATGCGCGCCGGATACCGGGCGGGATCCGGGTCGAGGCCGACGCACAACATCGAACCCGCCGCCGACCACGACCGTTCGAGCTGTGCGTGAAATCCCACCGACCTGCAATGTAGCCCGTGGTCCGACCCCGAGGTCGGCCGAACCCAGGCCGCGCAGCCCCGACCCACTTCGTATGGTTGGGTGGGTGAGCTGGCTTCCCGACGACTTCGTGCACCCGACACTGGTCCCCATCGGCCGCACCGGCGCGCATCTGCGACCGATCCATCCGGATGACACCGAGCTCGACATGATCGCGGTGATGGGGTCGCAGGAACGTCTGTGGTCGATCTACGGCGAGGCGTGGGGCTGGCCACCGACGACGATGACAGCCGACCAGGACCGGGACGATCTCGCCCGGCATGCGCAGGAGATGGTCGACCACGAGTCGTTCAACTATGCGCTCTTCGACCGCGAGGAGTCGGCACTGCTCGGCTGTGTGTACATCGACCCGCCACAGAAGCCGGGCGCTGACGCGGAGATCTCGTGGTGGGTGATCGATTCCCTCGTCGGCTCCGACATCGAAGCGGGGCTCGATGCATTCGTGCCGACGTGGATCGAACGGGACTGGCCGCTCGACAACCCGTGCTACGTCGGGCGAGATCTGAGCTGGCGCGAGTGGATCGACCTTCCTGATCTGCCGGCGGACTGATCCTCGATTCCGACGAGAAGCCGGAACGGGCGTCGTCAGCCGGGCGAGAGGATCATCGATCCGGGCCCCTGGTTCGGGGTGTTGTTGCACGCCCACTGGCCACCGGCGGACTGCTCCCACAGCAAGGTCAGGCAGCGTCCGAGTGCCTGCTGGCCGTACGCGTTCGGGTGCACACTCTCCTCCAGGTCTCCCTGGAGGGTGCCGGTTCCGACCCAGCGCGCCCATTCGGCGGTCGCCGGGTCGGGTCCGCCGCTGCCGACCCGCACCGCCTGCTTGGAGCAGTTCTCGTTGCCTTGGAACGCATCACGGAAGTCGAGGAACTCGGTGCCGTTCGCCGCGGCCACGGCGCGCAGGTTGTCGGAAATCTGCGGCACCAAGCTGTCACGCGCCCAGGTGGCATCGTCGTTCCAGAACGGGCAGCCGCCAGTCGTCAAACGGCTGTAGCCGCTCTGTGAATAGCGGATCTCGTTGCCGCGCGGGACCGGTGACGGATACGACACGACCACGAGTCGATAGTCGGTGTCGGAGTATCCGGCGGTCGACATCGTCGACCGGATCGCATCGATCGACGCATCGACGCCGGCCATCGCCGCGGGCATCGCCTGGTCGACGAGCGGTTGTTGGTCGTCGAGGCAGAGGTTCGGGTAGGCCGATGGAGAGGTCGAGAACTGGAGCGTGCACGACACGATGATGTCGGAGAAGCCGAGGTCGTTGCCGCCGATCGACAGCACGATCATCTCGACGTCGTTGGCCTGTGCGACGGGGAGCAGCTGCGCGCTCTGGGGAGCCTCGCCCTTGTAGGCCGTGTCGACGATCGCCGCCGTCTCGGCACCCGAGCACGCGAGATTGATCTTGTTCTGGACGTTGATCGTGTTGGACCGGATCGGTGCCACATCGCTGCGGTGGCACCCGTTGCCGACGGTCCCGGGATACACCGCCCCGGTGTCGTAGAACCACGAGAACCAACCCGACTTGCGGAAGGCGCGGTCGGTGCCGTTGCGCGAGTACCAGGCGTTGTTCGAGTTGCCGTTCCAGCGCCCGGCCTCACCGGAGATGAAGCTGTCGCCGAGCGACACGATCGCGGTCGGACCGTTGCCCGGTGATGCCTGGACACCGGCAGTCGACCATCCGAGTGGCACGGTGGACGCAATGAGTGCACCGACCCCGATCGCGCACTTGGTGAACCTGTTCATCTCACGTCTCCCATCGATCGTGCCCCGTGGTGACGGTAGTACGTTGCCCGCTCGCTCCGTTCCACGCAGTCGATCGCACCGCGAATCACTCAGTGGGCTGGAACCAGCCGCTCGGGGCGATCTCCTGGCCGAATCGAGGCTGATACTGATCGAAGAAGATCCTCCCCATCAGCTCTCGTCGACTGCGGACGTCGGCCTTCGTGAAGATCGACTTGAGGTGGTCCTGCACCGTGTAGGCCGACACGTGGAGGGCGGCGGCGATGTCCTTGGTCTCGACACCCTGGAGCACGAGTTGGGTCACGTCGCGTTCCCGCGCGGTCAGGCCGAACGCCTCGACGACGAGCGGGATGATCTCGGGCGGTCGGGCGTCCTCGATCGTGATCACGACGTCGCCGGTCACCCCGTCATGGGCGGCCATCGGTGACGCCTGGAGCACCACCCAGGTCCCATCGTGCAACCGCAATCGACCGCGCGGAATCGTCGACATCTGTCCACTGGCGAGGCGTCGGGCGCTGGCGACGAGCGCCGCAATCGTTCCGATCGGGCTGGCGATGTGATCGCTGGCGACCACTTGACGGAGGCGCTCCTCGGCACCGACGCTGATCTGGGCGATCTGGTCGTGGGCATCGACGATGATCACCGCCGGCCCACTCGAGACGCGGTCCACCGCTGGCGAGGACACGCGGCTGAGCAGACCGAGACGGAAGCCGGTCGCGAGCATGGTCGACAGTGTCGACGCGAACTCGACGTCTGCCTCGTCGAACGGGCCGTCGCCGGGCTCTCGGAAGTACGCGAGTGCACCCCACGTGCGGCCGTCGACGCTGGCGATCAGTCGCAGTTCGTCGCCGTAGCCGTAGTGAGGTTTGATGCAGTCGCGAAGCCGAGTGGAGCGGTCGAGGTCGCCGCCGGTCACGATGTGCAGACCGACCGCGCGACCTGGCGTCGCCGCAACGTCGAGGAAGGAGGTCGTTTCCTCGCCGCCGTACTCGATCATGCCCCATTCGAGGTCGTGATCGTCGTTGCCGTGAAGGTCACCGAACTTGTAGGTGCTCGTGAGCAACGACGTCGTCGGGTCGAGGGTCGCGACGCACGTCGCCGCCGGGCGCAACACCCGACGCACGGAATCGTCGATCTCGGCGAGAAAGGTCGGCAGGTCGAGCCCCGCGGCGGCGACGACCTCGACGTCTCGGCGAACCCGTTCCGCGGTGAGCGCACTGAGCATCGCCTCATTCTCTCCCGTTCGTGAACCCGGCGCCATCCCAGATCGTTGGGGGTGCCTCACGCCCCTGAAGTGGGCATCGACAGGTCCGTGGTGACGCGGGATGGTGACCTCGGACGCGAGACCGGACGATGGTGTCATGACACTCACCGAATCCACGCCCGCTCATTCCGCTCCGATCACGGAGCGGCTCGCTCCGATCGAGATCGCTCCCGAGACGTTCGTGATCCACGACACGTACTCGCCGCCCGGTGCGCCCGGGGCGGTGCACATGAACTCGATGCTCATCCGCGGCGCCGAACCCTTCGTCGTCGACACCGGAACCCCGCTCAACCGGGCCCACTACCTCGACGATCTGTTCGGTCTCGTCGAACCCGAGGACGTCCGCTGGGTATTCCTCAGCCACGACGACATCGACCACTACGGCAACGTGCACGAGGTGATGGACGCGTGCCCGAACGCGACGCTCGTCGCCAGCTGGTTCCTGTGCGATCGCATCGGAGTCGACCGCCTCGACGTTCCCCCGATGCGCTGGCGCTGGTTGAACGACGGCGAGACGCTCGACATCGGCGACCGCACCGTGGCCGCGATCCGTCCACCGCTCTACGACTCGCCGACGACCCGAGGGATCTTCGACCCCACGACACGCGTGTACTGGGCGTCGGACTGCTACGCCACGCCGGTGCTCGGGCCGACCGCATTCGTGGACGAGCTCGACCCGGACGTCTGGAGCGAAGGCTTCCAAGCCTTCCAGGCATGGAACAGCCCGTGGGTCGCCATGCTCGACGCACAGCGATTCGCGGAGGCCTGCGCTGTGATCGAGCGCCTGGCGCCGACCACGATCGCCACCTGCCACGGCCCGACCATCGGCCCGAGCCAGATCGACCGAGCATTCGAAATGCTTCGCCGGGTTCCCACCACACCGGTGCCACCGCAGCCGAACCAGCTCGTGCTCGACGAGATCGTCGCCGCGATCGAATCGATGTCCGCCGAGCTCACGTCGTGACCCACCCGAGATCGAGGAGAACCACCATGCATCACACCACTCGACGAGTCACCGCCACGGCGTGCCTGGCCTTGCTCGGGACGATCGCCGCCGCGTGCGGCGACGATGCCGGAGCAAACAGTGCCGTGCCGACGACCGAGACCACCACCGACCACTCGACAGCGCGGGCCCATGACGACACGACCGTCACGATCGACGGCATCGACTACGGCTTCGAGAACGTGCCAGCGTCGATCCCCGCCGGTACCCGACTCGGGTTTCGCAACACGTCGGCGAACGAACTGCACGAACTCGTGGCCTTCCGGCTCGAGACCGATGCGTCATTGGATGAGCTGGTCACCCGACCACCAGCGGAGCTGGAGGCCACGCTCGGCGAACCGGTGACGGTGATGTTGCAGGCGCCAGGGGCTCCCGAAACAACGGTGGCGGTCGGGGACGGCACATTGACCGAACCCGGCCGTTACGTCCTGATGTGCTTCATCCCGGTCGGTGCAGACCCCGATGAGTACATGGCCGCAGTCGCTGCGGCCGGCGGCGGAAAGCCCGAAGGCGTCGCTGGTGGCCCACCGCACTTCACTGCCGGCATGGTGGCCGAGATCGCCGTGGAGTGACCCTCGCGACGTGGTTGTCAGGTCGGCGAGCGGTGTCCCCAGAAGCTCGGTTCGGTGA
>NZ_BAOL01000276.1 GCF_000350145.1 Ilumatobacter nonamiensis YM16-303 | reverse complement strand
GTGTGCCATCGGGTGTCTGACACCGGATGGCGCGGTCACTCATCGACGGTCAGCTCCTTGGCGGCCTTGGCGATGTCGGTCTGGTACTTGAGCAGGATGTTCAGCGTGTCCTTCGCCGTCTGCTCGTCGATCGTCTCGATGTTGAGCAGCATCAGCGTGCGCGCCCAGTCGAGTGTCTCGGAGACGCTCGGGCTCTTCTTCAGATCGAGCTGGCGGATCGAGCGCACCACCCGAGCGACCTGATCGGCCAGGTTGTCGGTGATCCCCGGCGTCTTCGCGAGGACGATCTCCTTCTCGCGCTCCAGCTGCGGGTAGTCGACGTGGAGGTACAGACAGCGCCGCTTCAGGGCTTCGGACAGCTCACGGGTGTTGTTCGAGGTCAGGAACACGAGAGGAATCTGCTTGGCCTCGATCGTGCCCAGTTCGGGGATCGACACCTGGTAGTCGGAGAGGATCTCCAGGAGCAACGCCTCGGTCTCGACCTCGACGCGGTCGACTTCGTCGATCAGAAGGACCACCGGCTCGTCGGCGGTGATGGCCTCGAGCAGCGGTCGGGTGAGCAGGAACTCGTCGGAGAAGATGTCCTCGCGGACGTCGGTCCAGTCGTGAGCTTCTTCCGTCTCGCCGCGTTCGGTCTGGATGCGGAGCAGCTGCTTCTTGTAGTTCCACTCGTAGAGCGCCTTGCTCTCGTCGAGTCCCTCGTAGCACTGCAGACGAATCAGCTTCGCTCCGGTGATCTCGGCCACCGACTTCGCCAGCTGGGTCTTGCCGGTGCCGGCAGGCCCCTCGACCAGGATCGGCTTCTGCAAACGGTCGGCGAGGTAGGCGACCCCGGCGATCCCGTCATCGGCCAGGTACTGGGCGTCGCGCAGCGCGTCGCGCACCTGCTGCACGCTCTCGAATCGCGGTTCGGCGTCGAAAGGCGTGGTGGGGCGTTCGTCGGTGGTCGTCATACCGCATCGAACCTACCGCTCGGTAGATGCGCGACCGGAATCGGAATCGTCGCTCGGGGGTCACGCGTCACGTAACGTCGGTCACATGAGCGCCAACCTCCAGAAGTTCACGCGCGCCGTGCACATCCTGCGCAACGTCGCCGTGCGGGTTCCCGGCGATGCGTGGGACAACCCGTCGTGCTGCAGCGGGTGGAGCGCCCGAGAAGTCGCCGGACACACCTCGTGGGTGTTGCAGAACATCACGGCCACCACAGGATTCGGCGACGCACCGATCGAGCAACCCGAGGCCGAGGTGGCCGGACCCGATCCCGCGGCCACGATCTGCAGGTCGGTCGACGCCTGCCTCGCCGCGCTCGACCATCCGGGCACGCTCGACACCGTCGCCGCGACACCGTTCGGCGAGATGCCGATCGACAACTTCATCGGCACCGTATGGATCGATCCGCTGACGCATGCCTGGGACATCGCCGACGCTGCCGGCATCGCCCCCGGAATCGACGAGGCCACCGCGTCGGAAGCACAGGCGAACCTTGAACCGGTCTCGGACATGGTCCGCGGCGCCGGCATCTTCGGTCCCGAGACCACCCCGGCAGGACCGAGCGCTGTCGATCAGTTCGTCGCGTTCGCCGGGCGAACCAGCATCCGCGGCTGAAGCCGCCGGCTCGGCATCGCTCAGCCGACCACGGTGACGGAACCCGCGACGGGGTCCACCTTGACCTGTGCCCCGTCGGCGATCTGGAGAACGCCGGGGACGCCCACCACCGCCGCAATTCCGAGTTCGCGTGCGATGACGGCGGCGTGGCACAACAGGCCGCCCTGCTCGGTGACGACCGCGCCGGCGATGCTGAGCACCGAGTTGAACGTCGGTGCGGTGAAGCGTGTGATCAGCACGTCACCTGGTTCGCACCGCTCGATCGCCTCGTTCGCGTCGGCGACGACGCGCCCCCGACCGACGTAGGTCGACGTACCGATCCCGGTACCACGCATCTCACCGTGAGCCAGGTCGGCCTCGAGCAGCGACACGGCATGGACCGTCATCCTCATCATGCGGCCCATCGCATCCGGCAAGCCGTCGAGGTCCGGTTCGATCGGCTCCGGGCCCAGGAAGGCCGGCGCGAGCGAGTCCGCGCGCTCCATTCGAATCCCGTGCCGCGTCGACACCGCCTCGGCTCGTGGTCCCGGCTCTCCGCGCAGTGACCCGGAGAGCTCCGCCGCCGCCAGGTCGAAGACGTGATCGGGCTGCTGAATTCTTCCCGCGACCTCCAGCCGCCGACCGGTCTCCAGGAGTGCAGTGCGGAGAACTCCCAGCGGCCACTCAGCGGTGATCGGTCCGTTCTCGTCACGCAGTCCGTACAGGCGACGAGCGTCCGCGACGAGGTCGTCGAACTCGCCCCGACGACCGGCCGGCACCGTCTCGCGGAGGATCGCGAGCGCTTCATCACCCCGTTCGACTGCGAGTTCAGCCGCCGTCCGGTCGTCCAGCAGCCGCGGGTCGCGCAGCATCGCCATGATCACGTCGGGCATCTCACCCAGTGTGAGTCCCGTGACGTCGTATCCCGTCGTCAAGCGGGTCCCGTACTCGAGCAGGAAGTCGTCGAGCAGGCCGGCGGCACGATCGCCGATCGATCGCACGTCGTCGAGCGTGACCGGAGCACTTCCGGCCGTCTCGACCTCGCGCGCCAACGGTCGGAGGGCGTCGCCGGGAGCGCTGGACGCGGGCGACGCCCCGGTGAGCACGGCCATCACCTCGCGCGCGTCGATCCCCCACTCCTCGGCGTGATCGAGCAACAGCGCGATCGGTCCGAGGTCGCTGATGTGGAGGCGGAAGTGCAGCACGAACGACGTCCGCAAGTGCGCGAACACGGCATCGAGATGGTCAGCGAGGTGCTCATCGGACACCGCCGCGACGTCCACAGCGGCGAGTTGTCTGTTCGTCGCCGAGATCGACGGCTTCCAGTCGACCTCCCAGCGGTCCGCTTCGTCCCTCCACCGCTTGTCATCCAGCGATGCTTCGGCAGTTCGCGCTCGCTTCCGCAGCCGCGGGTGGATCGCGAAGACCGAGCGCATCAACCACGGCGGCGGGGGTGTCGACGGTCCCCGCCCGCTCGCTCCGATGATCGGGACGAGCCGTCGATACATCTGCCCGTTGACGAATCGGACGTCCATGGTCGCCAAGGGTGCGCCGATGAGGTCGAACCCTTCACGCATTCCCTCCGGGGCGGCGTCCTCCATCAGGTCGATCATCGGTCGCGACACCGTTCGATCGAAGTGCGAACTGTCGCGCTCCCACGTTCCTGGTCCGGGTGGGTCCCAGCGGGTCGGCGCCATCCCCTCATCTTCGCAGGCAGGCCATCGAGCGTCGACTGCGTAGTCTCACGGCGATGGGTCAGGCATTCCAGGACGCTGCCGACGAGTTCATCGAGGCGTTGGCCACGATCCTCGACGAGCTGTCGGGCGGAGCCGATCATCGCCCCGAGTGCGTGATCGAAGCATCGAACCTGGTCGCCGCCTTCATCGACGCCGACGGACGCCACAGCAACGCGGAGCTCGACGCGTGGCTCGAGTCGATCGGTCCCCGACTGACACCGCCGATGATCGTGTCCACACAGACGCTGCGTGACGACGGCACGTTCGGCGGACGAGCACGGTGGCTCGAACAGCCCAGCACGATGTTCGACCTGTTGGTGAAGGCCGACGCGAAGGATGCCCGGCGCCGGGCCAACCGGTACTACACGCTGGCGATGGTGCTCGCGCACGCCACCGCAGCGGTCGATCCGATGCCCTCCCAGGCCGAGCTGGTCGCACTCGACCGGTTTCGGACCCTGCTCCTCCGGACGATGGACGACCACGGTGTTCCTCGCCCCGGGCGGCCGGATGCCGCGACGCCTGCGGTCCGGGCCGAGGTCGGCGCCGTCGGAAGCGACGAACCCGACGGCGCCCAAGCGGTCGAACTCGCGCCGGAACGGCGGATCGAGGAGCTGCTCGCGGAACTCGACGCCCTGGTCGGCCTCGACCACGTGAAACAGGAAGTCCGGCGCCTGACATCGCTGCTCCGGATCCAGGAGATGCGCGCCGACCGGGATCTTCCGACCATCGAGACATCGAAACACCTCGTCTTCAGCGGCAATCCGGGCACCGGCAAGACCACCGTCGCTCGCTTGCTCTCGCAGATCTTCCGTTCGCTCGGGGTGGTCAGCCGAGGGCACCTGGTCGAGACCGACCGCTCGGGGCTCGTCGCAGGATTCGTCGGACAGACGGCGACGCAGACGCGCAAGGTGATGGAGTCGGCCATCGGCGGGACACTCCTCATCGACGAGGCGTACGCATTGGCACGTGGCGGCGACAACGACTTCGGTCTCGAAGCCGTCGACACGATCGTCAAGTTCATGGAGGACCACCGCGACGATCTGTCGGTGGTCGCCGCCGGATACCCCGCCGAGATGCAGGAGCTGATCGACGCCAACCCCGGATTGAAGAGTCGATTCACGCGCACGATTCACTTTCCCGACTACTCGACCGACGAGCTCGTCGCGATCTTCTCGCTCATCTCGTCGGCCAAGGAGTACCACCTGGACGCATCCGGGGTCTCCCGGTTGGAGGAGGTCATCGATGCCGAGCCGCGCGGCCGCGGGTTCGGCAACGGACGGTTCGTCCGGAACGTGTTCGAGGCAGCGGTCGGACATCACGCGTTGCGCCTGGCCGACATCGACGACCTGACCGACGAGCAACTGACGAGGCTCACCGCCGAGGACATCCATCCGGTCGACTGAGTCGAAGTAGCGTCGGGCCGACATGAGCAGCCAGCAAGATCCCGCCGCGCTGGCGAACGCAACGGCCGGCACGTGAGCGGGCTGCTCCGGAGCAACCTGGTCGTCGCCACCGGGACGGCGCTCTCACGGATCACCGGCCTGGCCCGATTCGCGGTGCTCGCCGCGGTCCTCGGTGGCACGGCGGTCAGCGACGCCTACCTGTTGGCGAACGAGACCCCGAACATCGTCTACGAGTTGCTGGTCGGCGGGGTGTTGTCGGCGACGCTGATCCCGCTCTTCACGTCATTCGACGAACAACGTGACGACGACGCGCGCAGCGCCGTGGTGTCGATGGCCCTCGCGCTGATCGCCGCCACGACGCTGATCGCCGTCGTCGCCGCACCGCTGATCTTCCGCCTCTTCTCTCAACGGGTCGACGCCGACGTCGATCCCGATCTCTTCCGGTCGGTCGGCACGACGCTCGCCCGCATCTTCCTGATCCAGATCCTCTTCTACGGCCTCACCGGACTCGCCAACGCCTTCCTCAACAGCCGTCGCCGGTTCTTCGCAGCTGCGTGGAGCCCGATCCTGCCGAACGTGATCATCATCGTGACGCTGCTGTCACTCCCCGACCTCGGCACGGACGGCTACGTGCTCACCGACGTGCTCGACAACACTCGGGTCCGATTGACCCTCGGACTCGGGGCGACGCTCGGCATCGCGTCGATGGCGCTGGTGCTGGTGCCGGCCGCGTGGCACGCCGGTCTGCGCATCCGTTTCGTGTGGAAGCCGCGCCATCCAGCGGTGAGGAAGCTCTTCTCGCTGTCGTTCTGGACCCTGGGGTTCGTCGCCGCCAACATCGTCGCGCTCACCGTCGTGCGCAACCTGACCGAGCCCGGATCGTCCGGTGCGACGGCCTACCTCGCGGCGTTCACGTTCTTCATGCTCCCGCACGGGTTGCTCGGCGTGTCGATCGCGACGACGTTCCAGCCGGAGATGGCCAAGGCGGTGTCGAGACGATCGAAGGCCGACTTCATCGCGTCGGCATCGCTCGGAATTCGGATGACGGCGCTGCTCACGATTCCCGCCGGCGTCGGATTGTTCGTCCTGCGGCGTCCGGTCATCGGGTTGGCACTCGAGTACAAGAACTTCACGGAGCAGGACGCGCTCGAGGCGTCCCGAGCGCTGGCCGGACTCGCGCTCGGTCTGGGCGCGTTCTCGATCTACCTGTTCGTCCTGCGCGCGTTCTACGCGCATCAGGACACGAAGACGGCGTTCAAGGTCAACGTCGTCGAGAACGCGTTGAACATCGCGTTGGCGTTCGCGCTGGTCGGAACCTACGGCGTGCTCGGGCTCGGTGCCTCGTTCGCGCTCGCCTACGTGATCAGCGCGCTGTGGGTCCTGCAGATCCTGAGCTACAAGGTGCCTGGATTCGGGATGCGCCCGGTGTTCGGCAGTCTCGCCCGAATGGTGGTCGCTGCGGCGCTGATGGGTGAGGCGGTCTGGCTCGTCGCACGGCTCCTCGGAAGCAACAGCGGTGGCGGGGCGCTGCTCCGTGTCGGTGCCGGCGCCGTGGTGGGCGTCATCGTCTACTCGGGAATCCTCGCTCTGATGGGCGCGCCCGAACTCGACGCGCTCCGCCGTCGGATCCCGGGACGCCGCGCCGAGGCCTCCGACTAGCATGACCGCATGTTCAAGTACCTGAAGAGGCAGTGGAAGTACTTCGTCGCGAAGATCAGCGGCCGGGCCGAGGCCAATGCCGATCCGAAGGTGCAGCTCGAGCAGGCGATCGGTGAAGCACACAGCCAGCACAAGCGGCTCAAGGAGCAGGCCGCGAACGTCATCGCCAACCAGAAACAGGCCGAGATCCGTCTGAACAAGAAGATGGAGGAGCTCGGCAAGCTCAACGCGAACGCCCGTCAAGCGCTGATCATGGCGAACGACGCGCAGCAGGCCGGCAACACCGACAAGGCCGTCGAGTACAACCACGCCGCCGAGACGATCGCCGACAAGTTGATCTCACTCGAGTCCGACGTCGAGAGCCTGAAGGCGATGGTCCTCGAGTCCACCCAGGCCGCCGACCAGGCCAAGGCTGCGGTCAAGCAGAACTCCCGCCTCCTCCAGGAGAAGATCGCCGAGAAGTCGAAGCTGATGAGCCAGCTCGACCAGGCGCAGATGCAGGAGGAGATGAACTCCGCCATGGCGTCGCTCACCGAGAGCGTCGGCGACGACGTTCCGACGTTCAACGAGGTGCAGGAGAAGATCGAGGCGCGCTATGCGAAGGCGAAGGCGTCGTCCGAACTCCAGGAGGTCACCGTCGAGAGCCGGGTGCTCGAGATCGAGCAGGCCACCGCCAACGTCGCAGCGCAGAGCCGCCTGTCCGAGCTGCGCGCCGAACTCGGCCTCGACTCGGGAGCGGCGACGAGCCCGGTCGATGCAGGCGAAACCGCGGCTCAACCGTCCGAAGGCTGACCGTGTCGTTGCGGGTCTGACCCGTCACGTCACCCTCAGGCGAGGATGACGAGGTCGTCCCGGTGGATCACGGTGTGCGCCATGCCGTCGGGCAGGGCGCTGGTGTGTCGGCCTAGGACGGGCGCCAGGTCGTGGGACCTCGTCGACGCGATCCCACGGGCGAACACCGCTCCGTCGGGACCGCTGACCTCGACCACCTGACGGGTGTCGAACAGTCCCTCGGTCGCCACCACACCGGCGGGTAGCAGGCTGTTCGGCCGATCGGTGAGTGCCCGACGGGCGCCGTCGTCGACACGCACGACGCCGGAGACCTCCGCGGCGAACGCGATCCACAGTTTCCGCGCAGACAGCACGCGTTCGTGGGGTGCAAACGTCGTGCCGACGAGTTCGTCGCTCACGGAACCGCTCAGTACGCCCGGCCGCGACGCTCGAGCGATCACGCTGCGAATCCCCGACCACGACGCCATCCGGGCGGCGGTCAGCTTGCTCGCCATCCCTCCGCTTCCCCGGCCGCTTCCGCCGCCGTCGGCGGTGATCGACAACAGCGGATCATCGGCGCCCACGAACGGGATCAGGGTCGCCGACGAGTCACGTCGCGGGTCTGCGGTGAACACGCCGTCCATGTCGGTCAACAGCACGAGCACATCGGCACCGACGCTGTTGGCGATGAGTGCGGCGATGCGGTCGTTGTCGCCGTATCGCAACTCGTCGTTCGCGATCGCGTCGTTCTCGTTCATCACGGGAACGACACCGAGTTCGAGCAGGCGATGCATCGTGGCTCGGAGGTGGACGTACTGCCGACGCTCGACGAAGTCATAGGGATCGACGAGCAGCTGGGCACCGATCACTCCGTGACGTGCGAACTCGATGTTGTAGGCCTCGACCAGGCGGCTCTGCCCGATCGCGGACACCGCCTGCACGGTCTGCATGTCCGACGGCCGCTGGTCCAGACCCAGCGCAGCAACTCCGGCGGCGACAGCGCCCGACGAGACGATCAGGACCTCGTGCCCGGCGGCCCGCAACGACGCGGTCTCGTCGGCGAGGCGCTCGATGGCGCCGTGATCGATCCGGCCGCGGTCGTCGGTGATCGACGCCGTTCCGATCTTCGCAACGACGCGCATCAGCGACGGTCCAGGCGCGAACGTGTCAACCGGTGCCGGCGCTCCGCGATCATCGGTCCTGCTGGTAGTCGAAGCTGAACTCGCCGATCCAGATCACGTCGCCATCGACCGCGCCCGCCTTCGACAGCATCTTCGGGACGCCGAGTCGCTCGAGCCGGTGGTCGATGTACGCGAGGGCCTCGGGCGTGGTCACGTCATTCAGCGCGACGACGCGCTCCACGTCGCGACCGACGAGTCGGAACTCGCCGTCGGCCAGACGCTCGACGACCGCGCCGCTCGGCTCGGGTCGGATGACGATGAGTCCATCGTCATGTCGGACCTCCTGGCGGGCGTCGTGGACATGCGCCGCCATCTTGCCGATCA
>NZ_BAOL01000277.1 GCF_000350145.1 Ilumatobacter nonamiensis YM16-303 | reverse complement strand
GACCGGTGATCAGCGCGGCGATCGCGAACGCGAACGGGACGGTGAAGCCGACGTAGCCGAGGTACAGGATCGGCGGGTGGAACAGCACCAGGATGTGGTTCTGGAGGAGCGGGTTCGGACCGGTAGCGGTCGCCGGGTCGAAGTTGGCCACCCCGCTGGCAAACGCGTCGGCGGGGCCGAAGCTCAACATCGCGAAGAAGGCCGTGACGACGAACATCACGACGAGCGCCCAACCGACGAGTTCGTCGTCGATCCGCTTGCGGAAGCGCCAGGCGACGGCGCCGGTGAAGAACGCGAGCGTCATCGCCCACAGCAGGATCGACCCTTCGAGCGCCGACCACATCGCGGCGAAGTTGTACAGCACCGGCGTGTCGGGAGAGCCGACCTGCTGGATGTAGGCGAGTGAGAAGTCGCGGGTGATCAACGCCCGCTGCATCA
>NZ_BAOL01000278.1 GCF_000350145.1 Ilumatobacter nonamiensis YM16-303 | reverse complement strand
ATGTCCGTTGGTGCCTGGCACCGACGGACAGTCAGTCGGGGTACTCGCCTTGGACGTTGACGGTGACGTTGATGCGGTCCTCGCTCCAGCTCGGTCCGTCGACGTCGGCGAGTCCGAGCCACGACACGAGTGCGTCCTGATCTTCAGGCCGGAGGCGTGCACATCCCTTGCTCTGGGGGCTCGTCGGGACGTTGTTCGCTCCGTGGATCGCCTGCCCGCCGTCGAAGTACAGCGGCTTGTACATGTTTCCGTTCAGGGGATTGTCGATCTCGACCGGGTACGTCGTGCTGTCGTGCCAGCCACCGTTGTCGAGTGCGGGGTCGTAGCGGAAGACTCGTGAGCGGTCCTGGTCGCGGGTCTCGAAGCCTTCCTCGCCCGTGGAGGTGGGGAAGACGAAGTCGAGCCGTTCGCCCCCGGTACCGGCGAACATGATCTGGCACGTCCGGTCGATGAGGATCCACCGGTTCGAGTTCAGCGCGGTGGTGAACGGCAGCTGCAGGCCGTCCGCCGCCATCAGCGTCTTCTCTTCGTCGCTGCCGGGAGCCATGTCGGTCAGAGTCACCGGAAGCCCGAGTCCGAGACGTGCCGCGCACAGCCGCTGCCGGGTCACCGGTCCGGAGATCCCGTCGACCAGCAGCTCGCGGATTCCGAGACCGGCGAACAGCTCGTTGAGCTTGGTCTGCTGGGCCTGGATCGACGACTGCTCCTCGGTGGCGACGACTGCGGCGTTGCGCTCGCGTTCGGAGCCGGTCACGTCGTCCAACCCGTTGTCGACGCAGATGTCGACCAGCTGGCCCGGGTAGATCGTCTCGCCCTCGATGTCGTTCTCCGCGCGCACGTTGGTGACGGTGATGGTCTCGTCGTCGTAGCTGTCGGTGATCGCGCCGAGCGAGTCGCCCGACGCCACCTCGTACACGCACTCGGGTGCGAACACGTCGAGTTCCGGAACCGTGGTGGTCGTGGTGGTCGTGGACGAGGTCGTGGTGGAGGTCGTCGCCGCCGTGCTCGTCGTCGGTGGAATCGTGGTGGTCGTCGTGCTCGTCGATGCATCGGTGGCGGGCGCGGGAGTCGTCGCGGGAGCGGTCGTGGCGTCGGACGTGGTGGCGGCAGCACTCGTGGGAGTGACATCGGTCGCAGCTTCTCGACCGTCGGATGCGGCCTCACCGGGAATCGGCACGAGAGCGTCGGGGGCGGAGTCGCCGTTGTTGCAGGCGCCGAGAATCAGGGCAGCGCCGGCGACGAGCGCGACGGAACGACGGGCAGTACGGGGGAACACGGTGCGCAACGTACCCAATGACGACGCCACTCCACCTTCAGCAAGGGACGAGTTTCGCGATTGGTGATTGCCCGACCCCGAGTTGGGTACGGTGGCCAGCATGAGTGATGAAGCCCGACCGTACGGTGGCGGCACGAGCGACCCGGCGCTCAAACGAGTCCGCACCAGGCATTTCCAACGTGCCAAGGAGCAGGGCATCAAGATCACCGGGCTCACCAGCTACGACTTCCTCTCCGCGTCGATCTTCGACGAGGCGGGTATCGACTTCCTCCTGGTCGGCGACTCCGCCGGAAACACCGTGTTCGGCTACGACACGACGATTCCGGTCACGGTCGACGAGTTGATCCCGCTCACCGCGGCGGTCGTACGCGGCGTGAGTCGTGCGCTCGTCGTTGCGGACATGCCGTTCGGGTCCTACGAGAACGGGCCGGACGAGGCGCTGCACACCGCCATTCGGTTCATGAAGGAGACCCGATCCCACGCCGTGAAGCTCGAAGGTGGAACTCGCAGCGCGAAGCAGATCAAGCGGGTCGTGCGGGCGGGGATTCCCGTCATGGCGCACATCGGGTTCACACCGCAGAGCGAGCACGGCCTCGGTGGTCACATCATCCAGGGTCGCGGCGATGATGCACAGCGGTTGCTCGAAGATGCCCACGCGGTCGAGGACGCCGGGGCATTCGCGGTGGTGCTCGAAATGGTGCCGTCAGCGATCGCCGCTCAGGTGACCGAAGAACTGTCGATTCCGACCATCTCGGTCGGAGCCGGTCCTCACTGCGACGGGCAACTGCTCGTGTGGTCGGACTGGGCGGGAATGTCGCGCGGACGGATTCCCCGGTTCGTCAAGCAGTATGCGCAGATCGGCGACACCCTGCTCGAAGCCGCCAAGACATTCCGCGACGACGTCGACAGCGGTGTGTATCCCGCCGCGGAACACGAATACAGCGAGTAGTCAGCTCGACGCGCCGGACACTCGCGCGATCGACTCCATGATCATCGAGCGCGCTTCCGCGGCGTCGCCCCAGTGATCGATCCGAGCCCACTTGTCGGGTTCGAGGTCCTTGTAGTGCTGGAAGAAGTGTTGAATCTGCTCCCGCGTGATCTCGGGGAGTTGTTGATACTCGTTCACGTTGTCGTAGCGGCGGCTCACCTTCGAGCACGGAACGGCGAGGATCTTCTCGTCGTTGCCGGCTTCGTCCTCCATCACGAGCACGCCGATGGGGCGACAGTTGATGACGGCCGCCGGCACGAGCACCCGCGTGTTGCACACGAGCACGTCGATGGGGTCGCCGTCCTCCGACAGCGTGTGCGGCACGAACCCGTAGTTCCCGGGGTACCGCATCGGGGTGTACAGGAAGCGATCGACGAACAGCGTTCCCGATGACTTGTCGAGCTCGTACTTGATCGGCTCGCCGCCGACCGGGACCTCGATGATGACGTTGATGTCTTCCGGCGGGTTGTTCCCGATGGCAATCTCTTCGATCCGCATCTGGGTCACCGTAGACGCTCCGGTCGGTCGGCTGCGCTTCGACGGTGAGGCGTACGACCGGCCAAGATCGGGTGCATCGTCGACAGGGGGATGAGAACGAGATGAGCGGAGAAGCGCAAGGACTCAGCGAGAGCTGGGCGACGTTGTGGGAGGCGCTCGCCGACGCCCAGCCGGATCACACGGCGGCCGTCGTCGGCTCGGACGTGCAGACGTGGCGCGAGCTCGACGAAGGCGCCGCGCGGATCGCGACGGCACTGAGTGATCGAGGCGCCGGAATCGGAACACGGATCGCGCAGTTGATGTTCAACTGCACGGAGTACCTCGAATCGTCGTACGCCGCGTTCAAACTGCGGGCCACGCCGGTCAACGTCAACTATCGCTACAAAGCGCCCGAGATCGCCTACATCTGTGCCAACGCCGGGGCCGAGGTGATCGTGTTCCACGGAAGCCTCGGTGAACGGGTCGTCGAGGCTCTCCCTGCGATGCCGACGGTGGCGACGCTCATCCAGGTCGACGACGGAAGTCCGCTCGTCGACGGTGCGGAGTGGTACCACGAGATTCGCGAGTCTTCTGCGCCGGCCGAGCGGATCGAGCGATCGGGTGAGGACACCCTGATGCTCTACACGGGCGGCACGACCGGGAATCCGAAAGGTGTCGTGTGGCGTCACGTCGACCTGTTCGGCGCCCTCGCGTACACCTCCTA
The DNA here is from genome assembly GCF_000350145.1 of Ilumatobacter nonamiensis YM16-303. Taxonomy (GTDB): domain Bacteria; phylum Actinomycetota; class Acidimicrobiia; order Acidimicrobiales; family Ilumatobacteraceae; genus Ilumatobacter_A; species Ilumatobacter_A nonamiensis. Next base: position 1,081 of record NZ_BAOL01000278.1, on the reverse strand, counting down.
CACGACCGCGGGGGTGCAGGTGCCGACCACCCCGGCCGAGGTCGGTGCGGTCGCAGCGGAACTCCAGGCCGATGGTCGCAGTCCGGTGATGCTGTGCGCTCCTCCGCTGATGCACGGCACGGCGCTGTTCCTCGCGATCGGTGCGTTCGTGATGGGTGGATCGGTGGTGCTGCTCGGTGGGCGGTCGTTCGATGCCGACGAGTTGTGGGATCTGGTCGAGGCGCACGATGTGACGCAGTTGTCGTTGGTGGGCGATGCGTTCGCTCGTCCGTTGAATGCCGCTCTCGACGCGACGGAGCAGGCCGGTGGGTCGAGGGATCTGAGCTCGGTCCAACGCATCGTGTCGACCGGGGCCACGCTGTCGGCTGATCAGAAACGGGCGTTCCAGCGGCGGCTCCCGAACGCGCTGATCGTCGACATGATCGGAGCGTCCGAGGGCGGGCCGTTCGCCCTGTCGATGACGATGCCCGGTACCGAGCCACAGGAGACGGCGGTCTTCAGCGCTCCGCCGAACGTGGTGACGATCGACCCGGTGACCAACACGGTGATCCCGCGGGGGAGCGACACGCCGGGGATGCTCGGGTGTTCCGGGCCGATGCCCAGGGGCTACTGGCACGACGACGAGAAGACGGCCGACACGTTCCGCGTCGTCGATGGGGTTCGGTACACCGTGCCCGGCGACTTCGCCACCATCGCGGAGGACGCGACGGTGACCTTGCTCGGTCGCGGGTCGGTCTGCATCAACTCCGGTGGCGAGAAGATCTATCCCGAGGAGGTCGAGGTCGCCGCCCGCCGACATCCGTCGGTGATCGATGCGAACGTCGTCGGCACTCCGCACGAACGGTTCGGTGAAGTGGTGGTGCTGGTGTGCTCGGTGTCGGAGCCGACGGAGGCCGACGACGTGATCGCCACGGTGAAGGAGACGATTGCCGACTACAAGGCTCCGCGTCAGGTGGTGTTCGTCGACGAGGTGTACCGCGCGCCGAACGGCAAAGCCGACTACCGCTGGGCACGGGACACGGCCACCGCCGCGCTCACCGCCCGCTGAACTTCCGTTCTCGTGAACAGTTCGCGCACGGAG
>NZ_BAOL01000279.1 GCF_000350145.1 Ilumatobacter nonamiensis YM16-303 | reverse complement strand
CTCCGACCGCTGCGTCGATCGCCTCCCGGTCGAACCGCCAGGCCTCGCCACCCTCGTACAACAGGACCGTCGAGCCGGTCGCCGTCGCCGCGGCGCGCATCGAACCGTCGCGCAGCTTGGCGTGCATGATCAGCGGCGCGCCGAACGCGATCGCGAGATCACGGGTACGCGGGTCGTCGAGATCGGCACGGATCTGCGGCAGGTTCGTGCGATGGTCCGACCCGGTGTGCAGGTCGATGCCGACGTCGCAACGCTGGACGATCTCGGTCATGAAGATGTTCGCGACTCGCGCGGCGAGCGATCCGCCGGGTGAGCCGGGGAACGACCGGTTCAGGTCGCGCCGGTCCGGGAGGTAGCGGTCGCCGCTCAGGAAGCCGTGGACGTTGACGATCGGGACCGCGACGATCGTTCCGGCCAGGGTTCTCGGGACGATCGTGCTCAACGCGCGCCGGATGATCTCGACACCGGCGATCTCGTCGCCGTGGACCGCGGCGCTCAGCCAGATCACCGGGCCCTCGTTGCGGCCGTGGAACACGTTGATCGGGATCGAGATCTGATTGCCGGTGACCAGACGCGAGATCGGCAGCTGTCCGATCGCCGATCGACCGGCCGCCACGTCGAGGTCGCCGATCGAGAACGACGGCCGCCGACGCAGCCGCCGACGGCGCGGCGGCGCGACGGGCGGGACGAGATCCGTCGGTTCGTCGATGGGTTCTTCGTCGCTCATGCTCGGGTGCGGTTCCGGCGTCGGGTGTCGCGATCCGGGCGTCCGGTCGCGTACGACACCGACGGATCGATCACGTAGCGGCCGGCCATCGCGTTGCGACCGAGCAGCATCCGGAATCCCATCTCGTCGCGTCGCGTGAGCGTCAGCTCGATCTCGTGCGACGACCCGGCGAGATCGATCGACGCCACGATCACCGGTCGGACCGACTTCGTTCCCGATGAGCTCGTGACCGCACGCTGGTCGACGCAGGGGGCTTCGACGGCGTGCGGGTCGAGGTCGTTGCGCTGCCAGGGATGAACGACGAACCGGGCCCACGGCTTGCCGTCGCGCTCGAATTCCTCGATGTCGGTGGCATGGAGCGCCGAGGTGCGCGCACCCGTGTCGGTCTTCGCTTTCATCGCCGTGACCCCCCAGTCGGGAAAGGCCACCCATTCCCGCCAACCGATCAGGGTCGCCCCGGTCGTGTCGGGCGAAGCTGTGGATGATCGTGGAAGGGCCACGTGGGCCAACCTAGTGGTGTCGATGTCGACGTCCAGGGTGTCGACCGACATCGCGGACGTCAACCGAACCGTCGATCACGGTGATGCCCGGTCCGCCGTCGTCGGGTCGGACCAGAGCGTCGATGGCGTCGTCGAGCGTCACCGTGCGCGTGACGAGACGATCCAGGTCGATCTGCCCATCGCGCACCAGGGCGAGCATGTCCGGATAGTTCGCTGCTGCCATCCCGTGCGATCCGAGCACGTCGAGTTCCCACCCGATCACCCGGGCGTACGCGATCGGGGCGAATTCGGCGTCGCCGGTCATCAGCCCGACCTGGACGTGGCGCCCGCGTCGGCGGAGTCCGAGGAGCGAGGCCAGCGAGGATCCCGCTCCCCCGATGGCGTCGATCGACACGTGCGCACCGCCGCCGGTCGCCTCGTGCACGGCAGCCGCGACCTCTTCGGGGGCCATCCCGCTCACGTCGAGGGCAGCCTCGGCGCCGACCGACCGAGCCGCCGCGAGAGCAGCGCGGTCCACGTCGACTGCGACGACGCGTGCACCCCCTGCCACTCCGATCATGACGGCCGACAGTCCCACTCCCCCGCACCCGTGGACTGCGAGCCACTCCCCTGCCCCGAGCGACCCGCGCTCGACGACCGCCCGGTACGCGGTGGCCACCCGGCACCCGAGCGCTGCCGCATGGACCACATCGAGATCGTCGGGAATCGCGACGAGATTGGTGTCGGCGTAGTCGATCGCCACGTACTCCGCGAACGATCCCCACGCGGTGAACCCCGGTTGGAACTGCTTCGGGCACACCTGCGGGTCTCCGCCCAGACAGGTCGCGCAGCGGCCGCACCCGCCGACGAACGGGACGGTCACTCGCTCGCCGACGTTCCAGCCCACCACCTCCGCCCCGACGCCGACGACGCGACCCGCGAGCTCGTGGCCGGGCACGTGGGGCAGGACGATGTCGGGGTCGTGTCCACACCAACCGTGCCAATCACTGCGGCACACCCCGGATGCCTCGACCGCGACCACCACCCCGGTCGGCGCTGGAGACGGGTCGGGAACGACCTCGATCGACGGCCGTACGCCGAACTCCTCGAAGTACATGGCACGCACGTGTGGAACGTACCCGACCCGACCCGGCTCGTCGACGGAGCTTCGCCGGTCGCCGACCGGTGACGCCGTCTGCTGAACTGGCGCGATGGCCGAGACCGATCGTGACCTCCCGAAGCCCGCATCTGAGTACACCCGGCGCCGCAACTCGGCCGCGGTGGTCGATTTCGACGACGGCGTCGACTTCGCGGCCGCGCAGCGCGGACTCGTCGCCCAGCATCCGACGGGTCGGATCGAACGTGGCGGACGACCGGTGTGGGACACGGCCCACCACGACTTCCTCCGGACCGACGATCCGTCGCCCGAGACGGTGCATCCCGGGCTCTGGCGCCAAGGCCGGCTGAACGCGATCCACGGCTTGTTCGAAGTGGCCGACGGGGTCTGGCAGGCGCGTGGCTACGACATCAGCAACATCACCTTCATCGCCGCCGACAGCGGCTGGCTGATCATCGACCCGCTCACCGCCGAGGAGTGCGCCGCCGCCTGTCTCGAGCTGGCGAACCAGCACCTGGGGGCACGACCGGTCAGCGCCGTGATCTACACCCACAGCCATCTCGACCACTTCGGCGGAATGCTGGGCGTGACGAGTCGCGAGGCGGTGCTCAACGGCGACGTGAGGGTGATCGCACCGGAAGGGTTCATGCACGAGGCCGTCGGTGAGAACGTGCTCGCCGGGCCGATCATGGGGCGGCGGTCGATGTACCAGTTCGGGCCGCTTCTTCCGTTCGGACAGCAGGGGCAGGTCGACGCGGGGCTGGGCAAGACGGTGCCGCTGGGAACGTCGGGGCTCGTCGCGCCGACCGAACTGATCACCGAGACCGGCACCGAACTCGACGTCGACGGCGTGCGGATCGTGTTCCAGAACACACCTGACGCCGAGGCCCCGTCGGAGATGAACTTCTTCTTCCCGGACAAGCGACTGCTGTGCATGGCCGAGAACTGCACGCACACGCTGCACAACCTGTATCCGATCCGGGGTGCACAGGTCCGCGACTCACTCGCCTGGAGCAAGTACATCCACGAAGCCATGCGGATGTGGGGCGCACACACCGACACGATGTTCGCCAGCCACCACTGGCCGCGCTTCGGCGCCGACGACGTCGAAGGGTTCCTGAAGTTGCAGCGCGACGTGTACCGCTGGATGCACGACCAGACGCTGCGTCTCGCGAACCACGGCCACACCCCCGACGAGATCGCTGACGAGTTGACGCAGCTCCCCGACTGCTTCTCGAAGCAGTCGCACGTGCAGGGCTACTACGGCACCGTGTCGCACAACGTCCGCTCCGTCTACAACCGCTATCTCGGGTGGTACGACGGCAACCCGGCCCACCTGCATCCGCACCCTCCGGTCGCGGCGGCGGGTCGATACGTCAACATGATGGGCGGCGCGGACGGGGTGATGCGTGGAGCCCAGGCGGCGTTCGACGAGGGCGACTATCGGTGGACCGTCGAGGTGCTGAACCACCTGATCTTCGACGACCCGGGACACCGGGAGGCGAGGTCACTGTCGGCCGACGCGATGGAACAGCTCGGCTACCAGGCCGAGTCGAGCACCTGGCGCAACGCCTATCTGATGGGCGCACTCGAACTCCGCAACGGCACGATCCAGCTCGGCCGGGGCGGCCCGCCCGGGCTGGCCAGCGGGATGACCGGCGAGCAGTTGATCGACATGATCGGCTCACGCTTCGACCCGGCGAAGTGCTCCCTCGACACGCTGTCCGTCGCCTTCACGGTCACCGACCTGAACACCGCGGAGGACTCCCTCTCCCATCGACTGTCGGTGGAGAACGCCACGATCCACCACGACCCCGACACGGTCACGGCGGACGTGGCGGTCACGCTCGACCGCGCCGCGCTGGTCGACGTGATCGCCTACCCCGAACGTCTGACCGAGCGAATCGAGGACGGGACGATCACCGTCGACTCCGGGGAGGTCAGCGTGTTGGAGACGCTGCTCGGCGCTCTCGACACGTTCATCAGTCCCAACCTCGTCGAACCCTGAATGGCCGTTGGTGCCGGGCGCCGACGGAACAATCTCGTGATGATGGCGCGATGTGGGTTGCCTAGCCTGCGGCGGTGGGATCGATCGCCGTCAACCACCTGGCGTGGAACCTGCCCGGTGGCGCGGAGTTGTTCCGCGATGTCTCGTTCAACGTGGGCAACGGTGACCGGGTCGCGCTCGTCGGGGCGAACGGCGTGGGAAAGACGACGCTGTTCCGGTTGATCATCGGTGACGAGAACCCGAGCGCCGGCACCGTCAGCGTCGACGGCGGGCTCGGGGTGATGCATCAGCTCGTCGGGACCGCCGACCATCCGGCGACGACGGTACGCGAGCTGCTGCTGTCGATCTCCCCGGCGCGGATCCGCGCCGCCGCCGACGATCTCGACCGGGCGCACGAATGTCTCGCCGACGATCCGATGGCCTACGCGACTGCCGTCGCCGCATGGAGCGACGTCGGCGGGTACGACGCGGAGGTGCTCTGGGACGAGTGCACGACCCGTGCGTTCGGTGAGTCGTTCGACGAGGTGGCGCACCGCCCGTTGCGCACCCTGAGCGGCGGAGAGCAGAAGCGTCTCGCGCTCGAGACGCTGCTGCGCAGCGAGTTCGAGATCCTGGTGCTCGACGAACCGGACAACTTCCTCGACGTGCCGGCCAAACGCTGGCTCGAACAGCAGCTGAACGAGACCCGCAAGACCGTCGTCTTCATCAGCCATGACCGCGAACTGCTCGCGGCGAGTGCCACGAAGATCGTCACGATCGACGCTGCCGGGGCGTGGACCCACGGGGGATCGTTCGCCACATACGCCGCTGCCAAGGAGCACCACGACTCGATTCGCGAGCACAACCAGTCGCTCTACGACGCCGAGAAGCAGCGCCTCGAGGACTACGTGAAGTTGATGCGCCAGCGTGCGTCGATCAGCGAGGCGTTCGCGCCGAAGCTCAAGGCGGCCGAGACGAAACTCCGGCACTTCGTCGAGAAGAACGAGCGCCCGCCCGACGTGGCCGCTCAGAAGATCGACGTCCAGCTACGCGGCGCGAGGACCGGCAAACGCGCGGTGATCTGCGAGCAGCTGGAGATCTCCGGACTCACCGACCCGTTCGATCTCGAACTCTGGTACGGCGAGCGGGTGGCCGTCCTCGGTGGCAACGGTGTCGGCAAGAGCCACTTCCTCCGACTGCTCGCGTCAGCGGGATCGGAGGGAGCGCGACACGACGGTCCGGGTGCGGTCGAGCACGACGGGGTGGCTCGTCTCGGAGCGGGCGTCCGGCCCGGGCTCTTCCACCAGACCCACGAGCATCCCGAGTGGTCCGGACGCGAGCTCGTCGACATCCTGCACGATCTGGATGTGATGCTCGGACCGGCGATGGGAATGCTGCGTCGCTACGAACTCCAGCCGTGCGCGCGGCAGACCTTCGAGACCCTGTCAGGCGGCCAGCAGGCCAGATTCCAGATCCTGCTGCTCGAACTCTCCGGCGCCACGCTGCTGCTGCTCGACGAGCCGACCGACAACCTCGACCTGGTGTCAGCCGAGGCGCTGGAGCACGGCCTCGCGCACTTCAACGGCACCGTCGTCACCGTCACCCACGATCGTTGGTTCCTCCGCGGCTTCGACCGCTTCGTCGTGTTCGGCGACGACTGCCGGGTGACCGACCACACCGAGCTTCCCGCGACCTGGGCGGATTGACCAGGACAACGTCGCGAGGGTGTCGACTGCGCGATGGCCGTGGGTCACCGCTGGTCCGATCAGCGCGGCGACCATGACCGTGCCGAGACCGATCGGTCCTCCGAGCACCACACCGAGAACCACCCACGACAGTTCGATCCCGGCCCGCACGACGCTCTCGGGCCGACGGACACGATCCGACGCCGCACCGGCGAAGAGCTCTCCCGAGCCCGCGCCGAGTCCGGAGACGATGAGCGCACCGGCGCCGACGCCGATGCCGGCGATCGCGATGACCTGAAAGACCACGAGCATCGCCAGCGAAGTCGGTGCTTCGTACGCGTCGAGCGCCGCGACGACCGCTTGGAGCATCGGGCCGATGAGCAGCGGCGACAGGACGGTTCCGAACCCGGGACGGCGGCCGAGCATCCACGCGACCGCGATCGACGCCCCGATCGTCACCCACACGGCGACGCTCAACGGGAGCCCGGTGATGTTTCGGATCGCGCCGATGAACACGTCGAGTGGACCCGGGCCGAGTTCGGTCCAGAGGGTGACGGCCACCGACGTGGCGATGAGCAGCGATCCGCCCACGAGCAGCAGCAAGCGAACCGACCACGCGAGCGCGCGTCGGGCCGGACGGGTCGCCAGGACGGACGCGACCGCGCCCGCGCGAGACCAGGCGCGCTCGTGCAGCAACATGCGTTCAGTCTCGGACCGTCCGCGTCGAACTCATCAGCGGGTGGCGGTGCCGTGCGACACCCCACCCCCGTGCGTCATCGGGTTCCGCGCCATCGGGTGTCTGACACCGGATGGCACG
>NZ_BAOL01000280.1 GCF_000350145.1 Ilumatobacter nonamiensis YM16-303 | reverse complement strand
CGGAGCGCGGGAACAGTTCACGAGAACGGGGTGGTTAGAGGCCGCCGGCGACGATGAGGGTCTGGCCGGACATCCAGCTGCCGGCTTCGCTGGCGAGGTAGACGGCAGTCGAGCCCATGTCGTCGGGCCGACCGAGCCGCTGGAGCGGGATTCGCTTCGTCGCCATCTGCTCGAGCTGCTCCTCGTCGGTGTCGAGCGCGGTCATCATGACCTCCGTCGGCACGTAGCCGGGGGAGATTCCGTTGACGCGGATCTTCGGCGCGAGTTCGAGCGACATCGTCTTGGTCAGCGAGTTCACCCCGGCCTTGGCCGCTGCGTAGTGGCCGCTTCCCGGCACACCGCGGTCACCGGCCGGCGATGAGATGTTGATGATGCTTCCGCCCTCGGTCATCCGCTCGGATGCGACCACCGAAGCCCGCATCACTGCCGTGAGATTGAGGCTCAAGCACGCGTCCCAGTCGTCGTCGGCGATCTCGTTGAGGGGCGAGCGCAGAGGCGAACCGCCGGCGTTGTTCACCCACACGTGGAGGCCGCCGTGCGCATCGACCGCAGCATCGGCCAACGCGACGAGCGCGTCACGGTCGGTGACGTCGGTCGTCACGGCGAGGGCGGTGCCCCCGGCGTCATTGATCTCCGCGGCGACCCGCTCGATGCGGTCCGCGTGTCGTGCGGCGACGATCACCGATGCACCGGCCTCGGCCAGGCTCTTGGCGATGCCTTCGCCGATGCCTTGACCGCCGCCGGTCACGACGGCGGACTTGCCGGTCAGGTCGAAAGGGTTCATGAGATCTCCAGGTTGGTCGTACGGATGGAATGTGGACGTGCCGGGCGGATCATGTGGTGGCGGCGATCACGGTCTCGCCGAACTCGGCGAGACGATCGAGGCCGCCGTCACCGGCAAAGAAGAAGGCAGGGATCATCGCCCGGCCGACACCGAGTTCGCGCATCTCCTCGACACCACGGATCGGATCCGCGAGCTGATTGGCGAACATCGCATTGATCTCGATCTCACCGGGGTCGCGACCTTCCTTCTCCGCAGCGACGCGCAGCCGCTCGATGAGCCCGGCGAGGCGTTCGCTGTCGCCCTCGCCGGGAAAGTATCCATCGGCCAGACGCGCGGCCCGACGGATCGCGACGTCGCTGTCGCCGCCGACCAGGACGGGAATCCGTTCCTGCACCGGACGGGGGCTGCACGTGACCGGCTCGAAGTCGACGAACTCGCCGTGGAACTCCGCGTGCGGGCCGGCCCACAGCGCGCGCATCGCGGCGATGTACTCGTCGTTGCGCGCGCCGCGGCGCTCCCACGGAACGCCGAGCGCCTCGAACTCCTCGCGCATCCAGCCGACGCCGAGACCGAGCTCCACGCGGCCGTTCGAGATGCGGTCGAGCGTCGCCAGTTCCTTCGCGAGGATCAGCGGGTTGCGTTGCGGCACGATGAGGATGCACGTCCCGAGCCGGAGCGTCGGCGCGGCCGCCGCGGCGAACGCGAGCCAGATCAGCGGGTCGGGAATCGGTGTCTCCGGCTCGGCGGGGATCTTTCCGTCAGGTGTGTACGGGTAGGCGGAGTCGATCGAGCTCGGCATGATCACGTGCTCGCCACCCCACAGTGATTCGAAGCCGGCGGCCTCGGCCTGCCGACAGACGGCGAAGGAGTCAGCCTGCTCCTGGGCGATGCTGCTCGCGAATGCCAATCCGAATTTCATCTCGCTCCCTCTGCGACGCCGGACTCACCGGATGTTCGTCGGACGTCGATCGGGAGCGTAGGAAACGCGACGTGCGTCGACAGAGTCGGAGCAGCAACAGGGCCCGTGAGTTGTCGTTCCCGGTTGCGGGGAAGGATTGAATCAGTCGACCTCCGCACGGGGCGGCGGCGCTGGATCCCTGTGTGGACATCTCACGGGCCCTGTCTCGATGATCGCGCCGGAGCGACTCGGGCGCAACCCCCCAACTCATCGAGGCGCGACCACGTCGGCGATCTCGTGAACAGTTCGCGCACGGAGCGC
>NZ_BAOL01000281.1 GCF_000350145.1 Ilumatobacter nonamiensis YM16-303 | reverse complement strand
TCGTGGAGATGGCACGTCGTCTCGACGTGGCGCGTGGGACGGTGCAGGCCCGCCTCGATCGACTCACCGGGTCGGGGGTGATCACCGGATTCGGCCCGGATGTCGGTGCCGCCGCTGCCGGCTTCGGCGTGCTCGCATTCACGACCCTCGAGATTGCTCAGGGCAGCGACGACCAGATCGTTCGGGGGATCGAGGCGATCGCCGAGGTGCTCGAGGTCCACGCCGTCACCGGGCCGGGCGATCTCCACCTGCGGGTCGTCGCGAGTTCGAACGATCACCTGCACGACGTGCTCCAGCGGATCCTCGCGCTGCCGGGGATCACCCGCACCGAAACGCAACTCGCGCTCCACACGCCGATCGACCGAACCGTGGCCGATCTCGTCGCCCGGGGCGCGACCGACTGAGCAAGCGCGTCGGCGGTTCGTCCCGGACGCCTGGGTCGGACAGACTGTGGCGATGTCGACTGCCCACGTTCCGACGATCGATGTGAGCGCACCGCTCGAGGGTCAACTCGATGCGCTCGACGCCGCCTGTCGGGATCACGGCTTCTTCCTGATCGCCGGCCACGGGTACGACGATGTCGTCGATCGGACGTGGGACGCAGCCGCGTGTTTCTTCGCCGCCGACCGCTCGGTCCGGCGTGCGGTGGAGCGCGACGGGGACAATCCGCTCGGCTGGTACGACCGCGAGTTGACGAAGCGCCGACGTGACGCAAAGGAGGTGTTCGACTTCACCGACCCGATGTTCTCGACGGTCGACGCGTTCAACCGGTGGCCGACCGGTGTGCCGGGATTCCGTGATGCGATGGCCGAGTTCTACGACGTGTTCAGCGAGCTCTCCACGACCGCGGTCGAGATCGTCCACCGGGCGCTGGGAATGGACCCGGCCGACGGCCTCCGGTTCCACGGCTCACGCACCAACAGTTCGGTTCGGTTGAACTGCTACCCGGTCGGCGATCCCGTCCCGGAAGCTGAGCGTGTGGGTTTGCGTGAACTCGGTTCGACGGCGCTCGGCCATCACACCGATCCCGGCGTGGTCACGTTGCTGCTGCAGGACGACACGGGTGGATTGCAGACGCAGTCCCGCACCGGTGAATGGATCGATGTCGATCCCGTTCCGGGCGCGGTCGTCGTGAACCTGGCTGACAGCGTGCAGGTGTGGACGAACGACCGGTATCGCGCCGCGGTCCACCGAGTGGTTCCGATGACCGCGTCGCCCCGGATGAGCATTCCCTACTTCCTGCATCCGGCCCGCGATGCAGTGGTCGAGCCGATTCCCGAACTCGTCGAGGGTCAGGCGCGCTATCGCTCGTTCGAATGGCGGGCGTTCATGCGGGCCCGGACCGACGACAACTTCGCCGATCTCGGAGCCGCCGATACCCAGATCAGCGACTACCTGGTGAGCAGTCTCGACTGAACGGCGGTGGGCCGGCCCGATCAGGGATCGAGCGTGGGGCCAAGACTCGGCTGCGGTGTGCACGACGTCGTCACGGTGGGGGCCGCCGGAATGGGTGTCGAGAGTCGTTCCGACCACTCCTCGGGCGTGGTCGCCTCCAGGGTCGAGACGAACGATTCCAGTTCCGCCAGCGTCATGTCGATGCTGCTCAGATGGAACACCGTGTCCGCGTCCTGCCAGTAGATGCTGACCAGGTTCGGGTCTCCCGGCGCCGATTCGATGTACGCGGGGTCGCCGGCAAACGGGCTCGGCGCGAGTTGCCGGCCGCCGAAGGTCAGCTGCGCGAGCGACCCGTTCGGAACCTGTACGAGGCGAGCTGTTTTCGTTGCTCCCTCGACGGGCACCTGGTACTGGGCGGTGAACGAGGTCTGCCACGTTCCGGCGTCGATGATCGAGAACCCGCCCGGCATCGAGACGTTGAGTGCCGAGTTCGCGTCGAACGCCATCGCCTCGAACAGGGTGACGGCCTCGGGTCGGTACGGCTCGGCCCCTGGAGCGTCGTTGACGAACATGAAGCCGCACGGGAGGAAGAACTGGTATCCGACCGCGGAGTCGGGGGACCGATCCTGTGCCACGCCGACAGCAACGGCACCGACGACCTCGAACTCGAGACCGTCGGCCGATGGCGGGTCGCCGTCGAAGTCGCCCAGCCACATCGTCGAACCGTCGGGGACCGAGATCAGCATGGAGCTGGTCCCCGGGGCGGGCGGCGAGATCGCGACCTCGTCCACGGTGAGCTGACCCTCGGGCACGAGGAGCGGCTCGGCCAACGAGACCGGGGTGCGCACGGGAGCTGCGACGGTGGTCGGGGCGGCTGTGGATGGCATCGGCGTGGGCGCGGGGGCAGACGAGACGGACTCGGACACGGTCGCTGCCTCGTCATCGGAGACGAACGACCACACGACGGCGCCCACCGCGACCGCCGCGGCGATCCCGACCGCTCCTTTCAACATCGAGAAGAACGGTCGCCATCGACGGCGCGGTGCCGCGGTCGCCCGCGTGCCGTGGGGTGCGGTCGAGACCACGGCGCCGCTCTCGGAGCGGGCCCGGACCGATCGAGTCGCGTTGTCATGTCCGATGCCGAAGAGCGACTCGCGGATCCGTGCACGTTCGGCGGCGGGCATCGGGTCGATCTCGGGCCGCAGCGCGTACACCGTGTTGAAGACGTTCACGTCGACGTCTCCGCGACCGAGATCTTCAACTCGCGCCGAATTCGTCCGAGCGAGGAACGGACCGAACTCACGCTCATGGACAGCACCTCGGCGATCGCGCTCTGCGAGCACGCTTCCCACAGTGAGAGCAGGAGGATGTCGCGATCGTCGGGGTCGAGCGCCACCACTGCGCGCATCACCCGCGCCTCCTGGTCGTCGTCGCGTCGAGTGATGACCGGAGTGGGGTCGGAATCTCCGCCGCGCAGGTCGCTGTTCGCAGCGTGCTCGACGACCCGCGCCGGGGCGGCTCCGTTCTGACTCGGCGAGACGAGTGGATCGGCGATCGGCCGCTCCGTCGTGCCCCCCGGAATCCGGACGCTTCGCAGGTGGACGATCTCGGTCTCAGCGTGATCGCGCAAGGTCGTCGTGGCCGCGCCGTAGAGAAAGAGTCGCTCCGTTCCGCGATCGGAATCGAATTGATCCCACGTCCGCAACGCCAGCTCGAACGCCTCCTGGGTGAGCGCCGGGGCGGCGGTGATTCCGACCCGCCGGGCGATGAGCGCATGGACTGCGACGACGTGGTCGTCGTACAGGCGGGCAGCCGCAGCTCCGGTCAAAGGCACGCACAATGTTGCCAAACTTCGCCGCGGACCGCGGCAACGGGCTCAGCGAGCGATGATTCCGTAGGCGTGAGTCGGCGTCAACGTGAGCACGAGTCGGGAGTCGGCGACCATCGCCCGGCGGTAATCGTCCCAGTCATCGTGCTCGCCCGCGACCGATCGGTAGTACTCCACGAGTCGTTCGACGGTCTCGTCCGAGGGATCCGCCGCGACCGGCGAGACATCCACGTCGGCTTCGACCACGGCGTAGGCCCAGAAGTCGTCGCGGTTGACGTGCAGCGACGCGCGAGGTGTGCGACGGAGGTTGGCCGTCTTGGCACGCCCATCGGTCACCGAGATCACGATTCGGTCCTCGTCGACGACGTACGCGATGTTCGACGACTGGGGACGCCCGTCCGCCTTCTGCGTGATCAGGATGCCGTGCTGGCGTCGTCGGACGAAGTCGAGCGCGTCGGAGATCTCCATGCCGCGTACAACCGTCGGCGCGCCCGGGCTGTTCCACCTTCTCGTGAACAGTTCGCGCACGGAGCGCC
>NZ_BAOL01000282.1 GCF_000350145.1 Ilumatobacter nonamiensis YM16-303 | reverse complement strand
CTCCGTGCGCGAACTGTTCACGAGAACGGCGGGTGGTGCGCGGAGTCAGAGCGGTTGATTCAGCTCGATCAGGTTGCCGGTCGGGTCGTGGAAGAACGCTTGGCGGCAGACGTCGTCGACCCGCTTGGGGTCGCTGACCTCCACACCGTGCGCGGCGAGGTGAGCCACCGCCGCATCGATGTCGTCGACTCCGAGCGCGAAGTGCTGCCCGTCCGGCGGGACGAACTCGTCCACTTCGAGGAGGTGGATCTGCTGGTCACCGGCCTGGAGCCAGGCGCCATCGAACGGGAAGTCCGGTCGATCGTCGCGCACGCTGAGCCCGAGCACGTCGACGTAGAACCGGATCGATTCCGTCGCGTCAGTGACGTTGAGCGACACGTGGTGGACACCGCGATTGAACATGGGTCCACGGTACGCGTCGCCAATCGGATCCGCGACCGCCGGTTGGTCGTCTACCGTTGAGGTCATGGCAGCGATCACCGACGAGAAGTACGTGGCACTGACCACGTTCAAGAAGGACGGCACCGCCAAGACGTTGCCGGTGTGGATCGCCGACTTCGGCGGCGGTCAGGTCGGCTTCACCACGTCGTCGAGCAGCTACAAGGTGAAGCGGATCGCCAACGATCCGCGCGTGACCTTGCAGCCCTCCGATCACAAGGGCAACGTGAAGGACGGCTCCGAGGCGGTGACCGGCACGGCCGAGGTGAGGACCGGCCCGGAGTTCGAGCCCTACAAGGCAGTGGTCAAGAAGAAGTACGGCTTCCAGTACACGGCGATGGGCCTCGTCGGGAAGTTCATGAGCCTGATCGGCAAAGGGTCGGGCACCGACTCCGCGGTCGTGATCACCCTCGACTGACGGGTCCTCCGATCGGATCGATCAGCCGGCGTCGGAACTGCTCAGCTCGATGCTGCGTCGAGATCCTCGAGAACCTTCTTTGCCACGGCCGAGCTCTGCAGCTCCAGGTCGGTGCATTCGCGCAGGGCGGCCAGGGCCCCAGCATCAGTGATCGATCCCGAGATGCGAACCCACGCCTGGGAACCCTGGATCTCTGCTTCGGACTGCAGGTAGAGCTGGTCGCGCACCGAGTACGGCGCGAACACGTCGTAGTACAGCGCCACCGCCGCGGGAAGCGCTGCGTCGATCTCGGCTCGAGCTTCGTCACCGATCGGGAACAGACCGGTCACGATGTCGGCGATGCGGTCTTCGCTCGCTGCGCACCCCAACAGCGCCTCGGAGTGGTCCGGCAACCGCTCGGCCCACTCGCGGTAGCGATCGGCAGCCGAGCGCTCCAGACCTGCGAGGAAGGCGGGCTGCGATTCGGCCGGAACCGACTGGATGTGATCGCGCAGCAGCGCACCGAACTGGGGGACGTCTGGATCTGTCGCCATCGAGCGAGTCTCGCGTGCCGTCGTGAGCGAACTCGTTGTCGAGACGGAAGAACCATCCGGTGTCAGACACCGGATGGTCGCACCGTCAGACGGGTTCGGGGCGCGCGCCGGGATCGGGCGAGTGCGTGCGCGTCTTCTTCAACTCGAA
Organism: Ilumatobacter nonamiensis YM16-303; assembly: GCF_000350145.1. Taxonomy (GTDB): domain Bacteria; phylum Actinomycetota; class Acidimicrobiia; order Acidimicrobiales; family Ilumatobacteraceae; genus Ilumatobacter_A; species Ilumatobacter_A nonamiensis. The sequence continues at coordinate 736 of NZ_BAOL01000282.1, read as the reverse complement.
GAAGCCGTCGATCTCCATCATCGCGATCAACGCGTCCCACATGACGAGGCTGTCCTCGGTCGACGGGATCTTCGTGATCACCGGTCCGAAGTAGCCGACACGCTCACCTCGTGAGTTCTCGGTGGCGATGATCGGCGTACCCACGTCGTCGCCGACGAGCGAGAGGCCGTCGTCCATCCGGGTGCGGATCTCCTTGTCCCACGACTCGTCGTCGGCAGCGTCGGCGAGTGACGGGTCGAGGCCGACGGTCGTCAGTGCGTCCGCGATCTCGAAGTCGAGGTCCGAGTCGTGATGGATGCGTGAACCCATCTCCCAGTACAGCTTGAACACGTCGTGGTTTCCGGCTTCGGACGTATCCGCAGCGGCGCGAGCCGCCTCGAGCACCCGCAGCATCCGGTGGGTCGTGTTCACCGGTCCGAAGTAGTCGGAGTCCTCCGGTGGCTCGTTCTTGAACAGCAAGCTGATCGGCTGCCACGTGATGTCGAGATCACGGTGCGGTGCGACTTCGTCGACGACCCAACGGGCCGTTGCCCAGCAGAACGGTCAAATCGGGTCGATCCAGAACTCGATGTTCTTGCGCTGGTCCGAGGTCGTGTTCATGGGAGCCTTTCGTCGGGCGATTGCGGTGTGGGGGACTGGTCGGGGTTACCCGTGATCGGTGCGGTCTACACGCCGGCGGGCCGTGACTCGCCCACGCCACTCCCGTGTTCTCGTGAACAGTTCGCGCACGGAGCGC
>NZ_BAOL01000283.1 GCF_000350145.1 Ilumatobacter nonamiensis YM16-303 | reverse complement strand
TACTCGGCGGTCCAGAGTCCCGCGATCGCCAGCAGCACGAATCCGACGGCCAGGGTCGACGCCCATCGGGTGATGGTTTCGCGCCGATGACATCCTCCACCCAGCGGCAACGACGCCGCCGAGCGTCGACCGAACATCGCAGCAACGATCAGCCCGCCCGTCACCACCGACGCCGCGACGAAGAGCCACGGAAGATCGAAACCGATCAACTCGGTGAAGTTCGCGACGCAGCGATCGGCGCTGCGGGGAGCGCCGAGCCGCACCAATTGCGTCGACAACCTCAGCGTGCGCAGCGCGGGCCAGTAGAGGAACACGACGAGGACGATCAGGGTCGGCGCGAGGAGCAGCCACGGAGTCACGCGGTGCCCGCGGAACACACCGTGAGCGACGTCGTCGCCGCTCTGTCGACGCCGGAGCTCGGCATCCGGATCCAGCGCGGCTCGACCCAGGTGGATCGCCACGAACCCGGCGGACGCCATCAGTGCGAGCCCGAACCACCGATCGGTCGTGGTGGCCTCGTCACCGAACGTGCAGAACCGCAGCGGGACCATCACCAGCAGCGGGCCACCGAGGCCCAGAGCGAGTCCGGCCGCGGCGCCGAGGAGGCGCGAACGACCGAACGACCCCGCCGCGTGCGCCAGGAGCGCGGCGGCGACGAGGGCGACCAGGACCACTGCAGCCACGGCGAGGGCGACGTTCACGACGTCGCCCTCGAACCGCGGCTTCCGGCATCGAGCGCAACGTGGTGCGCTCGGAAGTCAGACGAGGATGTCAGCTGAACAACTCGTTGTATTCTTCGAGGAGCTGCTGCGCATCCTCCTGCGCCGTCGCCATCCGCTCGGCAGCGTCGACATCGTTGACGAGGATGTCCTCCACCGCTTCGGTGATGACATCGCGGATGGCCACGAAGTTGCCGACCAGGGCACCCGCGGTTGCCGGCGTGGCCGGCGCGGCAGACAGCTGTTCGTTGGCAACCAACGAGTTCGGGTTCTCCTCGAACCAGCCTTCCGATTCGAGCAGGGCGACCGACTCGTTCGTGATCGGGATGTAGCCGGTCGTGCGATGCCAGTCGGCCGCGTTCTCCGGGTTGTTGAGGAAGTTCATGAAGGCGAGCGCCGAATCCTGCTCACTCTCCTCGAGTCCGTCGACCAACCACAAGGTGGCGCCGCCGATGATGTTGCCTCCGCCGTCGGTGGCGTCACCGTTGTGCGGCATGAACGCCGACTCGACGTCGAACCCACCGTTCACGCCCTCGTCGGTCAGCAGCGTGGTGTCCGACGACGAGTACACGAGGAACGGAACCTCCTGGGCGGCGAAGAGGTCGTAGGTCCCGCCCCAGTCCCGCTGGGTACCGGTGTAGGTGTAGAGCCCGTCGTCCTGCAGTCCCTTCCAGAAGTCGATGTAGTCGATCATGGCAGCGGAATCGATCTCGAGTTCCGTCGCCCGTTCCGCACGACCGTTGTCGTTGTTGACGAGGGTGGCGCCCTGCTGAGCGACGCTCTGCTCGAGGAACCAGGAGTGGTTCGGCCATGTGATGCACGAATCGGTCGCTGCATCCGACGCCATGAACTCCTCGCACATCGTGCGGAGGTCGTCCCACGTTTCGGGTGTGCCCTCGATTCCGGCCGCGTCCAGCAGTGTCCGGTTGAGGAACATGGTCGACGACGACGTGTTCCAGGGCATCGACGTGAACGTGCCGTCCACGGTGTAGTAGCTCGCGGCCGACTCCACGACGTCGTCGATCACGACCGGAACGCCGTTGATCTCGTCGCGTCCGCCGATCGCATCCTCGACGTTGGTAAACACGGCGTCGCCGTTCGCTCCCACGGCATCGCGGGCTTCGGTGGTCGCGGCTTCGAAGTACTGGACGACGGCCGGCGGCTCGCCCTGGTCGAACGCGAGCAGGGTCGCGTCGAACAGTGACTCGTAGTCCTCGTAGCCCTGGATCACCACGTCGGCGCCGTCGTTCTGCTCGTTGAAGTCGGCCGCGACCTGCTCGGTCCAGTCGAGGCGATCGTCGGTGAAGGCGATCCAGACGTCGATCGCATCGCCGCTCGCGTCGGCGGTCGCGTCCTCGCTCGGTTCCTCGGTCGCCTCGGTCGCCTCGGTCGCATCCGCGGCGGTCTCGACGGGTGCGTCGCCTTCGTCGGACGCTTCCGCCGTCGTTTCCTCGGTCGCTTCGTCGGCACTGCCGGAGGACTCGCTCGCGTCGTCGGAACCGCACGCAGCGACCAACAGTGAGGAACACGCAAGGAACGCACAGGTCGCGCGGACTCGTCGGGGAATCATGGGTGGATCGTTCTCCTGATACTCGGGGGACCCCCAGCTCGGTCGAGCAGGCGGTGAGGCGGGAACGTACGGACCCGAACGTCGGCGGCGATGGCCGGGCGGTGTCGACGCGGGGGAGTTCAAGCGAACTTCGCGTGAACCGGCGCGTCGCGAATGTCAGGAGGGTGTCAGGCGCCGTGCGTCAGGTCGACGAGCGGCCGGACGTGGCCGACGAGAGCCTTGTACTCGACGATGCCGGGGGACATGGCGGCGACGGCGTCGGCGAGCGCCACAGCCGAGTCCGCGTCGGCGAGGACGGTGGCGATGGGTGCGATGTAGGTGCGGATCGTGAAGAGCACGCAGTTCGTCTCGGGGAATCGACGCAAGGTCTCACGCTCGACCCGGACGAACAATTCGCCGACGGATGGATCGGCTGGACGATCAGCGCCGGTTCCGTCGGCAGGCGTGTAGCCATCGGCCACGTCGATGATGCCCCAGCCGAGTCGCCAGAACGGACGCTCCGGCGTGAGCCGATCGAGGAAGCGATCGACCGCCGGCTCGAGTTGATCGTTCAACTGCGCGACCGGCTCGTGCACCTCGGCCAACGTGAGCCCGAGCTTCGAGCGAAGGTCCCAGCGGTTGGGGAAGCAGACCGAGCCCCCGCCGAACACCAGTCGATCATCACGTTCGGCCATCACCACGAGATCTTCGGGGACCAGTCGACTGGCCGCTTCGAGCGGATGCAGGTTCGCGTCCAACGACACGTCCACGAACGGCTCGGGCCAGCGATGCTTCAGGTGCTCGACGAGCTCATCGCCGATCTCACGGCATTCCGGTTCGATGTCATCGAGCACCTGGAACACGGTCGGCCGATGATCGTCGAGCAACCGCGCCTTCTGGGCGATCCAGCCGTCCGGTCCCTCGGCATCGGGACCCATCTCGATCCAGTCGCGGAGGTCGAGCGGCCGCACGCCGAGCCGCCACCGGAACTCACCGTCGACGACCGACCCCCGCTCCGTCCACGGCGCATACGGCAGTTGATCGACCAACGACACGCCCCCGATCGTACGGGTCACACCGGCAGCGTTGTCAGACCCCCTCGGTAGGTTGAGGGGTTGATGGCACGACCGTCCCGGCACCGGCCGCCGTACGTGGCGCAGGGCACCTGGCGCTCCGGCGCGTTGCACGTGTGGGGCTGGAACGGGTTCGACGCGGCGTCGATGGCGTGGCTGTACTCGGGGTTTCGCACGATCGATCCCGACGGCACGCGCAGCGGGTGGCACGACTCGCCCATCTCCTACGGCGCGATCGCCCGGATCAGCATCGACGTGCCGCATGGCCCCGCTCTGCAAGCGGCATCTGTTCAGCTCGATCCGCTCGGGATCGCCGTCTGGTTGTCCGACCTTCCGCGGGACACCGGGGTCATCTCCGACTCGATCGCGTGGTTCGCGCGCGTCGCTGAGTTGGCACGACGAATGGTCACGGCGGGGCGCATGACGCCCGTCGTCGTGGAAGAGGGTCCCTTCACCGTCGCCCGCTGGACACCGGACGTCGACGACGAGATCGGTGCACTCCTGACCACGCTCGATGCTGCGCGTCCGCCGATCTGCACCGCCGGCTCCGGGCACGACACGCGCAAGATCTTCGAGCTGATGGTCGACGGCGTCGCTCGTGCGACCCTGTCCCAAGGCGGCTGGAAGGCCGACGTCGGCCGAAGCCGGAAGGGCTCGACCCAGGCGCTGCGCGCCGTGTTCGGCGCGCTCGCGAAGCCGGACCACGTCGTGCGCGGCGGCACCGACGAGTTCGTCGTCGCGCTCGCTCAACTGCGTGACGAACTCGACCGCCACCGGCGGAGGTTGTCGGGCGAACCGGTGGTGATTCCCCGGGTGCGGCTGCTGATGTCGCACGACCCGCACGACCCGTGGGAAGCCCGGCTCGAACTCGTCGACGACACCGACTCGATGCGTTGGTGCACCGCAGCAGACCTGTGGGATCGCAACGCTCGCGCGATCGAGGTCGCTCGCGAGGAGCGTCACCTCCCGAACCTGGTCGGGCTGTTGAACGACGTCGTCGCGAGGATCGCACCCGTGGTTCCCGGCCTGGCCGATCTCGCCGTCGAACACGAGCCCACCAGCGTGGAACTCGACCTCGAAACGGCCGAGGACTTCATCGACATCGCGCCGTTCGAGTTGGAGAAGGCGGGCGTCGAACTGATCGGACCCGAACGACTCATCCGCAACACGGTGCGCGTCAGCGGCGAAGCCACCCCCACGCCGCAGGACGACCGCAAGAAGCAGTTCGGACGCGAAGCGCTCGTCGAGTGGAAGTTGGTCGTCGGCGGCGAGGAGATCTCCGACACCGAACTCGAGCGCGCCCAGGAGGCCGGGGCCACGCTTCTGCACACCGGCGACCGATGGGTGCGGATCGACCCCGACGAACTCCGCCGCAAGCGGGACAAGCTGCGGGAGCTGGAGCGGTCCCACAGCACGGTGAGCCCGCTGCAGCTGCTGCAGCTCGCGAACGACGACGAGTCGTCCGAGGACCGACCGACGATCACCGTGCACTCCGACGCAGACGACGTGATGCTCGGACCCGACGGCGAGCCGATCGGCGACGGTGACGACTCGCCCATGACCGACACCGACTGGGTGCGCAACCTGCTCCAGGGCCTCCCGGACGACCGGCTCGAGGAAGTCCAGGAGTCGAGTGAGTTCGTCGGCGAGTTGCGCCACTACCAGCGTCGCGGGCTGGCGTGGATGCAGTTCCTCTCCCGGCTCGGGCTCGGCGGCTGCCTCGCCGACGACATGGGGCTGGGCAAGACCGCGACCACCCTGGCCCACTTGGTCGAACGTCCCGGACCGCACCTGGTGGTCTGCCCGCTGTCCGTGGTGCGCAACTGGCACTCCGAGTCACACCGCTTCACCCCCAAGCTCGAAGTGTCGGTCCATCACGGTTCGCAGCGCGACAAGCAACTCGACCTGATCGTCAAGGCGATGGCTCACCGGTCGGAGGACTCCGACGCGAGCGCGGACGAGATGTTCCTCCTCGATCCCGATCTCCAGATCGTCATCACCACCTACGGGTTGCTGCCGCGCGACCTCGAGCACCTCGGCGCGATCGAATGGTCGACCGTCGTGCTCGACGAGGCCCAGATGGTGAAGAACCCGAACACGAAGGGCGCGCGAGCGGTGCGCCAACTGCGCGCCGACCAGAAGATCGCGCTCACCGGCACCCCGGTCGAGAACCGGCTGAGTGAACTGTGGTCGATCCTGGACGCGGTCAACCCGGGGATCCTCGGCGGGCTCGAGCGGTTCCGCAAGACCTTTGCGTCCCCGATCGAGCGCGCCGCCGACCCGGAGGTGGCCGCCGACGCCGCGGCCAAGTTGCGGCGGATCACCTCGCCCTTCATCCTCCGTCGTACGAAGGCCGACAAGCGGCTGCTCCCCGACCTTCCCGACAAGATCGAGCAGGTCGCCTACGCGAAGCTCACCAAGGAGCAGGCGGCGCTGTACCAGCAGGTCGTCGATCAGCTCCTCGTCGACGCCGAACAGGCGAAGGGCATGCGCCGCCGCGGGCTGGTCCTCGCCGCGCTGATGCGGCTGAAGCAGATCTGCAACCACCCAGCACATGCCCTGAAGGACGGCTCCCGCCTCGCCGGTAGATCGGGCAAGCTGACCCGCTTCGACGAGTTGGTCACCGACCTGCTCGACCAGGGAGAACGCGCGCTCGTGTTCACCCAGTTCCGAGAGATGGGCGACCTCTTGGTGCGCCATGTCAACGAACAGTTCACGTTCGACGCTCCGTTCCTCCACGGCGGTGTGTCGCGCACCAAGCGGGATGCGATGGTCGACAACTTCCAGGACGGGTCCGCGCCGCCACTGTTGATCGTCTCACTGAAGGCGGGCGGTACCGGACTCAACCTCACCGCGGCCAGCCAGGTCATCCACTACGACCGGTGGTGGAACCCGGCGGTCGAGGACCAGGCGACCGACCGGGCGTGGCGGATCGGCCAGACCCAGACCGTCAACGTCCACAAGCTCGTGTGTGAGGGAACGGTCGAGGAGAAGGTCAGCCAGGTCATCGACGACAAGCGTCGACTCGCGGAGCAGGTCGTCGGCACCGGCGAGGGCGAAGCATGGATGTCCGAGCTGAGCACCGACGAACTCCGCGACCTCGTGGTCCTGGAGAAGGATCTGTGAGCCGCCCCCGCAAACCGTTCGGCGCGCAGCAGCCCGGGCGTCTCCCCGCCACGATGATGAAGGTGCTCGCCGCGGAGATGAGCGATCCGCAGCGACTTCGTCGCGGCAAGCAGTACGCGAAGGACGGCTCGGTGCTCGACATCGTCATCGAGAGCGGCATCGTCACGTGCGAAGTGCAGGGATCGCGGTCGATGCCGTACATCGCCTCGCTCGAGGTCACCCCGGGCGACGGAATGCCGCTCCGTCGAGACGTCCACGCGGTCTGCAACTGCCCCGACAACGACAACTGGGACGACCACGCGTGCAAGCACGTCATCGCCACCATGTTCGTCCTCTCCGACGAACTGCTGATGGAACCCGAACTGCTCGACGTGTGGCGCGGCAACGAACGCACCGACCGCGACGATGACGACCGGGATGACGGAGCGGACGATCGGGACGACGGACGCGACGATGCTCGCGTCCACGACGAACCGGCCGACGACCTCCCCCGCCGCCGTCGACATCTCCAACTCGTCCGTGACGGCATGGAGCAGGGCCGCGCGGAGCGGCGTGAGCAGCACGCACAGCGCGAGCGCGAGGCGTTCGTCGACCCGATCGCCGAGGTCCTCCAGGCCCCGGAGGGAACGGTGCTCCCCGAGATCCCGGATCTCGAACGTACCGACGAACGCCTCCCCCGACGCCCCGAACTGGCATCGATCCTCCGTGACGCGTACCGCCACCTCCACCTCGACTGGGACTGAGCCCGCCGTTCTCGTGAACAGTTCGCGCACGGAGC
>NZ_BAOL01000284.1 GCF_000350145.1 Ilumatobacter nonamiensis YM16-303 | reverse complement strand
GGGCGCCGGCCGAGTCACCAAGATCATCGCCTGATCCGGACGTTCTGAGAAAGAGGAATTGACCCATGGCACAGAACATCCGCATCCGCCTCAAGGCGTTCGACCACGAGATCATCGACCAGTCGACGAAGAAGATCGTCGAGACGGTCACCCGGACCGACGCCACCGTGCGCGGCCCGATCCCGTTGCCCACCGACAAGCACCGCTACACGGTCATCCGTGGCCCGCACGTCGACAAGGACAGCCGGGAGCACTTCGAGATGCGCGTCCACAAGCGCCTGATCGACATCGTGAACCCGAACAACAAGACCATCGACAGCCTCCAGCGCATCGAGCTGCCGGCGGGCGTCGACATCGAGATCAAGATCCAGAGTTGATCTGACGGGTTCGCCCGTCCGGTTTCGACAACGAAACGAACACTGCACAGTGGACGAGCCCCCGTCGGGCTCGTCCACTTGCGCGTCCGGGGGTCGGATTCGGCCAGGGTCCCCCGACTCGGCCGAATCCGTTACCCCCGGGCGGATGTGAGGTTCTCCAGCGTCAGCCGGCGATCCGCTCGAGCAGACCGAGGCCCATCACGTCGTCGACGTCGTCGTGATCGAGATCGCGCTCTTCGACTCGTGGTGCCTCGGGGACGGTTGCCGGCGGGAGGATCGGCTCCACCTCGGCGATCGTCGTGAAGGTCGGCAGGTCGGGCACCAGGCGGTGAATCTCGGGAAGCTCGATCGGGCCGGCGACGCCGAGCACGACTCTTCCGAGCGGATGAACGCGCGGAACGTTGCGGCGTTGGAGGCGTGTGGTGTCGGACTCTCCGAAGAAGCTGCCCGGACCGAGTACTGCCACCGGGTGCTCGTCGACGGTGATCGCGAGACGACCCGACAACACGAAGAAGGCTTGACGGGGAAGTCGTAGTTGCTGGGTGATCGCGGCCCCGGCCTCGATCGGGATCGCAGTCAGCAGCGAGCGAACCTCGCCAGCATGCTCGTGCCCGACGGCCAATGCCAATGCATGGAACTCGAGCGCGGTGGCGTTTCGATCCTGCGGGGACATCGCCCGCCGGCGACGGCTGAACCACCCGTGCTGTGCGATGTGCGGAATCGTCGTGCTCGTCGCGTTGCCGATGGGTGTCGTCGTCATTGGTGCTCCTGATCCGGGGACGTCCCCATCAAGGGCACGAATGGCCACGTCGGTCTGGCTACCAGTGACCAGAACGGGTGAGACGTCCGTCACGCACGGAGACCCGAGAGGCTCAGGACGACGCGATCGTCCGGAGCGCGGTGAGGTCCTTGATCACGATCGCGAGGCGCGAGGTCTCGATGACGCCACGCTCGCGGAGGATCCGCAGCGCCTTGACCGCACCGGCTCGTGACAAGCCGGCCCACTCCCCGAGTTCCTGCTGCGAGACGGGGAGCGCCAGGGACAGTTCCGCTTCGGGTTGGACCTCGTCGGCGAGCTGCTCGAGGCGTGCGGCCATGCGGGTGATCGCGCTCGCGGTCATCACCTCGTGCAGGTGGTAGGTCGCTTCGCGGAGTCGGACGGCGAGGTCCTCGAGCATCACGTGCGCGAAGTCGGCGTGGTTGACCAACAGCCGGTCGAGCGCCGGGTAGTCGATCCGCAGGACGACGGTCCGATACACGGCTTGCAGCGATGATGATCGCGGAGCGGGCGCGAGATGCGCCAACTCGCCGACCAGGCAGCCGGTCCCGCGGAGCCCGACGACCGACACCCGTCCGCCGGGCGACGTCTTGACGATCTTCAACAACCCGTCGAGCACGTAGAACGCCGCGGTCGCCGATTCGCCGTCGCGCAGGAGGAAGTTGCCGTCGGGGATGATCACCTGTCGGCCGGCGGCCCGGATGGCGGCCCGAGTCTCGACGCTCACACGGTCGAGCAGGGCGCGTTCGGTCATCGACCTGCAAACGTATCGGACCGACGCACAACGACAGCGGCCCGAGCCGCTCCCGTCGGTCGAGCCGAGCGTGACCCCGCTCGTGATTGTTCAGCCAACGGCCACCACGATGTCGCTCGGGGGTCGCCTGGTGGCCACACGGCCGGTGTTGTCTGCACATGTGGATATTCGTGCGGCGCGCCCCGATCACGGCGGAGTACAGCCCGACCTCGAAGGAGTCGCTCGATGACCCTCAGCTCCCCGTCCGTCGCCGCCGCCGGCACCATCGCATCCGACGACGCCAGTGTGAGCGTCCGGCGCCCTCCGTCCTTCGTGCTGGGCAACGTGCGCGCCGTGTTGGCGGAGACGGTCGTCGATGACGCCACCGTCGTCGTGCGTGAGGGCACGATCGTCGAGGTCGGGAGCGCGTCGTGCCGCCGGTCGCACGACATCGACGGCCGGGGATTGACCTGCATTCCCGGGCTCGTCGACACGCACTCCGACGGGTTGGAGAAGGAGATCCGACCGCGGCCACAGGTCGAACTCGACCACGGGGTCGCACTCCGCTCGTTCGAGGGCAGGTTGAGAGCAGCCGGCGTGACGACGGTGTTCCACGGCATCGCCTACGAGAACAGTCACAAGTACGACCGAACGGTCGAGAACGCGGAGCGGATGAACGAGGCCGTCGCCGAGCGTGCGGCCGATCCTGATGCGCTCGTCGACCATCAGGTTCTGCACCGACTCGACGTGCGTGACCCCGACGGGCTCGGAGCGCTCGCGTACCGCCTCCGCGCCGCACACGACGTGCTGTCGGCACGGACGCCGCTGGTCTCGTTCGAGGATCACACCCCCGGCGCCGGGCAGTATCGGGACCGCACGCAGTACGAGCGCTACGTGGCGGGTGCGACGGGAATGTCGGTTGCGCAGAGCCGGCGTCACATCGACGAGATCGCCGAGCATCGAGCCGGCCGCGCGCACCACATCGAGGCCGCGCTCGACTGGTTGGGCGAGCGTGCGCAAGCCGGCCTGATCCGCTTGATGGCGCACGATCCGACGTCGGCCGACGACATCGACGAGGCGGTCTCGCGATCGGCGGTCATCGCCGAGTTCCCCACCTCCCTCGAGGCAGCGCGACGGGCGCGAGAGCGCGGGCTGCGCACGGTCTGCGGCGGCCCGAATGTCGTTCGGGGCCGGAGTCACTCCGGAAATGCCAGCGCACGGACGCTGATCGGCCGTGGTGTGTGTGACGGTCTGGCATCGGACTACCTCCCGTTCTCGCTGCTCGGGGCCGTTGGATCACTCGTGCACGATGGCCTCTGCTCGCTCGCCGACGCGGTCCATCTGGTGACCGCCGGCCCCGCCGACACCGTCGGCCTGCACGATCGAGGTCGTCTCGCACCGGGCATGCGCGCCGACCTGGTGCTGGTCGACTTCGCGAGGAGACTTCCGACGGTGCACGCGGTGATGCGGCCCGAGGATGTGGTTGCGACCCACGGGGTGATCCGGTGAGCACCGTCGGACACCCGGACGCCCCGGGCGCCGACCGACGTGCCGTTGCCCGGGGCGGGATGCGCTGGACGATGCTCCAGTCCGCCGAGGCCGTGGCCGATGCCCTGATCGATGTCTACGAGCAACGGGGCTCCGAGAACTACGACGAGTCGGTGACCCAGACCGCGCACGCGTTGCAGTGCGGTGCTCACGCGATGGCGGCTCCGGCGTCCGTCACCACGATCGTCGCAGCGTTTCTCCACGACATCGGGCACCTCCTCGTCGACATCGACGTCCACACCGCGCGAACGCACGGAGATACCGATCGAGGGGTGGCTCCGCAGGACCTCCGCCACGAGGACCTGGGCGCGCGCTTCCTCGCCACGTGGTTCCCCGAGTCGATCACCGAGCCGATTCGACTCCACGTCTCGGCGAAGCGCTATCTGTGTGCGATCGACCCCGAGTACGTCGACGTGTTGTCGCCCGCCTCGATCCGGAGCATGGAGCTCCAAGGCGGTCCGATGACGTCCGCCGAGGCGGAGCGGTTCGCGGCGCTCCCGGGGTCCGCCCCCGCGGTGGCGCTCCGTCGTTGGGATGACCTCGCCAAGGAGGTCGGGGCGCCGGTGCCGTCACTCGACACGTTCCGGACGCTCGTCGAGTCGGTCATCGTCCGCATTCCCGCCGTCGAGGACAGCGACCCTCGCTGAGGTCGGTCGCTCCGCACCGAGTTCTCGATGTCGTCCGACAACACCACCATCTCGCGCGTCGAACCCGCACCCCGCTCCGACACCTCGTCGGCGGCTCCGCACGATGCCGCGACGCGGATCGATCGGGAGCGGATGTTGTTCCAGGGCGTCGAGCAACCCTTCGTCCACGATCGAGCTGCCGTCGACGTCGCGCTGCACGCCGGCGAGGTGCTCGTCCGGATCGACTTGGCGACGATCTGCGGGTCGGATGCCCACACCTTCCACGGCCGGAGACCGGGGTTGGTCCCGTCCGTCCTCGGACACGAAGCGGTGGGCACGGTCGTTGCGGTCGGTGACGATCGACCGCGGTCCCTGGTCGGGCGTCGCGTCACCTGGACACTGGTCGACACGTGTGGACGTTGTCGACCGTGTACCGAGTGGGGGATTCCGCAGAAGTGCGAGTCGTTGTTCAAGTACGGGCACGCCGGACTGGACGACACCCACGGACTCGACGGCTGCTTCGCCAGCCACATCGTGCTGCGCGCCGGAACGACGGTGGTGGAGGTTCCCGACGCGCTGGCGGATTCCACGGTCGTCCCGGCGAACTGCGCCCTGGCCACGATGGTGGCCGTCGTCGAGAAGGTCCCTGCGGGAGCGGATCGGGTCCTGATCCAGGGGGCAGGGTTGCTTGGGATCTACGGAGCGGCGCTGTTGCGGTCGCGTGGTGTACGAGAGGTGTGGATCAGTGATGCCGTCGCGTCGCGGCTGGATCTCGCAGCGGAGTTCGGCGCGCACGGGGTGCTCGCACGCGAGACCGAACGGTTCGCGGACCATTCGTTCGATGCCGTGATCGAAGTCGCCGGCGTCGCGAAGGTCGTCCACGACGGGATTCGGCTGCTCCGGCCCGGCGGAACCTACGTACTCGCCGGACTCGTTCACCCCGACTCGCTGCTCGACATCAAAGGTGTCGACCTGATCGCCGGCTGCATCACGATGGTGGGCGTCCACAACTACGCCGCCCGCCACCTCCGCGAGGCCGTCGACTTCCTCACCGTCCACGAGTACCCGTGGGAGTTGCTCGTGTCGCCGCCGCTTCCGCTCGCCCGGCTCGACGACGCGTTCGCCGAGACGAACACCCGCGACTGGCTCCGCGTCGCCGTTCGACCGGACTGACGTTTCGTTCTCGTCGCGAGTCGATCGTGATTCCGAGACGAACGCTTCCGGGAACGGCTCGGTCAGGCGTCGAGCACCGTGGGGATGTCGGCCACGCTGGCCAGCAGATGCGTGTGCGGTTCGGCGCCGAGTTCGGCGAACGTCAACTTGCCGGTGGCCACGCCGATCACCATGCGAACCCCGGCGTTCATCCCTGCGCGGAGGTCGACGACGGTGTCGCCGGCCACGAGCACCCGGTCGACCGTCTCGATCCCGGTCTGCTCCATCGCTCGGAAGATCATGTACGGCGCCGGTCGTCCCGCCGCGACCTCGTCGCCGCAGACGACCGCGTCGATCGGTGAGTCGGGTCCGGGCTGCCATCCCAGCGATCGCACGAGTGGCTCGGCGATGTCGCGTGAGAATCCCGTGGTCAGCGCCACGCGGATTCCACGTGTCCGCAATTCGGTGAAGAGTTCGTTCGTGCCCGACACCGGAACCGGCGGGGTCGCGGCGTAGGTCGCACGCAGCTGATCTCGGAACTGCTCGTACATCTCCTCGACGACGGCGTCGGAGGCCACCGCACCGGACGCGAGCCGCGTGAGTTCGCGCATCGCCGTGCGCTTCTCGGCTCCCATCCACTGCTGGACGTCGGCGGCCGTGACCTCGGAGCCGACGTTGATCGGGTGCTCGGCGACGGCGGCGTGCAGCGCTTCGTACACGGCGCCACCTTCGTCGATGGTGGTGCCGGCCATGTCCAGGGCCACGAGTGAGATCATGAGTTCCTCCAGGTCGGATCGAGCACCGCATCTCGGTGCCAGCTTCCGCCGGGGACATCGTCGCCCCGCCGGGTGTTCTCGATGGCGAAGTTGACGGCGTCGGGCAGGTAACGGTCGTCCGCGTACTCGGCGGGCACGCCGTCGGGCGTGGTCGTCCTTCGCCGTTCGCGTAGGAGCGGTGACCCGAGCGGGATACCGAGCAATTCGGCATCGATCGAGTCGGCGGCGACGGCATCGAATCGATGTCGCGCGACCGCGATGTCGATGCCGCATTCGATCAGACGGGCGTAGATCGATCCGGTGTCGGGATCGAAGTCGAAGAGGTGGCGTCCGACCGACTCGACGAACGTCATCCGTTCGACCAGTATCGGTCGCCCATCGAGTGAACGGACCCGTAGTACCTCGACGGCGACATCGTTCTCGGTGAGCCCGAGCGCATCCGCGGCCGCGGACTCAGGTCGGCGGCGGGCCACTTCGATGGTGTGTTGGCCCGGTTCGTGACCGGCCTCGACGGCCCACGCGGAGAACGATTGGAGTGCTTCGAAGGACGCGGGGAGGGCGTTGGTCCGAACGACGGGCGGTGCGCCGCGACCGCCGGCGATGAGACCTTCGCTGCGTAGCGCGCCGACCGCCTGACGGACGGTGCCCCGTGAGACCCCGAACTCGTTGGCGATCTCCGACTCGGAGGGAAGCGGTTCGCCGATCTCCATCTCGCCCTCGGAGATGCGGCGCCGCAGCTCGTCGGCGACCTGTTGATGGCGGGCGGTCACGGACTTGACCCTACAACTTCCCGTTCGCCGGTGAACTGCGACGTCGGACATCCCCCCATGGTGGGCTGATGCGATTGAACTCACGATGAACTCTGCCCGAACGTTGTCTGTATAACTGGGAGATGAATGCAGTGAGCGACCCGGTGACGGGCAGGGTGGGACACGTGAAGTCGGAGGAGCGCGTCGATCTGCTCGTGGTGGGTGCGGGGATCGTCGGCCTCGCCCACGCACACGCCGCCCAGCGGCGCGGGTTGCGTGTTCATGTGATCGAACGTGACGACCGGGCGGTCGGTGCATCGAGCCGGAACTTCGGTCACATCTGTCTCACGGCGCAGACGGGGCGTGCGCATGATTTCGGTGCTGCCGGTCGATCGACCTGGCTCGAACTCGCCCGCGACGCCGGTTTCCGTGCGGAGGAGGCGGGCACGGTGGTCGTCGCCCGCTCGGACGACGAGTTCGCCGTGCTCCACGAATTCGCCGCGACCCGACACGGCGACGTCGAGATCCTGCAGCCCGGTGAGGTCGAGGCACGGATTCCGAGCGGTGGGAGCGTCGTGGGTGGGGCGTGGCTGCCGGCCGATCTGCGGGTCGACCCCCGCGGCGCGGCTGCGGCGATTGCCGCGTGGCTCGAGCGGACTCGGCGGGTCTCGTTCTCGTGGAACACGTCCTTGCTCGACGTCGTCGATGGGGGAGCGCGCACCAGTCGCGGTCCGATCGAGGCGACCGATGTCGTGGTGTGCGTCGGCCACGATGTCGATCGCATCTTCCCCGACGTCGCCGACGCCGCCGGTGTCGAGCGGTGCCGATTGCACATGCTGCAGGTGGAGAACCCGACCGGGCGTCCGGTCCACCCCGCCGTGCTGTCCGGGCTGTCGCTCCTGCGGTATTCCGGGTTCTCGTCCTGCCCGAGCGCGGCGCGGGTGCGCGAGCGGGTGCGTGCCGAACGCCCCGAGCTCCTCGACTGCGCGATGAACCTCATGTTGACCGAACTGCCCGATGGAACGCTGGCGATCGGCGACACCCATCACGACGCGCGCACGCATCTGCCGTACGCCGACGAGCAGTACGACGAGCTCCTTCTCGCCGAGGCCGCATCCCTCCTCGGTACGCGCCGGCTCACGGTTCGCTCGCGATGGCGCGGCGTGTACGCGGCAGCGGACGGAGAGTTCATGATCGCGGCACCGACGAGCACGGCACGGATCGTCACCGTCACCTCCGGGATCGGGATGACCACCGCGTTCGGGTTGGCTGAACAAGTTCTCGACGATCTGGTCTCGTAGTCGAACCTCTGCACACCCGAGTTGTGCCCACGGACACAGCGGACGCTTCACCGGTTCGTCGAGTGTTCACGTCGCCGATGAAGCGGCGCCATTCCTCGTTCACTCGACCGGTATAGACAACTTCTCCGTGAACGTACATCACTCATCCCCCACCCCCCGCCGCGCGCGGACCACCCTCATCGCGCTGACTGCGTCGCTGGCACTCGTCGGTGCTGCATGCGGCAGCGACGACGAGGCCTCGGCCGACGAAGCCGATTCGTCGGAGACCACCCAGGCCGCCGACACCGAAACGGCCGCCACCGAAGCGGCCGACACCGAAGCCGAGACCGAAGCCGAGACCGAAGCCACCGAGGCCGCCGCGACGGAAGCCACGGAGGCGGAGACCGAGACGACGGAAGCCGCCGAGACGGAGGGCACCGATGCGGCCTCCGGTGACGTCGACACGTCGGATTGGCCGGACTCCCTGGTGATGGGTGCCGTTCCGGCCGAGGAATCGACCGCGTTGCAGGAGAGCTACGACAAGCTCATCCAGGTACTCGAAGCAGACCTCGGCATCGAGGTCGAGTTCTTCCAGGCGACCGACTACGCCGGCATCATCGAAGCGCAGGTCGCCGACCGCGTCGACCTCGCCCAGTACGGGCCGTTCGCCTACGTCATCGCCAAGAACGCCGGTGCCGAGATCGAGCCGGTCGGCGCGCTGATCGAGGAGGAGGGCGAGGAGCCCGGCTACCAGAGCTACGGCATTGTCAAGACCGGCAGCGACATCACCTCGCTGGCCGAGTTCGCGGACCGCCAGGTCTGTTTCGTCGATCCCGGTTCGACCTCGGGGTTCCTGTACCCGTCGGCGGGCCTCATCGCGGAAGGCATCGATCCGGAGAGCGGTGTCACGCCGGTGTTCGCCGGTGGGCACGACGCCGCGGTGATCTCGGTCGACAACGGCGACTGCGAGGCCGGCTTCGCGTTCGACGCCATGGTCGACAACATCCTGATCGAATCGGGTGACATCGCCGAAGGCGACATCGAGACCGTCTGGAAGTCCGAGGTGATCGCCGGATCGCCCATCGCACTGCGCACGGGTCTTCCCCAGTCGTTGGTCGACGAGATCAACCGAATCGTCATCGAGGAGGCCAACACGACCCGCCTCGTCGAGCGCGGAATCTGCGAGGACGTCGAGACCTGCGGACTGACCGACGAGAACGCCTGGGGCTGGGTCCCCGTGGACGACTCCTTCTACGACGGCGTGCGTGCCGTGTGTGACCAGACCGGCGCCGCCCAGTGCGAAGGCTGACCGTCCTTCGCTGAACCGCATCGAACCGAGGGGGCCGGCCGAGACGGCGGCCCCCTTCGGTCGTTCTCCGATCTCATCCGCACGCCCCTCACCACCACGCCTGGAGACACCCCGTGACCGCCAACAGCGCCTCCCCACACGTCGACCCCGACGCCGATCCGATCGTTCGATTGAAGGATCTGTCGAAGAAGTTCCCCAACGGGCCACTCGCGCTCGACCGTGTCAGCCTCGACGTGCCGCGGGGCCAACTCCTGTGTCTCATCGGACTCTCGGGAAGCGGCAAGTCGACGCTGCTGCGCCACCTCAACGGACTCCACCATCCGACCGGAGGTGACGTCGAGGTGATGGGTCTCGACGTGGTCCACGCCCGTCGGGCGCATCTGCGCGAGCTGCGGCGCGAGGTCGGTTTCGTCTTCCAGCAGTTCGGTCTCGTCGGTCGTCTGACCTGCCTGGAGAACGTGCTGTCGGGAGCACTCGGTCGATTGCGCGGGCCGCGCTTCGGCACACTGACGTACTCGAAAGCGCACCGCCTCGAGGCGCTCGACCACTTGGATCGGGTCGGATTGGGAGACCGCGCGTTCCAGCGCTCCGACACGTTGTCGGGCGGCCAGATGCAGCGCGTCGCCATCGCCCGCACACTGATGCAACGGCCGAAACTGCTGCTCGCCGATGAACCGGTTGCCTCGCTCGACCCGGAGTCGTCGGCGCAGGTCATGGACGTGCTGTTCCGGATCGTGGCCGAGGACCAGCTGACGGTCATCTGCACACTGCACCAGGTCGAGTTGGCACTCGGGTGGGCACACCGCATCGTCGGCCTGCGCGACGGACGGATGGTGCTCGATCGCTCGGTGGCGAACCTCGACCAGGAGGAGGTCATGGACGTCTACCGGCGCGTCGAGCCCGGCACGCGACCGGAAGGAAGCGTCGAAGCGGCCGGTGCGGAACTGCGCGCCGCCGAGGTCAGCCGATGACCGACGTCGACGTGCTGGACCGGGCGACGCCCGCGCCGCCGACTCCGACACCCCGCCTGCGTCCTCCCCTCACCCGTCAGCGAGTACTGCTGCGGTTGGTCGTCGTGGGTTTCCTCGCCGCGACCGTGTGGGGCTGGTGGTACATCGACATGTCGTTCACCGCCATCTTCAGCGGACTCGGTGACATGTGGAACCTGCTCGGGCGGATGTTCCCCCCGGACTTCGAGGATCTCGACCGCGCGATCGAACTCACCTTCGAGACGTTGTGGATGGCCGTCATCGGAACCGCGATGGCGATCGTGCTCTCGGTTCCGCTGGCGTTCGGCGCGGCGCGCAACACGACTCCGCATCCGGCGGTGATGGCGGTCTGTCGCGGAGTGATCGTGGCGACCCGAGCGATCCCCGACCTGATCTTCGCCGCGATCTTCGTGCGCGCCGTCGGGATCGGTGTACTCCCCGGAATCCTCGCGCTCGGTCTCCACTCGATCGGGATGGTCGGCAAGCTCTTCGCCGACGCGATCGAACAGATCGACGAGCGACCCCGTGACGCGGTCGTCTCGGTGGGCGCGACGAAGTGGCAGGCCATCGTCACGTCGGTGTTGCCACAGGTGATGCCGAGCATGATCGCCACCACGCTGTACCGCCTCGACATCAACCTCCGTTCGTCGACCGTGCTGGGGATCGTCGGTGCCGGTGGCGTGGGATTCCTGCTCCAGCAGAAGCTGCGGTCGCTGCAGTACGACCAGGCGCTCGCGATCGTGGTCGTCATCTTCGTGTTCATCACGCTGATGGAGTTCCTGTCCGCTGCGGTCCGTTCGACCCTCCTCGGTGCCGACCGGGCGCAGGCGGGCCGCCGTGCACCACGCGCGAGCGTCGGTGCCGCGCTGTTCCACCGATTCCGCAAAGCGCGTCCCGAGTCCGACGGTATGGACCCGTTCGACCGTGCCACCGTGCGGCCCCCGTTCGTCGGCGAGCGACGCGTGAAGGCGGTCTACGGAGCGCTGTTCGCCGCGCTCCTCGGCTACGCGCTCTGGGCCGTCCGTCTCGATCCGGTCGAGTTGTTCCAATCGATCGGCAAGATCTGGGAGGTCACACTGCGGTTGTTCCCGCCCGACTTCAGCACAGCGGGTGACGGGATCTGGACCGGGATGCTCGAGTCGATCGCGGTGGCCTTCGTCGCCACGTTCCTCGGCACGATCGTGTCGGTCCCGCTCGGGTTGTTGGCCGCACGCAACGTCGCGGTCAACCGCACCGTGTACGCCATCTCGCGAGTGTTCATCGTGTTCCTCCGCGGGATTCCCGAGCTGATCGTGGCGGTGTTGTTCGTGTCCGCGATCGGACTGGGTCCGGTTGCCGGTTCGTTCGCGCTCGTGGTCGGAACGGCGGGATTCTTCGCGAAGCTGATCGCAGACGCCGTCGAGGAGGTCGACCCGATCCCGCGGGAAGCGGTGTTCGCCACCGGGGCGACCCGGCTCCAGGAAACGGGCGTCTCCGTGCTCCCGCAGGCGATGCCGTCGCTCGTCGGGAACCTGCTCTACGTGCTCGACATCAACCTGCGTGTCTCGACCGTGCTCGGCATCGTCGGCGGTGGCGGGATCGGCTTCCTGCTGTTCAACTCGCTGCGCGTCCTCCAGTGGCAGACGACCGGCGCGATCCTGATCGTGATCTTCGTCGTCGTCTACGCCATCGAGCTCCTCGCCGGCTGGGTCCGCAAACAGATCCTCTGACCCAACCCGTTCTCGTGAACAGTTCTGGCGCTCC
>NZ_BAOL01000285.1 GCF_000350145.1 Ilumatobacter nonamiensis YM16-303 | reverse complement strand
GCACACTGGGGCGGAGCACACTGGGGCTGACCGGCGCTGACTGCGCGCCGGAGCCGGGTATCGTCGGAACCTGAGACTTTCAGGAGGTGGGCATGACGGGCGTCGAGCAGGACGAATCGTCGCTGGACGCGGCGCGTCCACCCCGCCGCGAAGCGGGCCAGAAACGAGCGGTCGCCGAGGTCGTCGCCCTCTCGATCGCACTCACCGCGATCGCGTGGGCGCTCGCGTCGAGGATCGAGACAGTCCAGGAGCCGGTCGTCGACGGCGGACCGTGGACGCAGGTGATCCTGTCCGTCGCGTTCGGGGCCACTCTGCTGACGGTGTTCCGAATCGAGTTCCGCGGCAACGCGATCCTCTTCTCGTTGTCGGAGATCCCGATGATCTTCGCGCTCGTCTACCTCGACCCGGTCGCGGGCGTCGTCGCGCGCCTGGCGGCGAGCGCCGTTGTCTTCGGCGTGGTCAAGCGGCCACCGCTGTACAAGCAATTGTTCAATCTCGCGATGTTCACGTTCGAAACGGCCCTCGCCTACATGGTGATGCGCGAACTCCTCCCACCGATCGGAATGTCCGACCTCCGGCTCGTGCTGTCGGCAACGGTGGCAGTCACCGTTGCGGGCGTCTTCGGCTCGATCGCCGTGGCGTTGGCCGTGTCGCGCTTCGTCGGTGACACGCTGCGTCACATCGTCGACGAATTGAGAGCAGCGTGGGTGCTCGTCGTCAACGCCGCGATGGCCGGCGCGATGTTGAGCCTCTACCTGGTCTCGAACGTCGTCGCATTCCTCGCGATCGTTCCCATCATCGCTCTCTGGTACATGATGCGCCGACACGGAATCCTCGCGCAGCGCCTCCGTGACCTCACCGCCATCTATGGATTCGCGGGTCGCGTCGGCCGATCGCTCGATCTCGACGAGATCGGTCGATCCGCGGTTGCCGAGGCAGAACGGCTGCTGCGCGCCGATCTCACCCTGCTGGTGCTCGCCCATCACGAGTCGGGACCGGTCTTCTCGACATCGGACCTTCCGGTCGACGCCGATCAGGACTGGCCAACCGATTGGGCACCGTGGATCGGCGCGAAGAACGCCGAACTGACGACCGG
The DNA here is from genome assembly GCF_000350145.1 of Ilumatobacter nonamiensis YM16-303. GTDB lineage: Bacteria > Actinomycetota > Acidimicrobiia > Acidimicrobiales > Ilumatobacteraceae > Ilumatobacter_A > Ilumatobacter_A nonamiensis. Next base: position 1,902 of record NZ_BAOL01000285.1, on the reverse strand, counting down.
TCGGGCTCTCACGTCGAGTGGGATGATCGGCTTCAGCCGGTGCGGCGACGTCATCGTCGCTCCCGTCGACGACGAGACCGGGCCGATCGGCATCCTGGTGATCGCACGTCACGACAGCGCCGACAACCAGTTCTCGAGCGATGACCTGGCGCGCGCGACCAACCTCGCCGAGCAGCTCGGCTCGAGCCTGCGCAAGGGCATGCTGCACCGCCGACTGCAATACGAAGCTCGCCACGACTCGCTCACCGGACTCCCCAACCGACTCGCCCTCCAAGTCAAACTCGCCGATCTCGACCGAGACTCGTACGGTCGGAGTGCCTACGTGATGATGATCGACCTCGATCGCTTCAAGGAGGTCAACGACACGTTGGGACACCATGCCGGCGACGAACTGCTCATCGAATTCTCGCGCCGACTCGCGTCAGAACTGGGATCGGACGACTTCCTGGCGCGATTGGCCGGAGACGAGTTCGCCGTGGTGACCCTCGCAACGAGTGATGACGATGTCCTGGCGTTGGCGCGACGCTGCATCGCCAGTGCCTCCCGCCCCATCACGCTCAACGGCCTCTCGTTGGTGGTGACCGCAAGCATCGGAATCGCCCGCGCCGACGCCGACAGCACCAACCCCGAGCTGCCATTGCGCCATGCCGACATCGCGATGTACGACGCAAAGGCCCGACGCGTCGGAGCGGATTTCTATCGCGAGGAGGCCGATCTGAGAACGCCGGGACACTTGTCGATGCTGGGAGACCTCCGCACGGCGATCGAGAACGGCGAACTCGACGTCGAGTTCCAGCCCAAGCTCGACCTGGCGAGCACGACGATCACCGGTGTGGAAGCGCTCGTCCGCTGGACCCACGACGTGCGCGGCATCGTGTCGCCCACCGACTTCGTCCGGGTCGCCGAAGAATCGGGGATGATCCGACCACTCACCAACGTGATGTTGACACTCAGCATCGCCGAGCTGCGCCGACTCCACGACAACGGGCACCACCTGTCGATGTCGATCAACCTCTCCACTCACGACCTGCTCGACGCCCACCTTGCGTGGCGGGTCGCAGAGGAGCTTCGACTCCATGATGTCGACGCGAGCTACCTCACGCTCGAGATCACCGAGTCGTCATTGCTCGTCGACGCCCCCAGAACCCGAGCGACCATCCAGGAGCTCCACGAACTCGGCGTCCGCATGTCGATCGACGATTTCGGCACGGGATACTCGTCGCTGAGCTACCTCCGCAAACTCCCCGTCAGCGAATTGAAGGTCGACCAGAGCTTCGTCTCGACGATGATCGTCGACCAGCAGGACGGGGTGATCGTCCGCTCGACGATCGAACTCGGCCACAACCTGGGCCTCGAAGTCGTGGCCGAGGGGGTCGAGACCGAACAGATCCTGGAGCGGCTCCGTTCCTTCGGCTGTGACGTGGCGCAGGGGTATGCGATCTCGCGCCCGCTGGCCGCAGAACAGTTCCATGCCTGGCTCCACACGTCGAAATTCTCGACACGCCAGGTCGATCCCACCCGCCCGGGCACGTGGGGCTCCGTCTGACCGGGTCGACCAACGCATGGGCGGGCACGCCCTCGGGACCGGCACGGCGAGCTCGCCGTGCCGGTCCCCGGTCGAAGGTCACTTCCCGACCGAAGCGGGCGACCTCCCCGCCCATCGGATCGCGATGCCGGACAGCAGCAGTCCGGCGGCGAAGACGATGAGCACCAACGGGGTGCTTCCCGTTCCCGGCAGCGAGTCCTGCGGCCCGGCCGAGCCCGTGGTTGCGCCGCCGCGGAACGACTGAGACGCGCCAGCAGCTCGGTCTCCCTGCCGGCCGTCCTGTGGTTCACCTTCACCGCCGGCTGCTCCGCCATCGTCGTCAGTGCCGTCGTCGTCGGTGCCGTCGTCGTCGGTGC
>NZ_BAOL01000286.1 GCF_000350145.1 Ilumatobacter nonamiensis YM16-303 | reverse complement strand
ACCGCGCCATCGGGTGTCAGACACAGGATGGCACCGCCGACTGGCGGTCGTCGGATGCGTGGCCGGACGTCGACGTCGTCATGCCGATCCGGAACGAAGCACCGCACCTCGAGACCGCGCTCGCGTCGGTGCGCATGCAGGCCTATCCGGGACGTGTGCGGATCATCCTCGGTGTCGGACCGAGCGACGACGGCACGGAGGCCTTGGCGGCGAGCCTGGCATCGTCCGCCGATGACCTGCTCGTCGTCGAAAATCCGTCGGGCCGGACGCCGAGCGCACTGAACGTGGCGATTCGCGCCGGCACTGCGCCGGTCGTGGTGCGCGTCGACGGACACAGCCAGTTGTCGGCCGGCTACGTCCGTCGAGCGGTCGAAATCATGCGCGAAACCGGCGCGGCGAACGTCGGCGGTGTGCAGCGGCCCGAGCCGACGACGCCGTTCGAGCAGTCGGTCGCCGACGCAACGACATCGATTCTCGGTACCGGAGGCGCGTCGTACCGGATCGGGTCGGTCGCGGGGTCGGTCGACACGGTGTATCTGGGCGTGTTCGACCGGGCAGCGATCGAGGCGGTCGGGTTGTTCGACGAGTCCCTGATCCGCAACCAGGACTACGAACTCAACATCCGTCTCCGAGATGCAGGCGACACGGTGTGGTTCGACCCGTCGCTGTCGGTCGGCTACACGCCGCGCTCGACCTGGAAGGCGCTGGCTCGCCAGTACTTCGAATACGGATGGTGGAAGGCGGTCGTGCTGCGCAAACACCCGCATTCCCTCCGACTGCGCCAGTTGATCCCGCCGGTCGGTGTGATCGGTGTCGTGCTCGGGTCGGTCGCCGGACTGCGCTGGCGTCCGATGCTCATCGTTCCGTTCGCGTACGCGAGTGCCGTGTCGCTCTCGGGCAGAATGTCGAGACGGCCGTTTCGGACGGCGCTGGCTCTCGCGACGATCCACTCGTCCTGGACGACGGGACTGCTGCTCGGGCTGTCCCGACCCGGACGCACCGGTCAGAGCATCGACGCTCGCGTTCGCTCCGACCGGCATCGATCGTCACCGAACTGACCTTCAACTTTCACCCGTTCGCAACAACCGATAGACAGTGGACATGTTCTCGTCCCTCGCCTCCAGCCGTCACCGTCTGGGACCTGCCATCGTGATCGTCTCAGCACTCTCGGTGGCGACGATCGCAGCGAGCGGTGCTGCTGACGCCCAACCTCCGGCACCCGACACGATCGAACAGCCGCCCGGAGACGGCAACGACCCGACGACGACGATCGAGCCGACGACCTCGCCTCCGCCGCCCGCCGGCGAGACGCCGACCACGATCCCCACGACCACGATCCCCGAGACCACGATTCCCGAGACCACGATTCCGGCGACCACGATTCCCGAGACCACGATGCCCGCTCCGTCGACGCCGGACGCCGACCATGACGATGAGCACGTGGGGGACGACCAGCACCTGGGGATCGATTCGGGACCGTACCTGGAGCCGGACTTCGAGCAGTTCATCCAGCGGGTCCAACCCGCGTACGTGCCGGGGAACGGACCCGGCTACTCGGCGCTCGTCAACATCCCGGTCTCACCAGAGCCATGGCGCTTGCTGCTGACCGCGAACGCATCCGGAGCGCCGTCGTTCCGCTCTGCAGCGGTCCAGGTCGCGCGTGACCTCAGCCAGGCGACGGGCTCCGATGTCGTCGTCGCTGCCGGCACGTACTCGACCAGCCGCACCCCATCGAACAACGAGATCCTGGTCAACTACGCGACCAATCACTTCGGAAGCCCCACGTGCTCCGGCACCTCGACGAGCTGGGCGGGATGCGGAGGGCCGACCTCAACGGTCTACCGGGCCGAGTATCGCGAGCATCTCATCGAGGCGGGCAGAGTGACGGTGTCCTCGGCGTCGAACTACGACCGTGATCTGATCGAACTGATCCTGCGCCACGAAGTCGGACACGTCTTCGGGCTCGCCCACTACGACTCGACCTACCAGGGTCTCCACCAAGTGATGCGCAGCGTCATCACCTCCGGTGTGAACGACTATCGATCAGGAGACGCGAACGGTCTGCGCAATGCGGTCGATGTCGCGGCGATGTACGGACCCGGATTCTCTCGCTTCGTCAACCCGGGCTCGAGTGGAGCGGGGA
>NZ_BAOL01000287.1 GCF_000350145.1 Ilumatobacter nonamiensis YM16-303 | reverse complement strand
CCACCCTCTCCGCCACGCGACGACCGGTGCTCCATGGGGCGCCGGTCGTTGTGGTTTTCGTCGTCGTGGTCACCCTGCTCAGGTATTGATCCTCCGGGATCCGTGGGTTCAAATCCCA
>NZ_BAOL01000288.1 GCF_000350145.1 Ilumatobacter nonamiensis YM16-303 | reverse complement strand
CCTCGACGAGTACCGCAAGCACGTCGAGAAGGACGCTGCGCTCGAACGTCGTTTCCAGCCGGTGAAGGTCGACGAGCCCACGCTGGCTCACACGATCGAGATCCTCAAGGGCATCCGCGACCAGTACGAGTCGCACCACCGGGTCACGATCACCGACCAGGCGTTGGTCGCCGCAGCGAACCTCGCCGACCGCTACATCTCCGACCGCCACCTGCCCGACAAGGCGATCGACCTCATCGACGAGGCGGGTTCCCGTCTGCGCATCAAGCGCATGGCCACGCCGCCCGACCTGCGCGAGATCGAGACCAAGCTCGCCGACGTCCAGGAGGCGAAGAAGACCGCCGTCGAGGAGCAGCAGTTCGAAGAAGCCGGGCGCCTCCGTGACGAGGAGAAGAAGCTCCTCGAGGAGAAGGCCGAGAAGGAGTCCGAGGTCAAGGAGTCCGGCGTCGACCTGTTCGACGAGGTCGACGAGGAAGCCGTCGCCGAGGTGCTGTCGCTGTGGACCGGAATCCCGGTGTACAAGCTCACCGAGGAAGAGACCGAACGCCTCCTCCACATGGAGGACGAACTGCACAAGCGGATCATCGGCCAGGAGGACGCCATCAAGGCGGTCAGCCAGTCGATCCGCCGGACGCGTGCGGGTCTCAAGGACCCGAAGCGGCCGTCGGGCTCGTTCATCTTCCTGGGCCCCACCGGCGTCGGCAAGACCGAACTCGCGAAGACGCTCACCGAGTACCTGTTCGGTGACGAGAAGTCGATGATCACCCTCGACATGTCCGAGTACATGGAGCCACACGCGGTGAGCCGTCTCGTCGGTTCGCCTCCCGGCTACGTCGGATACGAAGAGGGCGGCCAGCTCACCGAAGCCGTGCGGCGCAAGCCGTTCTCTGTCGTGCTGTTCGACGAGATCGAGAAGGCCCACGCAGATGTGTTCAACACGCTGTTGCAGATCCTCGAGGAGGGTCGCCTCACCGACAGCCAGGGCCGTTCGGTCGACTTCCGCAACACGGTGCTGATCATGACGTCGAACCTGGGCACCCAGGATCTGCGCAAGGCCAACGTCGGCTTCACGCAGGACGACACGGCGATGAGCTACGAGCGGATGAAGGAAAAGGTCAACGAGTCCCTCAAGACCCATTTCCGTCCCGAGTTCCTCAACCGCATCGACGAGACCATCGTCTTCCACGAGCTCGCTCGTGACGAGGTGCTGCAGATGGTCGACATGCAACTTGAGCGGCTGGTCAAGCAGCTCGAGGGCCAGGGCCTGGGCATCGAGCTCAAGCAGGAGGCCAAGGAACTGCTCGCCGATCGGGGATACGACCCCACGCTCGGTGGACGTCCGCTGCGTCGTGCGATCCAGCGTCACATCGAGGATTCGCTGTCCGAGAAGATCCTGTACAAGGAGTTCTCGGCGGGCGAGATCATCGTCGTCGACGTCGAGGACGATCCCGACAACGAGGGCAAGAAACGGTTCACGTTCACCGCGGTCGAAGGCTTCGTGCCGCCGGCATCGGTCGAGCTCGAGCTGACGGCGACCGAACCGCCGGCCACGCCCGAGGGCGGCGGCGAACTTCCGCCGCCCGAAGCCACCGCCGACTGAGGCCACTCGCCGGCAGGCGGGTCTGAACCCCGCCACCGACCTTTCTCGACCCCGTTCCGTTGCCGTCGCTGCAACGGAACGGGGTCGAGAACATTTTCGGCGACGAGGCTCCAACCGATTCGGTGATCTCTACGTCATACTTGGCGGGTGATGTCGGCGGCGCGTGAACGAGTGAGTCTTCGACGCCTCGCGCTCCTCCTGGCCGGTCTGTTCGCGCTCACCGGTTGCCAGCTCGACGTCGTGGCCGACGTGGTCGTCAACCCGGACGGCACCGGAACGGTCACCGTGACCGCCGAGGCCGACGCCGCTCTGGTGAGCGAGGTTCCGACGATCACCGACGACCTCGTGCTCGACGACATCGCCGCCGCCGGATGGACCATCGAGGGTCCGACGGCCACGCCCGACGGCGGTCTGCTCCTCGTCCTCTCGCACCCGTTCGAGGGCAAGGACGAGGCCACGAACCTCCTGCGGAGTCTTGGTCCGCCGTTCAACGACCCGACCATCGGCCGCGGGCAGGACGGCGACAGCGCCACGAACATCGCCCGCGCCAACCTCGGGCTTCCCGACGGCTTCGCCTCGTTCGCCGACGATGACCTCGTCAGCGCTGCGGGCGGCGTGCCGTTCGCAGCTCGGATCGAGGAGTCGGGTGCCGATCCTGCGTCGTCGTTCAGTGCCGTTCTGAACGTCACCCTGCCCGGCGAACTCGTCGACGCCGAGACCAACGCCGAGGTCCTCGACGACGGCACCCTCCGGTGGACGGTCCCGGTCGACGGATCGATTCTCGAAGCGTCGGCGCGGAGTGAGCAGGAACCGTCGGCCGGTGGACAGTGGGCGCGCCCCGTTGCCACCGTCGCGCTGATCGCGCTGATCGCGTGGGTCGGATTCATGACGCTGTTCATCGTGTACGTCGCCGTGGCGCGATGGCGGCGTTCCCGCCGGTACCGCCGACGCGCACTGCCGGAACAAGAGGCCACGCACCCGGGCTGGTGATGGCGCCGTCGATCTGTGGCATGGTTTGACCATGGGCGGGGGCCGAACGACACCGACGGAGGTGGATTTCCACTTCGACGTGATGTGTCCGTTCGCGTATCAGACCTCGAGGTGGATCCGGGACGTACGGACCCAGACGGATCTCACGATCAACTGGAAGTTCTTCAGCCTCGAGGAGATCAACCGCCAGGACGGCAAGAAGCACCCGTGGGAGCGCGAGTGGTCGTACGGATGGTCGATGATGCGGATCGGGGCACTGCTCCGTCGCACCTCGATGGACGATCTCGACCGGTGGTACGAACGCGCCGGGCGCGCACTCCACGAGGACGGCCACAAGCCTCACGACCCTGACGTCGCTCGACACCTGTTGATCGAGCTCGACCTCGACCCCTCGATCGTCGACGTGGCGATCAACGACGAATCGACGCACGACGAGGTCCGCGCCGAACACGACCGCGTGGTCTCCGCCGGTGGGTACGGGGTTCCGACGCTGTTCTTTCCGGAGTTCGTCAACGACGAGGGTGAACCCGAGTGCTTCTTCGGCCCGGTCGTGCTCGACCCGCCGACGGGCGACGCTGCGCTGCGACTGTGGACTGCCACGACTGCCTGGCTGGAGTTCCCCTACCTGTTCGAGCTTCAACGCCCGAAGAACGCATCCCACGGGGCGGTGATCGCCGATCGGTTCCGCCCCTACCTCGAGGCCCGCGACTGGGTGTCGATCGACCGGGGAACGGTCGTTGCGTTCGGCGATTGACGTCTGACCCTCACCGCTGATGACGACACCCCGGGACACCACGACCGAGCCGCTGGACGCACTCATCGACGAGCTGACCTCGGCGGGCGAGCGTCGCCAGTTCGCCGACGGCGAGCTGCTCTGCCGCGAGCACGACGAGAGTGGCGAGGCGTACGTGATCCTCGATGGTGCAGTCGAGGCGCTGGTGGATGGTCACGCGGGTCCGATGACGGTCGCCGTACACGAGCGAGGGGCGATCATCGGCGAAGTGACGACACTGATCGGCGGACAACGCACGGCCACCCTGGCAGCGCGTGGCCCGACCACGGTCGCCTCCCTCTCACGCGACGTTCTCCACCAGGTCTTCGAGCAGCACCCGGACGCGTCCGAATCGATCCTTCGTGCGGCCCGCGAACGGACCAACCGGTCACGCGTCGCGGCGCTGTTGTCCGATGAACTCCAGGCGAACGACGGCGCCGTGGTCGCCGCGATCGCCGACCGCGTCACCTGGACATCGGTCTCCGCAGGACAGACGCTCTTCGAGCGGGGCGATCCTGCCGACGCTGCCTATCTCGTCGTGAGCGGGCGACTCGGCGTGACCGACTTCGAGTCCGACGACCGGTCCGGTCCTGATGACGACGTGGTCACGAGCCGCGTCGTCGAAGTCGGACGCGGGGGAATCGTCGGCGAGTTCGGGCTGCTCGAGGATCGCGTCCGCAACGCCACTGTCGTCGCGCTGCGCGACTCCTCACTCGCCCGACTCAGCGCCCGTGACTTCGCGGCACTCAGCGGCGACCACACCTCCCTGGCGATGGGGCTGGTCCGCCGGGTCCTCGCTCGATCGGGAAGCGAGACTGCCGCCGCTCCGTCCAAGCGCTCGTTCGCCCTCGCGATCACGGCCGACATCGACTCCACCGAGCACGACGACATCACCACGACGATGGTCGACGCGCTCGAGGCCTGTGGGTCGACGATCCACCTCACCGCCGGGTCCATCGACCGGACGTTGCGGAGCCCGGGGATCGCCGACACGCGGGCCGGGGCATTCGGTGAGATCCGACTCGCCGAACTCCTCCACCAGGCCGAGACCGACTCCGATCACGTCGTGCTCGACACCGGACCGGGGCTGCGCAGCGGTGAGTCGCCGAACTGGGTCGATCGAGCGTTCCACCATGCCGATCAGATCGTGATCATCTGCTCGCCCGATCCGGACGACGACGAGGCGGCCGTGATCACGCGCCTGCTCGACACGACCCCTGCAGGGATTCCGCGTTGGCTCGCCGTCCGCCACCCGGCAGAGTGCCCTCGGCCGTCCGGCGCCGCTCGCCTGCGGGACCGGTTCGGGGTCGACGAGGTTCACCACCTGCGAGGATCATCCGCAACCGACATCAGCCGGGTTGCGCGCCTCGCCGCAGGGCGCGGTGTCGGCCTCGTGCTGAGCGGAGGTGGCGCACGCGGACACGCGCACATCGGTGTCTACCGCGCGCTCACCGAACGCGGGATCCCGATCGATCGGGTGGTCGGCACGTCGATGGGTTCGATCGTCGCCGGCGGCATCGGACAGCAGGTACCGCCCGACGAACTGCTCAGGGTGACGCAACAGGGTGCCGACAAGTTGCTCGACTACACGATCCCGTTGGTGTCGCTGATCAAGGGCGAGCGGATCGTCAGGGTGCTGGACGAGCAGTTCGACGAGTGGGAGATGGACGACACCTGGACGCCGTGCGCGTGCATCAGCACCGACCTCACGACGGCCGAGATCGTCGTCCACCGAGACGGGCCGGTGGCGCGGGCGATCCGGACATCGATCGCCATCCCCGGTGTGCTCCCCCCGGTCGCACGCGACGGCCACCTGCTCGCCGACGGCGGAATCCTCGACAACCTCCCGGCGGGTGTGTTCGGCTCCGACCCGTCGATCGGTGTCATCATCGCCAGCGACGTGGCTCCGCCGGAGGGACCGACCGCGAAGGGTGACCACGGCCTGTCCGTCTCCGGCTGGACGGTGATGCGGTCGACGATGGTTCCCCGGTCGGCTCGACGGGCCGAGCGATCGGTACGTCGGGTGTTGCGTCGCGAGGAGCGGCCGGCCGACACCACGCGGTATCCCGCACTCGCGACCACCCTGCTGCGATCACTGCTCATCGGTTCGTCACGCACACGTGACGACCACCTGGCGGCAGGGATCATCGACCTCCACCTCGAACTCGACCTGCGGCAGATCCCACTCCTCGACTTCGGCATGGTCGTTCCTGCCGCGGACGGCGGACACGCACAATCGTGCGCGGCGCTCGACCCGTGGCTGGCCGAACGAGGCGGTTCCCCGTGGGGCGAACCCGCACCGTCGACCACGGTGGAGCCATCCGCCCCAGCCACCCCATCCGAGAGAGGGAGCCGCTGACGTGTTCCTGATGACCCTGCGTGACCTGCAGTACCGCGCGCGACGAGTTGCGCTCGTGACGGTGCTGGTCGCACTCGTCCTCACGCTGCTCTACCTGATGACCGGACTGGTCAACCAGCTCCAGAACGAGCCCCGCAACGCCGTGGACGGCATCGGCGCCGACACGTGGGTCGTCGCCGACGGCGTCTCGGGTCCGTTCACGTCGGTCTCGGTCCTTCCGGCCTCACTCGGCGCCTCGATCGGCGAATCCGCACACCCGATCGTGGTCAGCCGCGGATCGCTCACGACCGACGGCGCCGAAGCGACGGAGATCGTCCTCGTGGGCCATCGGCCGGGCGAACTCGGTCAACCACACGTCGTGGCGGGAGCCGGAGTCGCTGCCGCCGACGAGGTCGTGGTCGACCGGTCACTCGGACTCGATGTCGGCGACGAGGTCACGGTCGGCCCCGAGACGTTCACCGTCGTCGGGGAGACGGCCGACAGCACCGTGCTCGCCGGCCAGGCGCTGGTCTTCGTCGACCTCGCGTCGGCCCAACAGCTCGCGTTCCAGAGCGTCGACGTGGTGTCCGGGTTCGTCATCGACGGCAGCGACCCCGGCGACGTCGACGGTGCGACCATGCTCACCGGCGAGCAGGTAGCCGACGATGCCCTCGGACCGATCGAGTCGGCCGTCTCGTCGATCGACCTGATCCGGATCCTGCTGTGGTGCGTCGCGGCGATCGTGATGGGCGCGGTGATCTACCTCACGGCACTCGAACGCGAGCGGGACTTCGCGGTTCTCAAAGCGGTCGGAGCGAGCGGGCGGTCGCTCGGCGCGGGGCTCGCGATGCAGGCCGTCGTGGTCGCGCTCATCGCTGCCGCGATCGGCGCGGTCGCCGCCAAGCTGATCGAGCCGGTGTTCCCCCTGCCCGTGCGGATCCCCGGCTCGGCCTTGGTCATCGTCCCGGCGGTCGCCGTGATCGTCGGGCTCGCCTCAGCGATGATCGGCGTCCGCAAGGTGAATCGAACCGACCCCGCGGAGGCGTTCGGATGAGCGCCGAGCCGATCATCGACTCCGCCGACGGACTCGTCATCGACGGGCTCGTCAAGGAGTACGCGGGCGACGGCTACGTCGTGCGCGTGCTGGACGACCTGTCGTTCCACGCCCGACCGGGTGAACTCGTCGTGCTGCTCGGACCTTCGGGGTCGGGCAAGTCGACGCTGTTGTCGTGCATCGGCGGGATGTTGTCGCCCACGTCCGGATCGATTCGTCTGAACGAACTCGACGTCACCGCCGCGTCCGGCCGAGCGCTCGACGACTACCGGAAGCACCACGTCGGCTTCGTCTTCCAGGGCTTCAACCTGATCCCGTCGTTGACCGCTCGGGAGAACGTGGCGGTCCCGCTGATCGTGTCGAAGACCGTGCCGCGCTCGACGGCGTTGAAGCGCGCCGACGAGATGCTCGATCGAGTCGGGCTCGCCGACCGGGCCAAGCACAAACCGTCACAGCTCTCCGGCGGACAGCAGCAGCGCGTCGCGGT
>NZ_BAOL01000289.1 GCF_000350145.1 Ilumatobacter nonamiensis YM16-303 | reverse complement strand
GCGCTCCGTGCGCGAACTGTTCACGAGTTGATACGTGGCGGGCTGGTCCGACGCCGACCTGCCGCGGTTCGTCTGGCACGATCGGACCATGACCGTTGCCGTTGACCTCGATTCCGTCCTCGACGAACAGCACGCCGGTGTCGTCGCGATGCTGCCGCCGGATCTGCTGGACCTCAGCGACATCCCCGCTGCCCGGGCGCGCCTGGAGGGCCTCCTGGCGATGTTGCCGGCGCCACCTCCGCCGGAGAACGTCACCGTGTCCGAGGCGTCGGCTCCCTCGCTCGACGGAGCACCCGACGTCCGACTGAAGATCTACACGCCCGACGGGCTCGAACCGGGAGCGCCGGCGATCTATTGGATCCACGGCGGTGGCATGGTGCTGATGAGCGCCGATTCCGATGACCTGCTGTGCGCGACGCGTGCGGCGAACCACGGCTGCGTCGTCGTGTCGGTCGACTACCGACTCGCTCCGGAGACGCCGGCGCCCGGCCTCGTCGACGACTGTTTCGCCGGGCTGACGTGGCTCGCCGAACATGCCGACGAACTGGGTGTGAGTGCCGACCGGATCATGATCGGTGGTGCGAGCGCCGGCGGTGGCCTCGCTGCGGGAACCGCACTCCGGGCGCGCGACGAAGGTGGCCCGGCACTCGTCGGTCAGCTGCTCGTGTTCCCGATGCTCGATCATCGCAACGACACCGCGAGCAGCGAGGCGATCCAGGATCTCCGGGTGTGGAACCGGTCCGCCAACCAGGCGGCGTGGGCGGCCTACCTCGGCGACGAGGAGCCGAGCGCGTACTCGTCACCGGCGCTGGCCGACGACCTCGGTGGGCTTCCGCCGGCATACATCAACGTCGGCACGTTCGACATGTTCCTCGACGAGGACATCGCCTACGCCATGGAACTGAACCGCGCCGGAGTCGCCTGCGAACTGCACGTGTATCCGGGAGCATTCCACGGATCGAACGGGTTCCTGCCTGATCATCCGACCTCGGTGCGATGGCGTGACGACGAAGATGCGTTCATCGCGCGCACGCTCCACTCCGCGGCGACCTGAGCCATCGCGCCGACGCCGAGGAGTAGTCTCCGCGCGGTGATCCTCACGCCGGACTTCGCGGACCACGGGTGGCACCCACTCGTCCGTGCCGAACTGACGGAGGGCATCGTCCGGATCGCGTGGAGTGACGGGCTGGAGTTCGACTGCCATCCGCTCTGGTTGTACGAGCAGACCGTCGGAATCGAGCCCCGAACGCGGGAGGGCACGATCGAGCCCGGTCGGCTGCCCGATCCCGAGGATCTCCTGGGAGCCGGCGTGACCGGCGACGGTGCACTCGCGTTGTCCTGGTCCGCCGAGCCGGACGTCCGCGTGCATCCCGGTTGGCTCCGCCACATCGCCGACGGCGCCCACCTCCCGACCGCGGCGACCGGAGAACCGGCCGAGTGGACCACGGCGACGATGGCCGACCTGCCGACGTTCGACGGTTCGGCGGTCCTCGATGACGACGCGGTCCTCGAGGCGTGGTTGGCGTCGCTCTGCACGCTCGGGGTCGGACGGTTGCGCGGCTGTCCTGCAACCGAGGAGTGGATGGGGGAGGTCGCCGCCCGGATCGGTCCGATTCGGGGGTCCAACTTCGGTGGAGTGTTCACGGTGGAGTCGATCGTCGAACCCGACTCGACCGCCAACACCGGCCTCGCGCTCGGCCAACACACCGACCTCCCGACGCGCGAGACACCACCCGGATTCCAGTTCCTGCACTGTGTCGAGAACACGGTCAGCGGCGGGCTTTCGCGGATGGCGGACGGGTTGGCCGTCGTCGCCGAACTCCGTGACCATCATCGCGACGCGTACGCCTCGCTCACGACCGACGAGTGGGTGTTCGCGAACCGGGCGATCGACGGGGACCACCGCTGGGTCGGACCGATCATCGACCTCGGTGGGCCACGCTCGCCCCTGACCCTGCGCGCGTTCTACCCGGTGCGCCTCGCCCCACACATGCCGCTCGCGAACCAGCAACGCGCGTACGACGCGATGCGCACCTTCTCCCAGGTCGCACACGACCCGCGCTTCATGATCACGTCGGCCTTCCAGCCGGGGGACCTGGTCGGATTCGACAACCGCCGGATCCTCCACGGCCGCGACGCGTTCGACGCAACGGCGGGTCGCCGGCGGCTGCGCGGCTGCTACATCGACCACGACGACCTGTACTCCCGCCTGCGGGTACTGCGTCGACCGGGCGCCGCGCGCTCGGCACCGACATCACCGACATCACGGAGAATCACGACATGACATCGGTCTTCATCACCTGTGCCGTCACGGGCTCGGGCGACACGGTGGGCAAGTCCGACCTCGTCCCGTACACCGCGGAGGCGATCGCGCACGACTGCATCGACGCGGCCAAGGCGGGTGCGGCCGTCGTCCACGTCCACGTGCGGGATCCGGCTACCGGAGCACCGTCGAGAAACGTCGAGTACTACACGGAGGTCGTCGACCGGGTCCGCTCGTCCGACGTCGACGTCGTGCTCAATCTCACGTCCGGGATGGGCGGCGATCTCACGCTCGGCTCGGTCGAGTCGCCGCTCCCGCTCGCCGACGCCGGAACCGACATGGCGGGTGCGACCGAACGTCTCGAACACGTCCGCGCCCTGCGACCGGAGATCACGACACTCGACTGCGGGTCGATGAACTTCGGTGAGGGTGACTACGTGATGACGAACACCCCGGCGATCCTCCAGGAGATGGCACGCCAGATCACCGAGCTCGGCGTCCGGCCGGAGATCGAAGCGTTCGACACCGGCCATCTGTGGCATGCCAAGTCGTTGGTCGACGACGGTTTCATCGAGGACCCCGTGATGATCCAGCTGTGCATGGGGATCCCGTGGGGGGCGCCGCCCGACCTCAACACGTTCATGGCGATGGTCAACAACATCCCCGACTCGTGGACGTTCAGCGCTTTCTCGATCGGACGCCTGCAACTGCAGTACGTGGCGCTCGCCGCGATCGCCGGTGGAAACGTCCGGGTGGGTCTCGAGGACAACCTGTACCTCGACCGGGGCGAACTGGCGACCAACGCGGCACTCGTGGAACGAGCCGCCACGATCCTCGGCGGGATGAACATCGGACTCAAATCGGCTGGCGATGTGCGCACCGAGCTCCAGCTGACGAAACACGCATGATCGAGCGGGCCGCCGTCGTCGGATGTGGCGTGATCGGCGCGGCCTGGGTCGCGCGGATGCGACTCCGCCGCGTCGATGTCCTCGTGTACGACCCGGCGCCGTCCGCTCCAGGGGTTCTCGACGAAGTGACGGACCAGGCGGTCGCGGCGTGGGCGGATCTGGGGCTCCCCGTGGAACCGCTCGGTCGCCTCTCCGTGTGTCGCTCGATCGAGGATGCGGCGGCCGATGTCGACCTCGTCCAAGAGTGCGTCCCGGAGCGACTGCAACTGAAACACGCCACGATCGGGGCGATCGAAGCCGCCGCATCTCCGGAGGTGATCATCGCCTCGTCCACCTCGGGGTTCACACCGTCCGTTCTCGCCGCAGGCATGTCGCACCCCGAACGTCTGGTGGTCGCCCATCCCTTCAATCCGGTGTACCTCCTCCCGCTCGTGGAAGTGGTCGGTGGGACCGAGACCTCGCCGGCCGCGATCGATCGGGCGATGGCGATCTACATGGGCCTCGGCATGAAGCCGTTGCACGTGCGTGTCGAGATCGACGCGTTCATCGCGGACCGATTGCTCGAAGCGGTGTGGCGCGAGGCGCTGTGGCTCGTGAACGACGGCGTCGCGACGACCGCGGAGATCGACGACGCGATCCGGTACGGCTTCGGCCTGCGCTGGGCGCAGATGGGATTGTTCGAGACCTACCGCACCGCCGGCGGAGCGGGCGGGATGCGTCACTTCCTCGATCAGTTCGGTCCGTCGTTGGCATGGCCATGGACGAAGTTGACGGACACTCCCGAGTGGACCGAGGAACTCGTCGAGACGATCGCCGACCAATCGGATGCCCAGTCCGGTGACCGTACGCTCGCCGAACTGATCGCTGAGCGCGACCGCAACCTCGTCGCCATCCTGCGGGCGTTGGAATCGGTCGACGCGGGGGCCGGCCGCTCGGTGGCCGCGCTGCGCGGCGTTGCTTCGACCGATTGACCGCCGTCAGACCGCGTCCGGGCCCTCTTCGCCGGTACGGATCCGCACGACCCGATCGACATTGGTGACCCAGATCTTGCCGTCACCGATCTTCTGGGTGCGCGCTGCCTCGACGATCACCTCGACGACCCGGTCGACCACGCCGTCGTCGACCACGATCGACACGCTCACCTTGGGGACGAAGTCGATCTTGTACTCCGCTC
>NZ_BAOL01000290.1 GCF_000350145.1 Ilumatobacter nonamiensis YM16-303 | reverse complement strand
TAGTGACGCTTCTCGGTCTCGTACTCGATATGCGAAATCGAGATCGTGATCCCACGCGCCTTCTCCTCCGGCGCCTTGTCAATCCCCTCGAAATCCGTGAAATCCGCCAACCCACGCTCCGCCAACGTCTTCGAGATCGCCGCCGTCAACGTCGTCTTCCCATGGTCAATATGACCCATCGTCCCGACATTCACATGCGGCTTGTTCCGCTCAAACTTTTCTTTGCTCATTGC
>NZ_BAOL01000291.1 GCF_000350145.1 Ilumatobacter nonamiensis YM16-303 | reverse complement strand
TCGCACCTGTCAAGCCCTTCGTTCCTCAGGGCCGAGCCCTTCGGGTTGACAGGAGCTCATCGGCTTCGCAGCCCGTGCGGGCATGACCCGCCACGAGGAGGCAGCACGATGAAAGCGAACGATCTGTTCGAGAACGTGACCAACGATCTGGTCGCAGCGATCGAGTCCGGAGCGAAGGACTGGAAGATGCCATGGCATCGGCTCGGTACCGTTGGACTCCCCCACAGCGTCGATGGACGGCCGTACCGAGGGTGGAACGCACTCGTCCTCTCCATGGTCGCCGCCGATCGAGGATGGTCATCGACGTGGGCGACGTACCGAGGTTGGCAGCGTCACGACTGCCAGGTCCGCAAGGGAGAGCGCGGCACGCAGGTTGTGTTGTGGAAGCCGATCGAGAACAAGACCGACGGCGACGACGCCAACGTCAAGCGGTCGATGTTCGCCCGAGCGTTCACCGTGTTCGCAGCCGACCAGGTCGATGGAGGCGACCGCTTCGCACCATCACCCGACGAGCGGCCCGCCACCGAGCGAATCAGCGAGGCTGAGCGCTACTTCGAGCGTGTCAGCGCCGAAGTCGTGACAGGCGGCGATCAGGCTTGCTACGTCCCGTCACTCGATCAGATCCGGCTCCCGCACGTCGACCAGTTCGACCAGGCCGAGCACTACTACTCGACCGCTGCGCACGAGCACGCTCACTGGACCGGCCACGCCTCACGACTCGACCGGGATCTCTCCGGCCGGTTCGGAGATCACGCCTACGGAGCCGAGGAACTCGTCGCCGAGCTGAGCGCAGCATTCTGGTGCGCACAGTTCGGACTCGAACAGGCGACCAGCCGGGATCACGCCGCATACCTGGGCGATTGGTTGGCGATCCTCAAATCAGACACCCGAGCACTCGTCACCGCCTGCAGCAAGGCTCAGCACGCCGTCGACTTCCTCAACCAGCAAGCCGGCTGGACTGCAACAGCTACGTCCGCCGACGACCAGGTCGCTTGATCGACAGCGCCGACACTGCGGTCTGAACCGGCCGGCGGCGCGGCGATCCGCTGGGACGTTGCCGGCCTTCGGCCGGGTGCAGTCGTGCTCCGCTGCTCGCACCTGTCAAGCCCTTCGTTCCTCAGGGCC
>NZ_BAOL01000292.1 GCF_000350145.1 Ilumatobacter nonamiensis YM16-303 | reverse complement strand
CGGTGCCATCGGGTGTCAGACACCGGATGGTCCACGGTTACGCGCCGCGGAACTCGGGCGGGCGTTTCTCCAGGTAACTCGCCAGCCCCTCCCGGAAGTCCTGGCTCGCGAACAACGGGAGCAGAGCGAGGTACTGGCGTTGCACGTGGTCCTCGAAGTCCTCGGTCATGCCGTGACGCATCAAACGCTTGGCCGCGCGGATCGCCATCGGCGCGTTCGTGGCGATCTCCAGGGCGAGGTCGTTCGCCACCTTCGTCAACTGGTCGCCCGGAACCACGTTGCTGACCAGCCCCAGGTCCAACGACTCTGCGGCGGTCAACGTGCGTGCCGTGAAGAGCAGCTCCGCCGCCTTCGACCAACCGACGATCCGAGGGAGCAGCCACGTCCCGCCCGATTCCGGGACGAGTCCACGCGCCGTGTAGGCCGCCGACAACTTGGCGGTGTCGGCGGCGATGCGGATGTCGCAACCGAGCGCGAGATCCATTCCGTACCCGGCGGCACCGCCGTTGAGCGCGGCGATCGTGGGCGTGTCGATCTTGTTCAAGACGATCGGCGGAGCATCGCGCAGGTTGAAGTCGCCACCGCCCATGTTGTCGGTGTCACCGCCGATGCCGTCACCGGAAGCGGCAGCGCCGACGTCGAGCCCGGCACACCAGGCGCGCCCGTTGCCGGTCAGGATGATCACCCGCACGTCGGGATCTCGGTCCGCCTCGAGCAGCCGCTCCGACAGGCCCGCGAGCATGCTGATCGTGATCGTGTTCATCCGGTCGGGTCGGTTGAAACGGATCACGCCAATGTGTCCGTTCACTTCGTACTGCAGCTCATCGGTCATCGCGGCGACGCTACGCAACCGACGGCCGAGCCGGCGGATCAGGACCGCGGATGCAGCACCGTCTGCGTCTGGGTGACCTTGCCCACGAGTCGATCGCCGACGGTGAGCGTGGTCTCGACGACGATCGTCATCCCGCCGACGTGGAGCGGACAGGACGTGGCCCGCAGCGTGTCGCCCTCCTTCACTCCGCCGATGAAATTGGTCTTCGACTCGATCGTGGAGGTGCCGACCGCGCCGTCGGGGAGGTTGAGAAATGCAGACAGGCCACCCGCGGAGTCCGCCAGCGCCATGACCGCACCACCGTGGAGGAGCCCACCGGCCGTGAGCAGGTCGGGCGACCAGTCGAGTTCCAGCACCACGCGGTCGGACGCACTCGCGACGGCACGAACGCCCAGCGTCTTGGTGAGGCTCATCGAGTCGTGCAGGAAGGCGGTGGCGTCGTTCGTGGCTTCGGTCATGCCGTCATCGTCGCGCGGCCACCGGGGGACACAATGACCTGCGCGGTCAAGGCCGGCATTCGAGCCGCCGATCCGATCACCGCATCGCTCCGACAACGGAAAGGCAGTGGTGCGACGGCCATCATGGGCGCCATGACGGCGTACCGCAACGACCACCAGGAGATCGGCCGATGAGCTCGACGGTCAGCTTCGACGCGACCGACGACGCCGTCGTCCAGTGTCCGTACGAGCACTACCGGAACATGCGCGACGAAGCGCCGGTGCTCGAGTTGGACGGCGCCTCCCTCGGCCGCCTGAACGAACGCGTCTTCGCCGTGTCGCGCCACGAAGACGTGAAGCGGATCCTCCACGACACGACGACGTTCTCGTCGCGTTTCGGTGGGGCTTCCGCCAAGCCATCACCCGAGCTGATGGCACGACTGAAGGAGGTGATGGTCGACGGCTGGCCGAGCGTGTCGACGCTGCTCACCGAGGACCCGCCGTCGCACACGCGCTACCGCCGGCTCGTCTCGATGGCGTTCACGCCGCGACGGGTCTCCCGCCTCGAACCCGCCCTTCGGCAGATCTGCGAGACGCTGGTCGACGACTTCGGCGAGGAGTCGCGTGTCGACTTCATCGCGAAGTTCGCCGTGCCGCTCCCGATCGCCGCGGTCGCGACGATCCTCGAGATCCCCGACCGGCGCCGCGAGGACTTCAAGCGGTGGGCGGACTCATCGGTCGCGGCGATCGGGCGAGCGATCACCGACGACGAGCGTGTCGCCGCCGAGCGCGACATCCTGGAGCAGCAGCACTACTTCGTCAGCGAACTCGACGCCCGTCGGGACGACCCGCGCGACGACTTTCTCACCGATCTGCTCAACGCCGAGTTGACGGCCGATGACGAAGTCGAGGGCGGACCGCTCGACACGCCCGAGATGCTGTCGATCATCCGTCAGATCCAGGTTGCGGGGAGCGAGACGACCGCGAGTCTGTTGGCCGACCTCATGGTGCAACTCGCCGAACACCCCGACGAGTGGGAGCGACTGAAGGCCGACCCGTCTCGAGCGCCCAAGGTCGTCGAGGAGGCGTTGCGCTGGGCAAGCCCCAACCAGGGGCTGTTCCGGATCGTGCAGGAGGACACCGAGGTCGCGGGCACACCGATTCCGAAGGGTTCGACCGTGTGGATCATGTACGGATCCGCCGATCACGACGACCGGGTGTTCGACGATCCCGAGGCGTTCAACCCCGACCGAGAACGACTCAACAGTCATATCGCGTTCGGCCACGGCATCCACTTCTGTCTCGGGGCCGCGCTCGCGCGGTTGGAAGCCGTCACGGCGTTGAAGGTGATGGCCGCGCGCCTCGACACGATCTCGGTCGTCGAACCCGAATCGCTCCGCTACGGCAGCAGCTTCATCCTCCGCGGACTCGAACACCTCGAACTCGACGTCACGTATCAGTGACCGACCGGGTCCGGTCGCCGCGGTTCAGTCCGGGCGGATCGGGTTCTTGTAGGTGTCGAGGTACGTGATCTTCGCGACGTCGTCGCGTTTGGCCGGCTGGAAGTCGGTGCCCTTCGTGTAGGCCACGGGGAGCAGTCCTGCCTGCGTCATGTGGTCGGGGATCCCGAGCAGGTCCGCAGCCTCCTGCTCCTTGCCCAGGTGGAGCGTGGTGAGGCAGCTCCCGAGCCCACGGCTGCGCAGGGCGAGTTGGAAGCTCCACATCGCGGGCATGATCGAGCCCATCAACCCGGCAGCTGCATTCGCCGAGTTGTCGGGCAGGCGACCGATGATGAGCGGAATCAACAACACCGGCACCTTGCCGAGGTTCTGCGCGAGGAAGTTCGCCGAGTCGATCACGCGACCCTGCTGGCTGGCCTGGTCAGCATCCCGCGCGGCCGACGCGAGGTACTCGCCTCCCGCTTCGTTGTAGAGGTCGGCGAGCGCCTGCTTCTTGTCGGCGTCGCGCACGACCATCCACCGCCAGCCCTGCTGGTTCGATCCGGTCGGCGCCTGCACAGCCAGCTGGAGGCATTCGAGCAACACATCATCCGGAACCTCGCGGTCGAAGTCGAGGCGCTTGCGCACCGCTCGCGTGGTCGAGAGCAACGCGTCGGTCTGGTCGAGGTCGAAATCCATTCACCCATCGTGGCCGCTGGACTCCGCGCGGAACGAAGCCCGCCCCCACGCCATCTCCCCACCACTTCCGTTCTCGTCGCGCATCTGCCCGAAATCGGGGCAAGATCGCGACGAGAACCCAGGGGGCTGGGCTGTCGTCAGAGTTCGGCGGTGATGGCGGGAAGCACCTCGAACAGGTCGCCGATGATCGCGTAGTCGGCTTTCACGACCATGTTCGCGGCGGGGTCGGTGTTGATCGCGAGGATCTTCTTCGCGGCCTTCGCCCCGACCCAATGCTGGATCGCGCCGCTGATCCCGCAGGCGATGTACAGCTGCGGCGCGATGCGCGTCCCGGTCTGGCCGACCTGGTCCGAGTGCGGTCGCCAACCGTTGTTGGTGACCGCGCGACTACAACCGACGACACCACCGAGTCGACCGGCCAGCGCTTCGAGCACGTCGAAGCCTTCGGCGGATCCGACGCCACGACCACCACCCACGACCACCGGCGCCGTCGCGAGCGTGACGCCTTCCGAGAGCACGATCCGATCCTGGATCATCGTCGCGACCACCGAGTCCGGAAGGTCGACGTCCAGGGTCTGCACGCTCGCGCTCGATCCATCGGCCGGTGGGTTCGAAGTCACGGCGTGCGGCGCGACGGACAGAACCGGCGTCGCGGATTCGAGGTGTGCGACCTCGTTGAGCGAACCGCCCCATTGCACCCGGGTGACTTCCCACGATTCAGCCGTCACGGAGAGACAGTTCGCGACGAAGGGAAGGTCGAGTCTGGCCGCGGCCGAGGCGAGCACCTCGTTGCCTCGGTCGGTTCCGGACGCGACCACAGCGGCGGGTGACAGCGACTCCACGGCGGCTGCCACCACGAATCCGTACGCCTCCGGCCCGTAGTCGACCAGAGCTTCGTGGTCGGTGTGATGAACCGTCACAGCTCCATGCGCCGCACACGCATCGGCGAGCGCGCCTGCGGACGCACCGATCAGCAGCGCCTCGACATCGACCCCGAGCTGCGCACCGAGGTCGCCCGCGAAGGCGAACGCCTCCAGCGAGGCATCGGCCATCTCGCCGCGGTCGTGTTCGACCACCACCAGCACGCTCATCGGTCCTCTCCCGTCGCCGTTCTCGTGAACAGTTCGCGCACGGAGCG
>NZ_BAOL01000293.1 GCF_000350145.1 Ilumatobacter nonamiensis YM16-303 | reverse complement strand
AGGCCCAGCGTCTCGGGCGTCTTCGGCAGGTGGACCGTCAGGAAGTCGGACTCGGCGACGAGCTGATCGAGATCGAGCAACTCGACGCCCATCTGACGGGCGCGGTCCTCGGACACGAACGGATCGTACGCCACGAGCCTCATCCCGAAGCCCTTCGCCCGGTCGGCGACGAGCTTGCCGATGCGGCCGAGACCGACGACGCCGAGGGTCTTGTCGACGAGTTCGACGCCTTCCCACTTGCTGCGTTCCCAGCGGCCCTCCACCAGTGCGGCATGCGCCTGGGGCACATTGCGGGCGGAGGCGAGCAGCAGCGCCATCGTGTGCTCGGCGGCCGACACGATGTTCGACTGCGGAGCGTTGACGACCATGACACCCTGCGCGGTTGCAGCGGTCACGTCGACGTTGTCGAGTCCAATTCCGGCGCGACCCACGACCATGAGCTCGGTCGCTGCGGCGAGCACTTCGGCGGTCACCTGCGTCGCGGATCGGATGATCAGAGCGGAGGCGCCCGGCACCACGGACAGCAGTTCCTCGGGGGACAGCCCGACCTGCGTGTCGACGTCGTGTCCCGCTTCGCGGAGGCGGTCGAGGCCACCTTCCGCGATCTCTTCCGTGACCAGGATTCGTGCCATGCTCACTGCCTATCGGCTCGACGGCCGCGCTCCGCACCGATTGAACGATCCGTCAAGTGCCGCGCGCCACCGGCGTACATTGCATCCGTGGACGACGGCGACCGAATCGACCCCGATGCGGCCCGCTCCTCCGCCGAGGTCTCCGGCGTCCTCGACGACATCGAAGCGTGGTTCGTCGAGCGTGGGCTGCCGCACTTCGTCGAGCGGTCGACCGATGGGTCGGTCCTCGACGCGTGGACACGGGCGCTCCCGATCCTCGTTGGCGCCTACCTCCTGCTCGGGTTCAACGCGCTCGATCTCGCGAATTGGACGCTCGCTCAGAACCTGGGTGCCGCGGCCGTCGTCATCGTGGTCCTGATCGCCGTGTGGGCGTTGTCCAATCGGCTCCGCCACGTTCCCACCTTCGACCGACCGACCGACATCGACGCACCGGAACTCGCACTCTTCGTGATCGGACCGGCACTTCCGGGGCTGCTGTTCGGTCAGCCGGGCGACGCGCTCCAGAGCGTCATCACCGCACTCGTCCTGCTCGCGCTGATCTACCTCTGGTCGTCGTACGGCATCGGCCCGCTGCTCCGTTGGGGTGCCCGCCGCGGCAGCCGACAGATCGCGAGCCTCGGCTCACTCGTCGCACGGGCGCTGCCGCTCCTGCTGCTGTTCAACACCTTCCTGTTCATCAATGCCGAGGTCTGGGAGATGGCCGGCACCCTCGACGGGCCCGCGTACTTCATCGTGATCTTCACGTTCGTCGCGCTCGGCGCGGCGTTCGCGCTCAGTCGTGTCCCGGGGACGATTCGCAGCGTCAACGAGTTCGACCGTTGGGACGACGTCGACCAGTACCTCGCCGGTACCCCGGCCGAACCATTGGCGCCGATGCTGCCCGATGGCACCGCCCGCGCCCGATTCAGTGCGCTGCGACTCCGGCAGCGTCTCAACATCGGGCTGCTGGTCGTGTTCGGCCAGGCACTCCAGATCACGCTCGTCACGGCGGCACTCACCGGGTTCTTCATCGGGTTCGGCTTCCTCGGGATCACCGAGTCGACCGCGCTCGGGTGGACGCAGCTCGATGACATCGACGTGCTGTGGACCACGACGCTCGGCGACCGCCAACTGGTCCTGAGCGAACCACTCGTCCGGGTCTCGGTGTTCCTCGGAGCGTTCTCCGGGATGTACTTCACCGTCGTTCTGACGACGGACGACACGTACCGGTCGGAGTTCGCCGACGAGGTCGGACCCGAGATTCGCGAGGCGCTCGCGGTTCGCACCGCCTACCGTGTCGCGCGTGGCACCGAGGACGCAACCGAGCTGACATGAGCACGATCGACATCAACGCCGACGACGATCCGCGCTCACCGACCGATCCACCCGACAACGTCGAGATCCGCACGTTGCACACCGCCGACGAGATGGTCGACGTGTGCGCCGTGTTCCAGCAGGTGTGGGGATCGCTGACCGAACTGATCACCATCGAGATCCTGATGGCGGTCGCCCACTCGGGTGGCTACGTCAGCGCGGCCTACGAGAAGCGTGGTGACGAGGAGCGGATGCTCGGCGCGTCGGTGGGGATCCTCGCCCGCCATCAAGAGCGTCCGGCGTTGCACAGCCACATCACCGGCCTGCTCCCGGGCGCCCGTCGCACGGGTCTCGGCCGCGCGATGAAGCTGCACCAGCGCGAGTGGGCGGAGCGCCACGACATCGATTGGATCGTCTGGACGTTCGATCCGCTCGTGCGCCGGAACGCCCGCTTCAACATCGAGGTGCTCCGTGCCGAAGTCCACGAATACCTCCCGTCGTTCTACGGAACGATGACCGACTCGATCAATGCGGGCGACGAATCCGACCGCCTGCTGATGGCGTGGCCGGTGATCGACGGCGGGCGGGTCGCGATCGACGATTCCCGCGACCACACACTGGTTCCCACACCGGAGGACATCATCACCCTCCGCCGGACCGATCCGGCGGAGGTCGCACGGTGGCGCACCGACACTCGTGATGCGTTGCAGAGCGCGCTCGACCGCGGCGACCGGGTCGTCGGATTCAGCGATGCCGGTGAGTACGTGATCGAATCCCGCTCATGACCACGATGAATGCCTCCGCTCTCGAACCGGTGAGTCTCGAACGTGTCGAGTTGCGCCGGATCGCGATGCCGCTGGTCTCCCCGTTCCGCACCAGTTTCGGTGTCGAGTCCGACCGCGACATCCTGATCGTGCGTGTCGTCGGTGCTGCCGACGACGGCTCGTTGGACGGGTGGGGCGAGTGCGTCGCGCTCGCGGAACCGACCTACTCCGCCGAGTACGTCGACGGGGCCCAGCACGTGATGGAAGGGCACCTGCTCCCCCGCCTCGCCGAAGCGGCTCCCGCCGGGATCGACGCCGCCGACGTGGGACGAATCCTGGCTCCGGTCCACGGTCATCCGATGGCGAAGGGAGCGATCGAGGCCGCCATCCTCGACGCCCAGCTGCGCGCCGCCGGCGTGTCGTTCGCCGACCTGCTCGGCACCGCAACCGACGCCGACGGTGAGCCGAGCCGCATCCCGAGCGGGGTGAGCGTCGGGATCCACGACTCGGTCGACGAGCTCCTCGCCACCGTGCAGGGCTATCTGGACGACGGATACGTCCGGATCAAGTTGAAGATCGAGCCGGGTTCCGACATCGAACACGTCGCTGCGGTCCGCGATCTGATCGGGCCCGACGTGCCGCTCCAGGTCGATGCGAACACGGCCTACCGACGCACCGACGGCGAACACCTCGCGCAGCTCGACCAGTTCGACATGCTGTTGATCGAACAGCCGCTGGCCGAGGAGGACATCATCGGCCACGCCCGCCTCGCCGACGAAGTGGAGACACCGATCTGCCTCGACGAGTCACTCGTGTCGGCGGAAGGAACCGCCGACGCCATCGACCTGGGCGCCTGTGAGATCGCGAACATCAAACCGGGACGCGTGGGCGGCTATCTCGAAGCGATCCGCATCCACGACCTG
Source organism: Ilumatobacter nonamiensis YM16-303 (assembly GCF_000350145.1). Classification (GTDB taxonomy): domain Bacteria; phylum Actinomycetota; class Acidimicrobiia; order Acidimicrobiales; family Ilumatobacteraceae; genus Ilumatobacter_A; species Ilumatobacter_A nonamiensis. Next base: position 290 of record NZ_BAOL01000293.1, on the reverse strand, counting down.
TGCCTCGCCCGGGAGGTGCCGGTCTGGTGTGGCGGAATGGTCGAGACCGGGATCGGTCGCGCCGCCAACGCTGCGCTCGCCGCGCTCCCCGGTTTCACCTTGCCCGGCGACATCAGCGCGTCGACCCGGTTCTACGCCCGGGACATCGTGACCGATCCGATCACCGTCGTCGACGGCCATGTGACCGTCCCGACCGCATCGGGCATGGGCTTCGACATCGACCGCGAGTTCCTCGACTCCGTCACCACCTCCACCACCACGATCTCGTGAACAGTTCGCGCACGGAGCGC
>NZ_BAOL01000294.1 GCF_000350145.1 Ilumatobacter nonamiensis YM16-303 | reverse complement strand
GTTCGCGCACGGAGCGCGGGAACAGTTCACGAGATGCCGAAGATCACCGACCACCGGAGAACCTGATGACCGAAGAAACCGACCCCACCACCGCCGGCCTGTCCGACGACGAGGTCACCGAAGAGCGTGACGACGAGGACACGAGCGAGCACGACACGTTCGTCGTGTCGCAGAGTGCCGTCGACACCGACGAACTCCCGCTCGTCAAAGACGAGATCGACGACGACGCCCTGGCGGAGTCTTCCGACTCCGGAGTGCGGGGCGGTCGCACGACGACCGTCCTCCTCGGCGTGGTCGCGGTGCTGCTCATCCTGTCCTTGGCCGCGACGGCGTGGATGTTCACGCGCGTCCAGGCGACCGAGGACGAACTCGCCACGACACAGGAGGACCTCGCCCGCGTCGAGTCCGGTGCCGCTCTCTACGCATCCCAGATCAACGGGTTCGTGGAGACGATCGACGAACTCGGCCCGTCGATCGACGAGGGACTCGACCAGGCGATCGCCGGCCTCGAGGAGTTCGGCACGACGACGATCGAGTTCGACGTACCGATCGACACCTCGATCCCGATCGACGAGGAGGTCGAGACGACGATCACCATCGACGGACCGTTCGGCATCGACGTCCCGCTCGACATCACGGTCCCGGTGAACGTCGACGTGCCCGTCGACCTTGACGTGCCGATCTCGATCCAAGTCGAAGGGACCGAACTCGAAGGTCTCACGTCGTCGCTGATCGAAGGTCTCAACGCATTCCGCGACGGGCTCGGGGGGCTCACGAACAACTGACGCAGAAACGACCACTCGACGATCCACTGGCGTCGGTAGCTTCGAACGCGTGACCGATGCGACCGACCTCCCGGAGCCGGTTGCGCGCACCGTCAGCCGGCCCGCACTGACGTTCAAGGTGCGCCGGCGCGGTCTGTCGCCGAAGCGCCGGCGCGAGTTCGACGAGTGGATCACGAAGTGGAGCATCGACCTCGACGGACCGGTTCTGAACTGGGACGACGTGTTCGGACCCGATCGACAGCCCGACCGTGGCGTGGTGCTCGACATCGGGTTCGGGCACGGCGAGTCGACGATTCAGATGGCGCGCGTCCAGCCCGATCTCGACGTCGTCGGCATCGAGGTCCACGATCCGGGCGTCGTCACGGTGCTCGATGCGATCGAGAACGACCCCCTGCCCCACGTCCGTGTCGTGCACGGTGACCTCGTGCAGTTCCTGCAACGGATCGGTCCGGAGTCGCTCGCCGTCATCCGGATCTTCTTTCCCGACCCGTGGAAGAAGACGCGCCAGCACCACCGTCGGCTCGTTCGGGAGGACATCGTCGCAGCGCTCGTCGACCGGTTGGCGGTCGGTGGTGAACTGCACCTCGCGACCGACATCGCCGACTACGCCGCCCTGATGGAGCGGGTCTGCAACGCCGAACCCCGGCTGGTCGGCGGGGTCGTCGATCGACCGGATTCCCGTCCGCTCACCCGCTTCGAACAGCGCGGACTCGACGAGGGCCGTGAACCGACCGACCTCGTCTACCGACGGGTCCGCCCGAGTTCCGGCACACTGGAACCATGACGATCCTGGACGACCTGATCGCCGAACGCGGTGTGTTGCTGATCGACGGTGCGATGGGAACCGAGTTGTTCGCCCGCGGCCTCGAATCGGGCGGTGCGCCCGAACTCTGGAACGTCGAGCACCCCGATCGGGTCACTGCGGTCCACGCCGACTACGTGGCGGCCGGATCCGACATCATTCTCACCAACTCCTTCGGCGGAACGGGCTTCCGACTGAAGCTGCACCAGCTCGACAGTCGGGTGATCGAACTCAACGAGGCAGCAGCGCGCGTCGCCCGCGAAGCCGCCGACGCAGCTGACCGGCGCGTCATCGTGGCGGGTTCGATGGGACCCACCGGCGAACTGCTGGAGCCGATGGGATCGTTGACCCCCGAGACGTGTGCGCAGGCGTTCGCCGAACAGGCCAAGGGTCTCGACGCCGGCGGCGCCGATGTGCTGTGGATCGAGACGATGAGCCACCTCGACGAGATCGTCGGCGCCGTCGAGGGCGCCCGTTCCGTGAGCGATCTGCCGATCGTCACGACCCTCAGCTACGACACCGCGGGGCGCACGATGATGGGTGTGACCGGTGAGGAAGCGGTCACCCGACTCGCTGGACTCGGCGTCGACGCCGTCGGCGCGAACTGCGGGAACAACCTCGCCGACACCGAAGCCGCACTGATCGAAATGCGCTCGACGAACCCCGACATCCTGCTCGTGAGCAAGGCGAACGCGGGGATGCCCGAGTGGCACGGCGCCGACCTGCACTACAGCGGCTCGCCCGAGGTGATGGCCGCCCACGCCGTACGTCAGCGCGAGGCCGGCATCCAGATCATCGGTGCCTGCTGCGGGAGTTCACCGAAGCACCTCGCGATGATGCGCGAGGTGCTCGACGGTGACATTCCCGTGCCCGATGTCGACTTCGAGGTCGCCGTCCGACGCCAGGTGACGAAACCGCGCGAACGTCGCGGTCGCCGCCGCGGCGGCGGTCCCGCCGGCGCCTCCTACTAGCGGTGCCGCCGACCACATGGCCATCGCCTTCGATCGCTGTGTCGGTGAGGGCGTTTCAGGAGTCGGGGTCGGCGACCGCTTTCGACTCGCGCATCGCTCCGGCGAAGATGCCCTTCGACATCAGCGACGTTTCCTGCGCGCGCCGTTCCCGGTAGACCTCGGCGCGAACCCCGTGCACGGTGGAATCGTCGGGGGCGGCCCAGCCGGCGAGGTCCGCGAGGTGCGAGGCCAGTCGGAAGTCGCCGGACTCGGCGACTTCGGCCGCACGCGCGGCCAACTTGTCGGCGCCACCGGCCAATGCAGCGAGTTCGGCGGCGAGTTGTGCGTCGGGTGACGGCTTGAGGCGGCTCGGTGCACCGTCCCACCATCCACCGAACTGGCGCCAGATGTTGCGGACCACGAACTCGGGCTCGTCGTACAACGGACGCAGGTAGGGCTTGGCGAGCAGGTCGGGATCGACGCCCACCGAGTGGATGATCGTGTCGAGCACCTCGCCACCGTTCATCCTCTCGACGACCTCCGCGACCAGCCCCTCGAGCGCGCCGGCGATGTCGGTCAGCATCTCCTCGATCCGATCCGCACCGCCGACGGGAAGGCCGTGCGCGGGCAGCAGGATCTCGGGCCGGCGTGACGCCATGTCGCGCAGCGCCGCCGCCCATTCGATCGGATACCGCTGCACCTTCTGCGGGTTCCCGGCGTTCGGGAAGTTCCAGATCACGAAGTCGCCGGCGAACAACCACTTCTCGTCCGGCATCCACCCCCAGAGGTGGTCGTCGGTCTCGCCGCGAGCGTGGTGGAGTTCGATCGTTCGATCGCCGACTTCCAGCGTGTCGGCGGCGCCGACCACCCGCGTCGGCTCCAGCGTGTCGGTGGGGATGAAGTCGGGCGCTCCGTCGCCCATCGCGAAGTCACCGCGGACGCCGCCGAACTGGCGGGCGTTGATCAGGACGTTCCAGTCGTTCGTGTACCGGTAGCGGTCGAAGCGGCGCTGCACGTTCTCGTGGCCGACCACCGTGAGGTCGCCGTAGGCGGCATCGAACGCGACCGACCCTCCGACATGATCGGCGTGTCCGTGGGTGTAGACGATGTGGGACACCGGCGTCGACGACCACCCCTGGATCGCCTCGACGACCTGCGCCCCGGTGTTCGCGTGGGACGCGTCGAACGCGACGAGGCCGTCCCCGGAATCGATCACGACGCTGTGGCTGAACGACTCGACCACGGCGAGACCGTCGTCCACCTCGCTCAGCTCGTTGGTGATCCGGTTGAACGGTTTGGAGACGTCGCCGCTCTCGATGATCGACGCCGAGAGTTCCAGGAGATCGTCCATGTCGCGATGCTAGGTCAGGCGGCCGACACCGTGGGGAGGCAGGGGCCCGCGTGGCGATCCGCTAGACCTTCACGCATGGATCACGACCAGCGCGCCCCCCGGATCCACAAGATCGACTTCGCCGACCTGTTCGAATTGGAACCGCACGGGCCGGACACCTATGTCGGCATCGTCGCTCGGTATCCGTGGGGTGGTCGGCTGTTCGGTGGCCAGGTCGTCGCCCAGGCGCTGCGCGCCGCGATCCACACCGTCGACCCGTCTCGGGCCGTGCATTCGTTCCACTCGTACTTCATCCGCCCGGGCTCGCCGGACGAGCCGATCCGCTTCGAGATCGAGCGACTCCGCGACGGTCGTTCGTTCACCACCCGCCAGGTGGTCGCCCGCCAGTCGGCCGGCGCGATCCTGAACGCGTCGGTGTCGTTCCAGGTCGCGGAGGACGAAGCCGACGCGCAGATCGCCGAACTCGACCCGGCGCTCCCCGACCCCGCGGACCCGGCGCTGCGCGATGACTCCTGGGGAGCCCTGCTCGATCGACGCGCGGTGGATCTCCCCGACGGTCGGGTCGGCTACTGGATCCGCCTCACGGCGGACCTCGGCGACGACCCCGTCAATCACGTCTGCGGACTCACCTTCATGTCGGATGCCGCCCCGTTCCGCGCGGGACGGTCGGCCCATCCCGAGTTCGCGAACGACGAAACCGATCGGACACGATTCGTCGGCGCCAGCCTCGACCACTCGGTCTGGTTCCACCGACCGTCGCGTGCCGACGAGTGGCACTGGTTCGACACCCGCTCGCACGGCCTCGCGGGCGGCCGCGGCCTCGCGACCGGGGACGTGCTGCGTGCCGACGGCACCCACGTCGCGACGATCGCGCAGCAGATCCTGCTGCGGCGCAACCGGAACGCGTGAACCCGATGGCCGACGCGACCGATCCCGTTCGATGCGGCTGGCCGACCGACGACCCGCTGTATCTCGACTACCACGATCACGAGTGGGGACGGCCCACGACCGATCCGACGCGGCTGTTCGAGAAGATCTGCCTCGAGGGTTTCCAGTCGGGGCTCAGCTGGATCACGATCCTGCGCAAGCGGGAGAACTTCCGCACGGCGTTCGCCGGCTTCGACATCGAGCAGGTCGCGCGCTTCGGGGAGAGCGACATCGACCGACTGCTCGGCGATGCGGGGATCATCCGCCACCGCGGCAAGATCGAAGCGACAATCAACAACGCGCAGCGCGCGGTCGAGTTGGTCGACGCGGAGGGATCGCTGGTCGACTGGATCTGGAGCTGGGCGGTCACGGATCCGGAGCGGACCGACGACGGGGGCATCCCCGCGGTGACGGCCCGTTCGACCGCACTGTCGAAGGAACTGAAACGGCGCGGCTGGAAATTCGTCGGCCCGACGACGGCGTACGCGTTCATGCAGTCCGAAGGTCTGACCAACGACCACGACGACGTGTGCTTCGTCCATGCCGCCTGCGAGTCCGAACGTCGAGACTTCCTCGACAACCGCACCCTCCGCCCGACCTGACTCCCGCAGTCTCGTTCTCGTGAACAGTTCCCGCGCTCCGTG
>NZ_BAOL01000295.1 GCF_000350145.1 Ilumatobacter nonamiensis YM16-303 | reverse complement strand
GTTCGCGCACGGAGCGCGGGAACAGATCACGAGATCGGGTGGGGACGAGGGTGGAACTACTCCGTTGCGAGGAGGCCGTCGACCTGGTTGAGCACCGTCTGGTCGTCGTTGTGGGAGTGGGTGAATCCGAGCTCGCGCTCCCGCCTGACCGTTTCGATCGACCGGTAGGCGTTGATGTACGCGCGCCGTCTGCTGGACGCGGACACGTTGCCGCCCGATCCGTGCATGATCCCCTCGTTGTGGACGGTGATGTCGCCGCGCCGGATCGGGACCTCGACGGGATGATCGTCCTCACGCAGGTCGGTGACGAGCGTGTGCTGTTCCTCACGGCTCGCACCGGCCGGACGATGGGGTCGGACCGGTTCGAGGTGACTCCCGGGCAGGAACTGCATGCATCCGTTCTCGACGGTCGAATCGTCGATCGCCAGCCAGCAGGTCGCGGTGCGTCGGTCGTCGGTGTTGATCCAGTACGCCTGGTCCTGGTGCCACGCGAAGATCGCGTCGTCACGGCCGGGCTGTTTCGCGAGCAACTGATCGAAGTCGAGCGTCATCCCTTCGCCGCACAGCTGCTCGGCGATCGTGTGACCGACCTGTTCGAAGATGTTGCCCTGCCAGGCCTCGTGGTATTTCCGCGGCAGCATCACGTTGAAGATCGCGTACTCGCTCGGATCGGTGCCGAACTCGCCGGACACCATGTCGTACAGGTCGCGTCCCGTGACGTCGATCTCCCCGCGCATGAACGCGTCGTACACCGGGTCGAGATCGGCGACCTCGTCCTCCGTCAGCACCCCGGCGAGGTGGACGTACCCGTCACGTTCGAAGCGTTCCTTCTCCGCATCCGTCACCACATAGCGGTTTCCATCGCGCGTCCCCATCGGGTCAAATCTAGCCACGCTCCGACCCACCGTTCTCGTGAACAGTTCGCGCACGGAGC
>NZ_BAOL01000296.1 GCF_000350145.1 Ilumatobacter nonamiensis YM16-303 | reverse complement strand
CCATCCGGTGTCAGACACCGGATGGCACGGGCTCGATCAGACGGCGTGGGCCTGGAGGTCGGCGAGGTTCACGTATTCGAGGGTCGACAGGTGGGTCGATTCGAGCACGACGTCGCACGCTTGCCCGGCCTCGAAGGCCTCGCGCCAACGATCGGCACAGACGCACCACTGATCGCCGGGCTTCAGTCCGTCGAAGCCGTACTGCGGCATCGGTGTCGAGAGGTCGTTTCCCTGCTCCTTGGAGAATTCGAGGAACTCTTCGGTGACGCGCCCGCACACGGTGTGCATTCCCGGATCGTCGCCGCGATTCTCACAGCAGCCGTTGCGATAGAACCCGGTGATCGGGTCAGTGGAGCACGGCATCAACTCGCCGCCGAGAACGTTCAGCTGGCTCATCGGCTCAGTGTCGTCCAGCGAGCACGGCTTGGCAACGCCGGCGGCCGCGCCGATCGCGACGTCCGCCTGGGTTCTCGTCGCGCTTCGGCCTGCAAGGCGGGCGGGAACGCGACCAGAACCGAGATCACTCGCGGGATCGACTCGCTCGGTAGCGTGCTCGTCGTCATGAGCACCGCACCCCGCTTCCGATTCGCTCCGTCACCCACGGGTTCTTTCCACGTCGGTGGGGCGCGCACGGCGCTCCACAACTGGGCGCTCGCGCGGCGGCTCGGCGGGACTTTCGTGTTGCGGATCGAGGACACCGACGAGGCGCGGAACCGCCCCGAGTGGACGCAGGGCATCATCGACGCACTCGCATGGATCGGGATCTCGACCCACGACGAGCACTTCGAAGGACCGCACTTCCAGAGCGAGCACGCGCAGGCACACGTCGAAGCTGCACAGCGTCTGTACGAGTCCGGTGCGGCCTACTACTGCGACCTCACCGGCCAGGAGGTCCAGGACCGGGCGAAGGAACTCGACATCACCGGTTACGACGGCTACTCCCGTGATCGCGGACTGGAGCCCGGGCCCGGACGAGTCCTGAGATTTCGTGTCCCCGACGGACACACCATCGTGCGTGACGCCGTGCGCGGCGACGTCGACTTCGACAACTCGACGATCGAGGACTTCGTCCTGCTGCGCGGCAACGGCACCCCGATGTTCCTGCTCGCCAACGTGGTCGACGACATCGAGATGGCGATCACCGACGTCGTGCGCGCCGAAGAACACCTGCCGAACACGCCGAAGCAGCAGATGCTGTGGGAGGCGCTCGGCCAGGAACCGCCGCGATGGGCGCACGTTCCCGTGCTCGTGAACGAGCAGCGCAAGAAGCTGTCGAAGCGCCGTGACAAGGTGGCCCTCGAGTCGTATCGGGACGACGGGATCCTTGCCGACGCGATGGTCAACTATCTGATGACGCTCGGGTGGACGCCGCCCCGATCTGAAGAACTCGGCAGCGAGATCTTCCCGTGGAGCGAGCTGGAGGCTGAGTTCAGGCTCGAGGACGTCACGTTGTCACCGGCGTTCTTCGACGTGAAGAAGCTTGTCGCGTTCAACAAGCAGTACATCAAGAACATGCCGGTCGACGAGTTCCTGGCGGAGGTCGACGCCGAGTTGCCGAGCGACTGGGACCGTGAGCGATTTGCCGCGATCGCGCCGCACATCATGGAGCGGTTGGAGCGCCTCGGCGATGCGCCGGGTCTGGTCGATTTCCTGTTCTTGCCTGACGGCACCGATCCCGAGATGGACGAGGTGTCGTGGGACAAGGCCACGAAGCCCGAGTGGTCGGCCGGGCTGCTGTCGGATCTCATTGCCGAGTACCGAGGGCTCGACGCCGAACAGTGGCAGACCGACGTGCTCAAGGCGACGATCGAGGACGTCATGGAGCGCTACGAGATCAAGCTCGGTAAGGCGCAGGCGCTGCCGCGTGTGGCAGTCACGGGTCGTGCAGTCGGGCCGCCGTTGTTCGAGGCGCTGGAGGTGCTCGGTCAGGATGAGACGGTTCGCCGTCTCGAACTCGCCGCGACGCGACTGCAGGCCGATCTCGCGCCAGACTGAACCGATGTCGAGTACCGGTCAGCCGGAGTTCGAGCGCGTTCGCTCCGGTGACACGCAGCCGAACATCGTGGTTCCAGCCGGTGACACGACGCCCGTCGCTCCGGAAAGACCGGTGTACGACGACGGTCGGACGCATCCTGCTCCACGAAAGCGGTCGCGGTTCGGTCGACGCGTGCTGACCGGTGTCGCACTCGTGGTTGCCGCGCTGCTCGCGTACTACTTGGTCACGCTGGCGCAGGTGTGGACGACCGGTCGGTCCGACGACCGCGACCCGGTCGATGCGATCGTGGTGATGGGTGCGGCACAGTACGACGGGCGGCCGTCGCCGCAGTTGGCGGCTCGCCTCGACCACGTCGTGGAGATCTGGGCGGACGACGTGGCGCCCTTGGTCGTCGTGACCGGCGGAAACATTCCTGGGGACCGCTTCACCGAGGCCGAAGCGTCGGCGGCATACCTGACCGAACGAGGGATTCCCGAGTCGGCGCTGTTGCTGGAGAACGAGGGGTCGAACTCGTACGAGTCGCTGGACGGTGTGGCCTCGATGCTGGGTGAGCGCGGGTTGGAGAGCGTGGTGATCGTGACCGACCCGTACCACTCACTCCGAAGTGAGTTGATCGCCGAGGAGGTCGGACTCGACGCGTCGGTGTCATCGACCGACACCTCCGTCGTGACCGGCGGCGACTCGGCTCTCCGTCATCTGGAGGAAGCCGGGGGAGTGGCGGTCGGTCGGATCATCGGCTTCGATCGCCTGTCCAACATCTCCGACTGATCCGCCGGTCGGACCCGGACGTCGTCCGAAAACGACGACAGCCGACCCGTTCGGGTCGGCTGTCGGTGGCTGGGGTGAAGGGAATCGAACCCCTAATAACAGAACCAGAAACTGTCGTGTTGCCAATTACACCACACCCCAAAGTGCGGTGGACCCGTTCGCCGAAGCGACCGGAACCGGTGCGGGCACGAGGTTATCGGCCGCAGTCGGTATCGACTCCGACGATTTCGTCGAGGGCAGTTCGGGTCCGCCGAAACGGGACGTGCGAAACGGTCTGCCGTGCCGCTATCGTCAATGTCCGCATCGGCGCATGTCGATGTGCAGCTTGGCCCGTTCGTCTAGAGGCCTAGGACACCACCCTCTCAAGGTGGCGGCACGGGTTCGAATCCCGT
>NZ_BAOL01000297.1 GCF_000350145.1 Ilumatobacter nonamiensis YM16-303 | reverse complement strand
GTGCCATCGGGTGTCAGACACCGGATGGCACGGGATGGCGCGAGGCTCGTCAGGTGAGGGTGCCGAGCCAGGTGCCGATGGCGAACGTCGCGCTGCAGGCGACGACGGCCCAGGTGACCTGACGGAGCGCGGTCCGCACGATCGAGCGCTCGGTGAAACGGGCCAACACGATCCCGACGGTGGCCGTTGCGATCAGTCCCAACACGGACGAAGCGACGATCGCGGCCGTGCCCGACCCGAAGAACCAGGGGAGGAGGGGAATCAGCGCGCCGAGGGCGAAGGCGACGAACGAACTCGCGGCCGCGGCGACCGGATGGCCGGTGTCCGACGGGTCGACACCGAGTTCCTCGCGTGCGTGGACCTCGAGCGCGACCTCGGGATCGTCCATGACCGCGGTGGCCATCTCGTGCGCCTGCTCGTCATCGAGACCGCGTTCTCGATAGACCGCCGCGAGTTCTTCGATCTCCGCGTCCGGTTGTCTGCGCAGTGAACGCCGTTCGATCGCCAGCTCGCGTTCGACGAGTTCGCTCTGGGCCTTCATCGACACGTATTCGCCCGCCGCCATCGAGGTGGCACCGGCGAGCAACCCGGCGACGCCGGCGATGATCACGCTCGACTGGTCGGGTTCGGCGGCCGCGACGCCGAGGATCAGGGCGACGTTCGAGACCAGGCCGTCGCTGACTCCGAACACCGTCGCCCGGGCGGTTCCGCCGGTGACGTCACGGTGGCGGTGCACCATGTAGCGATGGGAGTGATCCCCGTCGTGATCGTGGGCGTGCTCCAGCACTCCATCCGGCATGGCGTCACCGTACTCAGCACGTCGCGTACTCGCCACGAACCATGGTCGGACCGAATCGAGGTTGGTTCGGATTTCGTACCGACTTGGTTCAGAATCCGAACTGACCTAGGGTGGTGTCGATGGAGGAGCCCACGTCGACCGACACCCCCGCCGGATGTTCGATCCAGGCCAGTCTCGACGTGCTCGGTGACCGCTGGACGATCCTGATCCTGCGCGACTCGTTTCGTGGCGTCCGCCGCTTCGACGACTTCCGCCGCGACCTCGACATCGCTCGTCCCGTGCTGACCGAACGTCTCAAGCGACTCGTCGACAACGGCGTCCTCGCCCGCCACCTGTACTGCGAGCGACCACCGCGCTACGAGTACCGACTCACCACTCGGGGAATGGCACTCTCGCCGACGCTCGTCGCGCTGATGCGCTGGGGCGATGACTGGCTGTCGGAGGGAGCCGCGCCGACGGTGCTGGTGCACGAGGCCTGCGGGCATCCGCTCGACCAGCAGTTCGTGTGCTGGGAGTGCGATGAAACGTTCACCCCGTACGACATCGCCAGCCGTCCCGGACCGGGCTCTGCGGCCGCCCACTGACACCCTGACCGCAGCGCCGACCACACCCCGAACCCCTCTCGAGGAGCACGACTCGTATGACCCACCCCACCGACCATCCACTGCTCGAGGAGTCACTCGACGACCTGATGGCGCTCGCTGCGGCCCGTCGCGACGAGAACTACGGGACGCGGGTCACCTACAGCCCGAAGGTGTTCATCCCGCTCACGTTCCTCTGCAACGACACCTGCGGCTATTGCACGTTCGCGCAACCCCCGGCCCGAGTCGAGAAGCTGTTCCTCGAACCCGAAGATGTGCTCAAGATCGCCCGTGAGGGCGCCCGTCGGGGATGTCATGAAGCGCTGTTCACGCTGGGCGAACGGCCGGAGGACCGCTATGACGTCGCCCGGGAATGGCTGACCGAGCGCGGCTACGACTCGACCGTCCACTACGTCGCCGAGATGGCGGACCTCGTGCTGCGCGAAACGGGTCTGCTCCCGCATGCGAACGCGGGCGCGTTGACACGCGACGAACTCGCCCGGATCCGGCCGTTCAGCCCGAGTCAGGGGATGATGATCGAATCGGTCGCACCCGGCCTCGACGCGCACCGCAATGCGCCGGACAAGACGCCGGAGCGGCGCCTCGCCACGTTGGAGGCCGCGGGTGAACTGGACATTCCGTTCACGACGGGGATCCTGGTCGGAATCGGTGACACCCGTGCGGATCAGCTGGCGGGACTGGAGGCGATCGCGGCCGCGCATGCACGGCACGGTCACGTGCAGGAGGTCATCGTCCAGAACTTCCTGCCCAAGCTGCGCACCGCGATGAAGGGCGTGCGCGCCTGTCCGAGCGACGACTACCTGTGGACCGTTGCCGCAGCCCGCCTGATCCTGCCGACCGACATCCACCTGCAGGCCCCGCCCAACCTGTCGGACGACTTCGGAATGTTGCTCGACGCCGGGATCGACGACTGGGGCGGCGTTTCGCCCGTGACGGCCGACCACGTGAACCCGGAGCGTCCGTGGCCCGATCTCGACCGGCTCCGCGAGGTGACCGAGTCGAAGGGCCATGTGCTCGCGCCGAGACTGACGATCTACCCGGAGTTCGTGCGCGACCGGGAACGTTGGCTCGACCCGGAGCTGCACTTCCCGGTGATGGATCGCGCCGATGCGGAATGGCTCGGTCGCGACGATCCCGGCCAGATCTGGCCGGAGAAGACCACCGCTGCCGACACGGTCGCCGACGGCGCCGAGTTCGTGCTGGTCGGTCACCGTTCGACGACGTGGTACTCGGGCGCCGACAGTGCGCCGCCGACGCTCGTCCCCGCGCCGACGCCGCAGCTGAACGGCCCGGTCGCCGACGTGCTCGCCGGGATCGAGTCCGGCGGGGAGCCCGGCACCGACGAGCTCGTGACGCTGTTGGGCGCACGGGGTCCCGAAGTCGCGGCGGTCGCCGAACTGGCCGACCGCCGGCGGCAGGAACTCGTCGGCGACACGCTCACCTGGGTTGCCAACCGCAACATCAACTACACGAACGTGTGCACCTTCAAGTGCAGGTTCTGCGGGTTCTCGAAGGGTCCGTTGTCGCTGAACCTGCGTGGTACGCCGTACCTGCTGACGCTCGACGACATCGCCGAGCGTGCGAAGGAGGGTTGGGACCTCGGTGCGACGGAGGTGACGCTTCAGGGCGGGATCCATCCCGACTTCGACGGCGACTACTACATCGACGTCACCAAGGCGGTGAAGGACGCGGTACCCGACATGCATGTACACGGCTTCACCGCGCTCGAGGTGACCGAGGGGGCGAAGCGACTCGGCGAGGACCTCCCGACGTATCTCCAACGGCTGATGGACGTCGGCCTCGCGTCGCTCCCCGGCACGGCCGCGGAGATCCTCGACGACGAGATCCGGGCGATCCTGTGTCCGGACAAGGTCGACACCGAGGAGTGGCTCGAAGCGCACCGGGCGGCGCACTCCATCGGCCTGCACTCCAACGTGACGATGATGTTCGGAGCGGTCGAGGAACCGATCCACCAGGCCCGTCACTTCGTTCGGACACGCGACCTCCAGAAGGAGAATGTCGCCGCCGGACGGGTCGGGTTCACCGAGTTCGTCGGTCTGCCGTTCGTCCACATGGCGTCTCCGATCTACCTCCAGCGCAAGGCGCGTCGCGGGCCGACGTTCCGCGAGAACCTGTTGATCCACGCGGTCGCCCGACTCGCGTACGGCGAGCTGATCCCGAACGTGCAGGCCAGCTGGGTGAAGATCGGACTCGCCGGGACGGCCCAGATGATGAACGCCGGGTGCAACGACCTCGGCGGAACGCTGATGGACGAGAACATCTCGCGTGCTGCCGGCGCCAGCCACGGACAAGCGATGACCGGCGACCGTTTCGCCGACTTCGCCGAGTCACTCGGTCGGCCGTTGGAACAGCGCACGACCAACTACGGCCGGGTCGGGGTCGCATGATGCTGGTGGAGCGGGTCGGCGATGCGCGCTTGCCGACCGTGCACGGCGAGTTCCGTGTGGTGTCCTACCGGGCTCACGACGGCCACGAGCACCTCGCGATCGTCGAGGGCGATCCGACGGGAACATCGGTGCTCGCACGCGTCCACAGCGAGTGCATGACCGGCGACGCGCTCGGGTCACTGAAGTGCGACTGCGGTGACCAACTCGCGCACGCGCTGCGGGCGATCGCCGTCGAGGGCCGGGGCGTGGTCGTCTACATGCGCGGTCACGAGGGGCGAGGGATCGGTCTCGCGAACAAGATCAAGGCGTACGAACTCCAAGACGGTGGGCTGGACACCGTCGATGCGAACACCGTGCAGGGCCTCCCGGTCGATGCCCGGCAGTACGACGTGGCTGCGGCCATCCTGGGCGATCTCGGTGTCGAGTCGGTCCGACTGATGTCGAACAATCCGGTGAAAGCGACCGGTCTCGTCGAGCACGGGATCGTCGTGGATGCGTTGGTCCCGCTGGTCGTCCCGAGCCGACCCGAGAGCGAGCACTACCTGCGGACGAAGATCGATCGCCTCGGCCACGTCGCCGCGACCTGACGAGGCGCTCAGTCGAGGACGACGTCGAGGCGGAGGTCGGGTCCGAGCAGACGGACGCCGACGAAACGGCCGCGGGCGAGTGCGTCCATCGTGGGGGCACCGGTGCCCCGGAACATCGGCTTGGCATCGTCGCCACCGAAGATCGCCGGCGCCATGTAGATCACGAACCGGTCGACGAGACCCGCGTCGTAGAACTGGGCGACGGTGCTCGGCCCGCCCTCGATCATCAGTTGCAGAACGCCGTCCGAACCGAGTTCGTCGAGCAGCCCGTCGAGTTCACCCCGCCACTCGAGGCACGGCTGGATCTTCGCATCCGCCGGTGCGGATCCGAGGACGACACGGCGCGGGCTCGGCCCCTCGACCAGACGCGTCGTCAGCCACGGATCGTCGGTCCGGACCGTTCCCGCACCGACGAGGATCGCCTGGCTCTCGGCTCGGAGCCGGTGACTGTCGGTGCGCGCCTCGACCCCGGTGATCCATTTGCTGTCCGCATCCGGTGCGGCCGTGCGACCGTCGACCGTCGTGGCGAGCTTGACGAGGACATAGGGCCGACCGGTCGTTCGGTGGTGCAGGTACGGCGCGAGTTGATCGGCGACGTCGTCGGCACGGACGCCGACCGTGACATCGATGCCGGCTTCGCGCAGGAGGCGGATCCCCGCTCCGTTCACCTGTTCGTCCGGATCGGCGACGCCGATGATCACGCGGGCGACTCTCGCGTCGACGATCGACTCGACGCACGGTCCGGTGCGGCCGACGTGGTTGCAGGGTTCGAGTGTCGTTGCGAGCGTGGAGCCACGAGCGTCGGCGCCGGCGGCCCTCAACGCAACGATCTCGGCGTGCGCGCCACCGGGAGGTTCGGTCGCTCCGGTCACGATCGTGCCGTCGGTCGTTTCGATGGCCGCGCCCACCCACGGATTGGGCGCAGTCGTCGACCGGACCGTGTCCGCCGCTGTCATCGCCTGCTGCATCAGGTCGTCATCGGATGCCACTCCCTCATGATGGCCGCTCCGGGTCGATCGGCAAAGATGGGAACATGACCGACCCCGCTTCCGTACCGACCACCACGCTCGAACTCCGCTCGACCGTCGCCGACGACGGCACGGTCACGCTCGGAATGCGCGAGACCGAGGTGCCTGCGCCCGGGCCCGACGAGGTGGTGGTCCGGGTCGACGCGGCACCCATCAACCCGTCCGACCTCGGGATGCTGTTCGCCGGAGCGGACCCCGATACCGCGGTCGCGGCCGGCGACGACCTCCCGGCCGTGCGAGCGACGATCCCCACCGGAACGGTCGGCCTCGAGGCTCGACTGGGCCGACCGATGGCGACGGGCAACGAGGGCGGCGGCACGGTCGTCGCCACCGGTGACTCTGACGCGGCGCGTGCGCTCGAGGGCAAGGTCGTCGGCTTCATGTCGGGAACGGCGTACGCGGAGTATCGAACCCTCAACGTCGCAAGCTGTCTCGAGATGCACGACGGTACGAGCGCCGATGACGCGGCCGCGTGCTTCGTGAACCCGCTCACCGCGCTGAGCATGGTCGAGACGATGCGCCTGGAGGGTCACACCGGGCTCGTCCACACCGTCGGCGCCTCGAACCTCGGACTGATGTTGAACCGGATCTGCCTCGCCGACGAAGTACCGCTCGTGAACATCGTGCGGCGCCCCGAGCACGTGGAGATGCTCGCCGGCGAAGGCGCCGAGCATGTCGTCGATTCGAGCGCGGACTCGTTCCAGGACGACCTCGCCGACGCGCTGCGCGCGACCGGAGCGACGATCGCGTTCGACGCGATCGGCGGCGGGGAACTGGCGTCGACGCTCCTTGCCGGGATGGAGAAGGTCGCGAGCGAGGGCGAGGAGTACAACCGCTACGGGTCCGACACGCACAAGCAGGTGTACATCTACGGCGGACTCGATCGCGGTCCGACGACGTTGAAGCGCAACTTCGGGATGTCGTGGTCGATCGGCGGCTGGTTGCTCATGCCGTTCCTCGGTCGCCTCGGTGCCGAGGGTGCGGCGCGGCTCCGGGCTCGGGTGGCCGACGAGATCACCACCACCTTCGCGAGTCGCTACGGAATGCGTCTCTCCCTGTCGGACGCGGTCGCTCCGGAGCACGTGCGGCGCTACGCACGCATGGCGACCGGCGACAAGGCGCTCGTCACTCCGCACGCCTGACCCACGTGTCGAGATGATCGATCGGCGGCGTTGATTGCGCGCGCGCCGACGTGGTCCGCGAAGCTGCGCCGATGGATGTCACCGAAGCCGTCAACCGCCGCAAGTCGGTCCGCGCGTTCCTGCCGGACCCGGTCGACGACGATCTGCTCGCCGAGCTGTTGACGAAGGCGTCACGGTCGCCGTCGGGCGGCAACGTGCAGCCGTGGCGGATCTACGTCCTCAACGGCGACTCGATGGCGCGGTTCCGCGAGTTCCTGTCGGATCGCGAGCCCGGTCCTTCGGCGTACGACATCTATCCACCGAAGCTGCACGAGCCGTATCGCAGCTCGCGCTACAAGATCGGCGAGCAGATGTACGCGTCGATCGGGATCGAACGCGAGGACAAGGCGGGACGCTTCGCCCAGTTCGCGAAGAACCTCGACTTCTTCGGGGCGCCGGCGGCGATCTTCTGTTTCATCGACCGTGTGATGGGTCCGCCCCAGTGGTCCGACCTCGGAATGTTCCTCCAGACGTTCATGCTGCTCGCGCAGGAAGCCGGCCTCGACACGTGCCCGCAGGAAGCGTGGGCGGTCCACGAGCCCGCCGTGATGGAGTTCGGCGACGTGCCCGAGGAGCTCCGCCTGTTCTGCGGGGTGGCGATCGGCAAGGCCGACGAGGAGCACCCCATCAACAGCGTCGAATCGGAACGTGAACCCCTCGACGTCTTCGCAACATTCCTCTGAGGAGATGTTCATCGTCGTCCGTCGCCGACGAACATTTTCGCGTCCGTAGCCTGGTCTCGTGAAGCGACCGTCGCTGCCGAGGATGTTGTTGCGTGGACTGTTCCGTCGTTGCGCGTGGTGCGGCGGCCGTGGCGCATTCTTCACGGGGTGGACGAGCAAGCAGTCGACGTGTCGGACCTGCGGCCTGAACTGGCGTCGGGGGGACGTCGGCTACGAACTCGGAGCTGCGGCGACGGCGGCCATCATCAGCGTCGGCCCGCTCGTCCTGCTGCTCGGTGCCGTTCTGGCGGTGACCTGGCCCGATGTCCATGTCGTGCCGATGCTGATCGTGCTCGGAGTCGGCGCGGTCGTCATGCCGATCCTGCTGTACCCGTCGTCCTACACCACGTGGCAGGCGGTCGACATCCTGCTGCGCCCGCCCGAACCGGACGACTTCGAGTCCGTCGGTGAGGCGTCCGCGTCGAACGCGAGCTGATCAGGCGGCCGTTGCGGCCGCCTCGGTCTCGGCGACGCGCGAGAACAGACGGTCGAACACCGATTGGCGGTCGAACTGCATCGCGTACGAGCGGGCGTGACCTCCCCAGCGGATCCGCTCGCCGGGAGACAGACCGAGCACGATCTCGTTGAGCGCGTTCGCGATCCCCGACGGATACGACGGCGGAACGAACGTGGCGTGCGATCCGACCGCCTCACCGATGCCGCCCGTGTCGCACGTGACGATCGGGCCCCCACCCGCCAGCATCTTCTCGACGAGCGCGATGCCGAAGGTTTCGACGAACTCCGGTCGCGGCTTGCTCGGCAGGACGTACGCCGCCGAGCCCGCCATGAGGTGCGGCTTCTCGGCGTCGTCGACGTCGTCGAAGAACAGGATGCGGTCGGCGACGGGCGTGGACGCGGCGAGCGCACGCATCGCGGACGCCTCCGGGCCGGTCCCGCAGATCGCGAGCTTCGTTCGGTGGGACGCGGCGCTGATCGCGAAGCCGTTGATCAGGTCGTCGACGCCCTTCGCCTTCGTCACGCGTGAGAGGAACATGACGTAGCGGTCACGCTCGAGCCCCCGTGCGGCGAGTCGCGCCGCGGTCTCCGCCGCGTCGAGGCTGGTGTAGGACGACGAATCCACCGCTGGATACGAGATCTGGACCCGCTCCGAGCAGGCGGGACCGAACGCGGTTCCCCACCGCTCGTCGACCTCGTTCGCAGCCGACACGATCAGCTCCTTCGTGAACTCCGACACCGCGACACACACGTCGTTCGACAGGTACGTGCTCAAGACCTGGGCCGCCGCGCCGAACCGGCCCTGGTCGAGCGCCGTCCGGACGACGTTCGTGATGTCCGACCCGACGGCTTCTGCGATGGTCGTGAGCGGAGCGCACATTCCGGTCGATCGGGCGATGTGGGCGGCGTGCGACACCGCGGTGTCGTGCGGCGTGAGGTACAACGACATCGCCGTGGTCGGCACGCCCTCGGTGAACAGTTCGACCAGCCGTCCGACGATGCCCCCGAGATGGCGGCCGTCGGGCACCTTGTAGTCGCCGACCGGCTCGGGACGCTCGACGGTGATGCCGGCGGAGTACGGCAGGACCGACTCGAGTGGCTTCAGCGGCAGGCCCGCGGCGAGCAACGCGGTGATCGGCCAGGTCACGATGCGCACGTCGTCGAAACCGCGGGTCAGCGCCGCCTCGGCGAGGTTCCGGGCTTCGCCCGAGTGTCCACAGATCACCGGGTCGGCGCGCACCACGATCACCAATCGACGAGTCGGGTTGCTCGGTGGCCCTTCGGACTCGGCGCGGGGGAGGCCGGGCCGGCTGGCGTCGAGGTGGTCGGACAGCATGGTCATGAAGCGGGCTCCTTCGAGGAGAGGTGGCGGGACGACGACGTGGAGAGTGACGGCGGGCGGGTGTCGGTGGCCCAGTCCGACGGCTCGGGGCCGAGGTGCACGCTCAGTCGACCACCGGAGTGGAATTCGGCCGCGGTCAACCAGGACCGGTCGAGCACCGTGTCGTTCCAGGTCACGTGCTGGACGTACTGGGCGGGACCGGCGGGGTCGGGTTCGACGAAGCCGTCGGTCTCGATCGACAACGTCGCGCCGGCGCCGAGCCGGATCCGGGTGTGCGCGAACGACGGTGCGTTGACCAGCACGAGTTGTTGGCCGGCCACCGGGAAGAGGCCGAGCGACGCCCAGACGTACCACGAGCTCAGCGCTCCCGAATCGTCGTTCCCGGGGAGGCCACCTCGGCTGGTGGAGAACTGGTTCATCACGGCGGCATGCACGATGTCGGCCGTCCGGTCGGGCCGACCGATCCAGTGGTAGGCCCAGGGCGCCTCCATGTCGGGCTCGTTGTTCAGACCCTCGAAACGGTCGAGCGCGTACCCGGCGGCGACCTCGTCGAGCGTCGGATCGACGCCCATCTGTTTCACGGGTGGCTCACCGAATCCGAAGAACCGGTCCAGCAGTGCACCGAACGCGTCCTCGCCGCCTGCGAGATCGATCCGACCGGCCATGTCGTGCATCAGTCGGAACGAGTAGTTCCACTTTCCACCCTCGTAGAACGTCGAGTCGAGAACGAGTCCGGTCTCGGGATCGAACGCGTTGACCCACTGCGTCGCGAGCGCAGCGAGACGGCCCGCGAGTTCGTCATCACCGACTCGACGGGCGACGATCGCCGTGCACTCGTGGCCCGTGGAGAGGTCGAGGGTGTGCGCGATCGGATGTGCGACACCGTGTTCGAGGTATTCCTCGCCGAACTGTCGGCGCAGGTCGGCGGCCATGTGCGACAGGGCCCAGTCCCAGTCGATGCCCGCCACTCCGAGCGCACAGAGATCGGCGAGGAACGTGTGCGCGAGGGCGCTGCCTTGACGGAAGAAGCGGTCCGTCCCCTTCGCCATCCGGTAGCCGATCGGGAGATTCCCCTCCTCTTCCGCGACGTGGACGAGCGCTTTCGCGAGCTCGACCGCTCGGTCCGGAAACAGTGCCGTCATCAGCGGAAGCTGAGTGCGATAGATGTCCCACATGGTGCAGATGTCGAATGCAAACGGTCCCGGCGACGGCCAGAACGGACTCTCGTCGGGAGCGAAGCACGGCTTGATGAGCGAGTGGTACAGCGCGGTTGCGAAGACCGTGCGGCGTTCGGGCGACGGGGTCTCGATCCGGATCGCGTCGAGATGTTCGGACCAGGCCGTGGCCGTCACCGACCTCCGTCGGGTGAAGTCCCCGTCGCCGAGATCCCGGTCGAGGTTCTCCTTCGCCTGCTCGACGCCGCGCAGCGAGAAGCCGAATCGCAGTTCGACCGTCTCGCCGGCTTCGACCGGACCCATCCACAACAACCCGAACGGACGGAGCGTCGTCGGGCGGATCGAGTCGAACTCCAGCCGGGTCCCGCCCTGCATGAGTCGGCGGTCGTACCACAGCATCTGGCGCCAGCCCGGCGTGACGCAGTCGACGTGGAAGGCGATCGGCACGCCTTCCATCACCACCTCGCCGTTGGCGGATCCGGGCGTCAGGCTGTCGAGCGACGCCCGCAGCGGCACGGTTTCGCCGTGCTCGATCGTGAGGCCGCCGTGCGAGCAGTCGACCACCAGTCGGGCGTTGTCGTGGGCGGGGAAGGTGTAGCGGTGGATCGCGGACTTCGGTCCCACGGTCAGTTCGGCGCGAATTCCGTTCGCCAGCGTTGCCGAGTACCACCCGGGTTCCGCGGCCTCCGAGGTGATCGGCTGGAACTGGCCGAGATCGTCGAGCGGCGACATCGTCGGCGTGACCCGGAGGTAGTTGTAGTACTTGCGGATCGCTCCCGTGCCCGACTGCTGGAAGTGGGTGAAGCCGGAGGCACCGTGGCCGTCGTGGAGGTGACGTGGTTCGCCCTCGGTCGACCGTTCGTACGATCCGTAACCGGTCGGATACCCGCCGGAGTACGCGCACGCGGAGATCATGCCGAAGGGATGGGCGGCGCCGGGGTGGGTGTTCCCGACCGGTGGTTTCGGCCACCACCAGCTCGCGGCGAGGCCGGACGGGGCAGCAAGGTCCGCGATCTCGGTCCCGATGAACGGGTCGACCGCGTCGAACATGTCCCGAAGGTACGGAACGGATGTGTTGGCAGTGTTTCGCCGCGATGAACGACCTACGTCAGTGGCGTTCGAGCGCCTCGGCCAGACCTTCGGGGTCGGCCACGCTGACCCAGAGCGCCGAATGGTCGTGGAAGCCGATCACCCGATCGATCTTCTCGACGAAGTCGATGCACAGCCCTCGTTGCGGATCGGTTCCGAACGTGAGACCGTCGTCGCTGAAGCTCAGTCGGAGTCCGACCGCGGTGTACCACGGGTGTGGACCCGACACCCGTGCTCCCGCGATGTTGTCGAGCGGGGTCTCGATCGACCAGTGGCCGAAGGTGGCCTGGAACGACTCGTCGGTGATCGTGACGCCGTCGTCGGCACCGACACCCAACGGCAGGAGCACGAACCGCCACCGGTTGTCCCGCTGGTAGGGGAAGAAGGTCGTGGTCACCCCGTCGAGGCTATGCCCCCGGTCTGCGGAGGTACAGAGCCTCACCTACGTTGGTCGGTATGGCTCGATTCGACGGACTCTCCGCGGTGTTGCTCAATTGTTCGCTGGTGCACGATGCATCGAAGTCGCACACCCGACGATTGCTCAACCGGGTGCGCGGGATCATGGCCACCGAGGGCGTGGACGTGGAGTTGATCCACATGCTCGAGCACCAGGTGGGTTTCGGGATGGTGCCGGACACGACCGAGATCGGCGACGACCGGGACGACTGGCCGGACATCCACGCCAAGATCATGGACGCCGACATCCTCGTGATCGGGACACCGATCTGGCTCGGTGTGAAGTCGAGCGTGGCCTCACTGGCGATCGAGCGGCTGTACGCGTACAGCGGCGAGACGAACGAGCACGGTCAGTACCTCTACTACGGCAAGACCGGCGGCTGCGTGGTCACGGGCAACGAGGACGGGGTCAAGGCGTGCTCGATGGAGACGCTGTACGCGCTCAGCCACATCGGCTACACGATCCCTCCCCAGGCCGACTGTGGGTGGCTGGGCGAGATCGGCCCGGGCCCGAGCTACGGCGACGAGGTCGAGGGATCGAACACGCGGGCGGGCTACGACAGTGAGTTCACCAACAAGAACGCCACGATCATGACCTGGAACCTGATGCACACCGCCCAGATGCTGAAGGACCGGGGCGGCTTCCCCGTCGGGGGCAACGTCGCCGAGACCTGGCGCGAGGTCACCAACGCCGAAGACCAGGACCCCGACGCCGACTGAATCCGTGTCGGTGCTGATCAGAGCATCGGCAACTCGACGGCGATCGTCGCGACGGTGTCGGCATGGCGGATGACCTGGTCGGCTGGGAGGTCTCCGCCGGGGAGTTCGACGATGAACGCCGCCGCGTCCTGGTCCGCGAGTTCATTGCGCGCCCACGTGGCGCGGTCGGCGTGCTCGAGGTCGTCGTGTCGGAGCGACACGCGATGAGCGCGACGCAGCTCAACAGGATCCCGCTCAATGGCCTCACCAGGTCAGCCGTCCCCATGGACGCAGTCTCGCCGATGGGCGGGAGTTCCGACGAAGGTTCGGCAGAAAGCGCAACCTGGGTTGCGGTCGCGGGCACAACGCGCAACCGAGGTTGCGTTTCGTCGAATCGTGAGCCTGGAGGACTCCCGCCGCCGGGACAGAATCGTGCCGGGGCCGGTGCATCCGCGAAAGTGTGGTCATGGCCATCGACTTCACCCTCTCCCCCGAACTCGAGGAACTGCGGATCCGGATCCGGGCGTTCGTGAGCGACGTGATCGCTCCCGTCGAGGCCGAGATCGAGGGCCATGGCGACCACGAACCGCTGGGCGGTCGAGACCGGATCAACAAGCTGATCGAGTTGCGCAAGCAGGCGCACGCCGCGGGGATCTGGTTGCCGCACATGCCCGAGGAGTGGGGTGGCATGGGACTCGGTCACGTCGAGCTGGCGATGGTCCAGGCCGAGGCCGCCAAGTCGCGGTACGGCCCGTGGGTGTTCAACTGTCAGGCGCCCGACGAGGGCAACATGCACACGCTGTTGCACTGGGCGACCGACGAGCAGAAGGAGAAGTACCTCAAGCCGCTGTGTGAGGGGCGGACGTGGTCGTGCTTCGCGATGACCGAGCCCGAGGTCGCCGGCTCCGATCCCACGCTGATCCAGACCCACGCCTACGAGGACGGCGACGAGTGGGTGATCAACGGGCACAAGTGGTTCATCTCGAACGCCCGTCGAGCAGACTTCGCGATCCTCGTCTGCCGGACCGAGGACGACCCGGACATCCCGCAGGCGGCGAACTCGGCGTTCATCATCGACCTCCCGCAGGAGGGATGGAACGACGTGCGCGAGGTCGAGACGATGCACGGCGGGACGGGTCACTCCGAGATCGTGATCACCGACCTGCGGGTGCACAAGGATCAGATGCTCGGTGGTCGAGGACAGGGCCACCTGCTCGGGCAGTACCGGCTGGGACCGGCGCGGCTGGCGCACTGCATGCGGTGGATCGCGCAGGCCGAGACGGCGCTCGACATGATGGTCGATCGGTCGTTGAACCGCTTCTCGCACGGCTCGCTGCTCGCCGAGAAGCAGGGCATCCAGTGGATGATCGCCGACTCGACGATGGAGCTGTACCAGTCGAAACTGATGGTGCTCCACGCCGCGTCGAAGATCGACGCCGCGGCGACCGACGACTCGGTCGACTTCAAGGCCGAGGTGTCGATGGCGAAGCACTTCGTCGCGAACATGCTGAACCGGGTGATCGACCGGGCGATCCAGGTGCACGGCGCACTCGGCTACTCGACCGACACCCCGCTGGCGCACATGTACCAGCACGCACGCTGGGCGCGGTTCGCCGACGGTGCCGACGAGGTCCACCAGATGCGGATCGCACAGCGGACCATCAACGCGTACACCGACGACGGCTCCACCCGTCGCGCCACCGGCGACCTCCCGATCTGACGTGACGGCTGGTGCCTCAGCCCAGCCGTCACGTCAGTGGGAACGTTCGATGGTGCGCTGGACGATGCGTTCGAGCATTTCCTGGCGGCCGCTCGAGGTCGCGGGTTCCACGTCCGATGCCAGTTGCTGCTCGTGGAGATCGGCGAGTGTCACCTCGCCGTTCATGATCGAGTTGCCGAGCTCGGAGGTCCATCCGGCGTAGCGCGCGTGGCGCCACTGCTCGAGTTCGTCGACCTCGAGGATGCGCGCGGCGGCGAGCAGCGACTTCGCCATGATGTCCATACCACCGATGTGGCCGTGGAAGAGATCGTTGCGGTCGATCGACTGGCGCCGGAGCTTCGTGTCGAACATCAGCCCACCGGTCGTGAAGCCACCACCTCGCAGGATCTCCAGCATCCCGAGGGTCATCTGCTCGACCGACACCGGGAAGCGGTCGAGGTCCCAGCCGAGCCGGTCGTCGCCCGAGTTCGCATCGATCGATCCGAAGATGCCCGAGTTGACCGCGGTCGCGACCTCGTGCTGGAAGTCGTGTCCCGACAGCGTCGCGTGGTTGACCTCGATGTTGACCTTGATCTCGTCCTCGAGGCCGTACTTCTGCAGGAACGAGTAGACCGTTGCGGTGTCGTAGTCGTACTGGTGCTTGGTCGGCTCC
>NZ_BAOL01000298.1 GCF_000350145.1 Ilumatobacter nonamiensis YM16-303 | reverse complement strand
CGATGTGCTGCTCGAGACGGCGACGCACTCGATCAAGAAACTCAGCGGGTACCTCGCTGAGGTCCGTGACCACGCTCCGGTCGAAGAGCGCCTGCTGCTCGGCCGGGCTCATCCTCTCGAGTTCAGCAGCAGTCACGACGTTCCCCGACATGCTCCAACTGTACCTCTCGGTCACCTCCTGGTGCGTCCAGCAATCGCTCGGTGGCGTGCTCAGTATCGCCAGACGTCTCGTCATCGCCCAACCGACCGCGATCGGCACTGTTGCGCTCGTCGAGGTGCGCCGTATT
>NZ_BAOL01000299.1 GCF_000350145.1 Ilumatobacter nonamiensis YM16-303 | reverse complement strand
GTGCCATCCGGTGTCTGACACCGGATGGCACACTCTCAGCCCGATCTCAGGCGGTTCGGGCAGACTTCTGCGATGCGCGTGCTGGTGGTCGACGACGAGGTCCGCTTGGCGGAATCGATCGCCCGCGGTCTCGTTGCGGAAGGGTTCGACGCCGACGTCGTCCACGACGGTCGGGACGCACTCTGGCGCGCCCGGGAAGGCGAGTACGCGGCCATCGTGCTCGACATCATGCTCCCGGGTCGGAACGGCTACGAGGTGTGTCGAGAACTGCGCTCGGACGGCGTGACGACGCCGATCCTCATGCTCACCGCGAAGGACGGCGAGTACGACGAGGCCGAAGGACTCGACACCGGCGCCGACGACTACCTCCGCAAACCGTTCTCGTTCGTCGTCCTCGTCGCGCGGCTGCGCGCGCTCACCCGACGCGGCACCGGGACGACCGACAACACCGTCACCGTCGGCACGATCACGCTCGATCCGGGTCGACTGCAGGCAAGCCTCGGCACCGGTTCGGTCGAGTTGACCCGCCGCGAGTTCGCCGTTGCCGACTTCCTGGCGCGACGCCATCCCGACGTCGTCTCGAAGTCGAGTCTGCTCGATGCAGTGTGGGGACTCGATTTCGACGGCGATCCCAACATCGTCGAGGTGTACATCGGCTACCTGCGCAAGAAACTCGGGCGGGAATCGATCCGTACCGTGCGCGGAGCCGGGTACCAGTTCGTGGACGCATCGTGAGTGGCCGACGCCGGGGATGGTCGGTTCGAGCCCGCCTCACGCTGACGATGGCAGCGACCGCGGCGATCGCGTTCTCGATCGTCGCGCTCGCCGCACCGAGCGCCGTGCGGCCGGTCCTCGAGGACGATCTGCTCGACGCCGAAGCCGAGACGGCGGGCCTGATGTCGACCCTCGACGAATCATCGGGCTTCGATCCGGACGACCTCATCCAGATTCCGGACGGCGACGTCTTCCCGTTCGACCCCGACCTGCTCCGCGACGTCGGCGAGTTGTTCGACGACCTCTTCAGCGAAGCCGCGCCGGATCCCGAGGAGCTGAGCGTCATCGCCGCCGAACAGGTCGAGCTGCTGCGTCGGGTCGATCGCCTCGACCTGCTCGCCGATGCGGCCGGCGGCCCGTTCGTGATCGAATCGGGACCCTCCACAGGAACCGAGGTGGAACCCGACGGCAACTTCCGCGTCGTCGACGACCTCGCCGGAACCATCGACGACGGCGTGCCGGTGATGTCGGCGAGCGAGTTCGACGAGTTGCTGTTCGACGACCTCGGCCTGCGCGAGGTCGGTTCCGGGACGTTCATCGAGACCGAGCCGGATGCCCGCACGATCGCGGGAGTGGTCGAGGTCGACGACACCCGGTTGCTCGTCTCTGCCGACGCCGCCGCGGTCGATCGCAGCGTGGGTCGGGTGCAACTCGGGCTGTGGTTGGCCGTGCCGATCCTGACGGCCGCGGTCGCGGCGGTCGCGTGGCTGCTCACCAGTCGAGCACTCCGTCCGGTCGCCGCGATCACCGAGCGCGCCGAGACGATCAGCGGAGGTTCGTTGGATGCGCGGGTTCCGGTTCCGAACAGCGGCGACGAGATCTCGACGCTGGCCACGACGGTCAACGAGATGCTCGATCGGCTCGAATCCGACGACCGGGCGCGCCGCCGATTCATCTCGGACGCTTCCCATGAACTCCGCTCCCCGGTCGCCGTGTTGCGCAACGATGCCGAGGTCGCGCTCAGCCACCCTGACACGACCGACGTCGAACAGCTGGCCTCGGTCATGGCCGGGGAGTCGGCGCGATTGTCGACGATCATCGACGATCTCCTCGCTCTCGCCCGCCACGACGAAGGCGTGGTTGCGTCGTTCGTGGATGTCGACCTCGACGACATCGTGCTCGCGGAAGCCTCACGCTCACGGCGGGTCCCGGTCGACGCGAGCCGGGTGTCAGCGGGTCGGGTGCACGGCAGACCCGATGAGTTGACCCGTCTCGTCGGACACCTGCTCGACAACGCTGCGCGCCACGCCGAGTCGCGGGTCGCCGTCGATCTGCGGTCGACGGAGCACGGAATCGAGCTGACCGTCGACGACGACGGTCCGGGAGTCCCGCCCGCCGACCAGGACAGGATCTTCGAGCGTTTCGTGCGTCTCGACGACGCCCGCACCCGCGACCAGGGTGGCGCCGGACTCGGCCTGGCCGTCGTCCGCAGCACCGCCGAGCGGTCGGGCGGCGCCGTGCAGGTCGCACCGTCGCTGCTCGGTGGCGCGCGCTTCGTCGTCACCTTCCCGTTCTCGTGAACAGTTCGCGCACGGAG
>NZ_BAOL01000300.1 GCF_000350145.1 Ilumatobacter nonamiensis YM16-303 | reverse complement strand
CGCTCCGTGCGCGAACTGTTCACGAGAACGTCGGGTTGTGTGGTGATTCCGTGGGGAATGCCGGAGTGAGCAGGTGCGTTCCCACTAGCGTTTGATGACGACCATGTCATCTGCGACTCCCACGATCATCGCTGGCCGTTACGAGCTGCAGCGTCGCCTCGCTCAGGGCGGCATGGCCGAGGTCTGGCTCGCGATCGACCTCACCCTCGACCGCAAGGTTGCCGTCAAGTGGTTGAAGCCGATGCTGGCGACCGACCCCGTCGTCGCCGAGCGATTCCGGCGGGAGGCGATCGCCGCCGCGAGCCTCAACCATCCGAACATCGTCGCCGTGCACGACGTGTTCGAGCAGGACGGTCGCCAAGCCGTCGTGATGCAGTTGGTCGACGGCAAGAGCCTGCGCCAACTCCTCGACACGCAGAACCGGCTCAGCCCCGAACTCACGTGCCACATCGGGACCGGTGTGGCGATGGCCCTCGACAATGCGCACCAGGCCGGCTTCGTCCACCGCGACGTGAAGCCCGGCAACATCATGATCACGCCCGACGGCCGCGTGCTGCTCACCGACTTCGGCATCGCCAAGGGCCTCAAGGGCGACGGCAGCGACGACCTCACGAGCGACAACATCATGATGGGCACCGCGAAGTACCTGTCTCCCGAGCAGGTGCGCGGCAAGAAACTCGACGGCCGTGCCGACTTCTATTCGCTCGGCCTCGTGCTCTACGAGTGCCTCGCCGGACGCGTCCCGTTCCTCGGAGAGACCGACGCCGACACCGCACTGGCACGGCTCCAGCGGGACCCCACCGACCTCGCCCGGCTCCGGGCCACGCTGCCGACGCGCCTCGTCAAGGTCGTCCACGCCCTCCTCGCGCGCCGCCCCGAGGACCGTCCGGTCGACGGCGCCGCGCTGATCGCCGAGTTGAAGGGGGCCCAGGAAGACGGCCCGCCCCAGTTCGACGTGACCGCCGACGAACCGTCGCCCGTCGCTCCGTTCTCGGCCGGCAAGCTCGTGCGCGCTCCGTCGGACACCCGCGGTCGGGCTCAGGACCGCAGTCGCGGCATGCGCCAGCCGACACCGCCGCGCGGCAAGGAGTCACGGGCCGGCGACGGTCGCGCCGGTCCCGACAAGAAGCGCCGACCCACATCGCCTGACCAGGGACATCGCGCTGCGGAGTACCGGACGGTGAACAGTGGACCCGTCGGAATCCCCGGCGAGCCTCACGTCACCGGGCGGGTTCCGATCGCGCCGCCACAGACGCCTTCGAGCCGCGTCGCGGTCACCCGCGCCGATGCGCCGCCACCGGTTCATCCATCGGAACGCGCCGCGCCACCTCCGCCGACGCGCGAGCGCACCCCGTCCGCGGGTCAGCAGCGCGCCGCGCCGGGCCGGGGCATGAGCCACAAGCTCGCGCCGTCGGCGTACATCGTCGGCGGCCTCATCGCCGTCG
>NZ_BAOL01000301.1 GCF_000350145.1 Ilumatobacter nonamiensis YM16-303 | reverse complement strand
CCTCGACGAGTACCGCAAGCACGTCGAGAAGGACCCGGCGCTCGAGCGCCGATTCCAGCAGGTGTACGTCGGCGAGCCGTCGGTGGAGGACACGGTCGGGATCCTGCGCGGTCTGAAGGAGCGCTACGAGGTGCATCACGGTGTCCGGATCCAGGACTCGGCGCTCGTCAGCGCGGCCGTGCTGTCCGATCGCTACATCACGTCACGATTTCTGCCGGACAAGGCGATCGACCTCGTCGACGAGGCCGCGTCACGACTGAGGATCGAGATCGACTCGCTGCCGACCGAGATCGACATCGTGCAGCGACGCATCCTCCAGCTCGAGATCGAACAGGTCGCGCTGGAGAAGGAGAGCGACGACATCTCGAAGGAACGCCTCGACGCGCTCCACGACGAGTTGGCGACGCTCAACGTCCAGGTCGGTGAGATGAAGGAGCACTGGGAGCAGGAGAAACAGGCGATCGACGCGATCCGCGCGCTCAAGGAGGAGCTGGAGGGTCTGCGCACGCAGGTCGAGCGCGAGTCCGACCTGGCGCGTGCCGCGGAGATCCGCTACGGCCGGATCCCGGAACTGGAGCGTCGGATCGAGGACGCCACCGTGCACCTCGACGAGCTCCAGGAGACGAACGCGATGCTGAAGGAGGAGGTCGACGCCGAGGACATCGCCGAGGTCGTCGCGAAGGCGACCGGTGTTCCGTTGACGCGCTTGATGGAGTCCGAGACATCGAAGCTCGTGCACCTCGAAGAGCTGTTGCACCAGCGGGTGATCGGTCAGGACGACGCGGTCGTCTCGGTCGCCAACGCGATCCGTCGCAGCCGTGCCGGCCTCGCCGACCCGGATCGGCCGATCGGGTCGTTCATGTTCCTCGGGCCGACCGGTGTCGGCAAGACCGAGCTCGCCAGGGCGCTCGCCGAGTTCATGTTCGACGACGAGCGGGCCATGGTCCGCATCGACATGGGCGAGTACATGGAGAAGTTCTCCGTGTCCCGCCTGATCGGTGCGCCTCCCGGATACGTCGGGTACGACGAGGGTGGCCAGCTCACCGAGGCCGTGCGGCGGCGGCCGTACTCGGTGGTGCTGCTCGACGAGATCGAGAAGGCGCATCCGGACGTGTTCAACACGCTCCTGCAGTTGCTCGACGACGGTCGCCTGACCGATGGTCAGGGGCGCACGGTCGACTTCACGAACGTCGTGCTCATCATGACCTCGAACCTGCCGGGTGACCCACTGGACTTCTTCAAGCCGGAGTTCATCAACCGGGTCGACGACATCATCCGATTCCGGTCGCTGGACGAAGCCGACCTGGAGCACATCGTGGGGATCCAGTTGGAGCGGCTCCGCAAGCGGCTCACCGACCGTCGCATCGAACTCGACATCGACGATTCGGCGATGGCCCAACTGGCCCGTGATGGCTACGACCCGGCGTTCGGTGCCCGACCGCTGAAGCGGATCATCCAGCGGGAGATCGGCGACCCCGCTGCGTTGCTGATCCTCGACGGCTCCGCCGGCGAAGGCGACACGATCACGGTGACCGCCGGGGAGGACGGACTCGAGGTGTCAACCGGCTGACGCCAGTTGACATGCGCGGGCGACGATGTCGTCTTCGCTGACGAGGACGAGGTTGGCGGCGGCGCCGAGCGGCACGAACGAGTCGCGGGCGGCGATCCTGTCGATGTGACCGTCGAAGCCGCCGTCGACGAGTTCCGCGACGAGGCCCTCGCCGACACCGCCGGTGCGGCGGGTCTCGTCGACGACCAGCACGCGCCCGGTTTCCGTGGCCGCAGCGACCATGTCGGCGACGGGGAGCGGGGCGATCCAGCGCAGGTCGACGACCGTGGCGCGTACGCCGTGGTCGGCCTCCAGCCGCCGTTGCGCACGTCGACTCAGGTAGGTGCCGTTCGCCCACGTGACGATCGTGATGTCCGACGGCGCGTCGCCCGGCGGTCGGTGAGTGCGTGCTCGACCGAGCGGCGCGAGTCCGTCGATGGACGGAGCGGTCCACTCTCCGTCGCCCGGTTCGTGGAGGTCGGGATCGTGGTAGCGCGCGATCGGCTCGAGGTAGACACACACCGCGCCGGTCGCGCGGGCGTGGTCGACGCACTCGCGCAGCATCGGCGCGGCGTCGGCCGGGTGGGCGGGTGACGCGATGGCGAGTCCCGGGATGTCGCGCAGCACAGCGATCGAGTTGTCGTTGTGGAAGTGCCCGCCGAACCCCTTCTGGTAGCCGTACCCGGCGACCCGCACGACCATCGGGTTGCGGTACTGGCCCTGCGAGAAGAAGCCGAGACTCGCCGCCTCGCCGCGCAACTGGTCCTCGGCGTTGTGGAGGTAGGCGAGGTACTGGATCTCGGGGATCGGGAACCGACCGTTCAACGCCGATCCGAGCGCCATGCCGAGGATCGACTGTTCGTCGAGCAGCATGTCGAACACCCGCCGATCGCCGAACCGCTTCTGGAGCCCGCGGGTGACCCCGTACGCGCCTCCCTTTCGTCCGACGTCCTCGCCGAACAACGCCACGTCGTGCGTCGTGTCGAGCAGTTCCGCGAGCCCGGCGTTGACCGCCTGTGCCATCGTGAGCCGATCGTCGGCCTCCTCGCCAACGGGCCCCGGACGAGGTGGTGGGAGCGGCTGCGTCCTCGCGCTCAGCACGTCGGCGAGCGGCGCCATCACCTCGTCCGCAGTCGTCAGTTCGGGTTCGGTGAGGACGACCTCGACGCATTCACCGACGGCGTCGCGTGTGTCGAGGTACCAGGCGATCGTGTCCTCGGGAGACGACACGCCACACGCCGCCGCGGCGCGTGCCGCGCCGATGATCGGGTCACGAGCGAGGTCGGCGGACAGTTGGTCGGGTGACCGATACGCGGACTCGACGTCGGTTCCCGCGTGGCCGAGGTAGCGCACGGTCGAGAGATGGAGCACTCCGGGTCGGCCGGTCCGCCGGATGTCGTCGACGAGCTCCGTCGTCGCGTTCCAGGTTGCGATCGGGTCCGCTCCGTCCGCGTGCTCCACACGCAGTCCGTGTCGACCGGCGAGCGACGTTCGGACCCAGTCGGTGGGAGTCGGCACGCTGAGCCCGAGCCCGTTGTCCTCGCACAGGAACAGGATCGGAACGCGCTCGCCGCGATAGTGGGAATGACCCGCCCAGTTGAGCGCGCCCTGCGTCGTCGAGTGGTTCAGCGAGCCGTCGCCGAAGCTGCACACGACGACCATGTCGTCGGGCCAGGTCGTGTCGGCATCGGGTGCGACTCCACCGCTCAGCGCCAGTCCGACGGCTCGGGGAAGGTGCGATGCGATCGTCGACGTCTGCGGGATGATCGACAGCGAGCGGCTGCCGAAGACCTTGTGTCGTCCGCCGGCGATCGGTTCGGTCGACCGGGCGAGCATGCCGCGCAGGATGTCCCGCACGGCGTCGCCGCCGACGTGGGCACCGCGC
Organism: Ilumatobacter nonamiensis YM16-303; assembly: GCF_000350145.1. Lineage (GTDB taxonomy): Bacteria > Actinomycetota > Acidimicrobiia > Acidimicrobiales > Ilumatobacteraceae > Ilumatobacter_A > Ilumatobacter_A nonamiensis. The sequence goes on along the minus strand of NZ_BAOL01000301.1, from coordinate 3,172 downwards.
GCCATCAGCGACCGCGCCACGAAGAAGCCGCCCGATCGATAGTGCAGCAGCGCCGGATCGTCGATGCGCAGGGCCGACGCCACCACTGCGTTGCTCTCGTGACCCGCCGAGCCGATCGTGTAGTAGCCGAGACCGCGCCCGGCGCGCAGTGTCCGTGCCGTGTGGTCGAGCACCCGGCTGGTGATCTGCGCCTCGAGCCAGGTGGCCACGAGGAGCGGATCGATGTCGGCGACGTCGGTCGTCGCATGGTCGAGATCGGTGATCGCGGTGAGCAGCGCGGTTTCGAGCGGATGCAGATCGTCGGGAAGATCGTGGTGCGAGACACTCATCGGGCGACGGTCATCCGAGCGGCGTCACCCTTGCCGGAGGCGGAGTGCGGCAGCGTGTGCGGGGAAGCCTTCGTGCTCGGCGAGGGCGATCACGGACGGTGCCATCCGCGCGATCGCGCGCTCGTCGGCGCGTGCGACGGCCGTGCGCTTCAAGAACGTGTCGGCGGTGACGCCCGACGACACATGGGCGAAGCCACTGGTCGGGAGGGAAGCCGGGCAACCGATGATGAAGTTGCCGGCGCTGAAGGGAGTGTGCTGGCCGACGAGGATCTCGCCGGCGTTCACGAGTTGCGCGAGCACTCCGTCGAGTTCACGGTCGTCGACGATCACCTGGAGATGCTCCGCGGCGAACTCGTTCGCGACCTCGACCGCCGTGTCGAGGTCGTCCACCAGCACGCAACCGCCGTTCGGTCCGAGTGATGCGCGGGCGGCTTCGGCACGGGCTCCTGGGAGCATCGCGACCTGGCGATCCAACTCGGAGTCGACCGCATCGGCCAGCGTGCTCGACGGGGTCAGGAGGACGACCGACGAGTCGGTGCCGTGTTCCGCCTCGATCAGCAGGTCGGCGGCGAGCACCTCGGGGTCAGCGGAGTGGTCGGCGATCACGAGGCTCTCGGTGGGTCCGAGCAACATCATGGTGGCCATCCCGTAGCGCTGCATCTCGACCTGGGCGATCGTCACCGCCGGCGACCCCGGGCCGACGACCTTGCGAACCTTCGGGATCGACTCGGTTCCGAACCCGAGCGCGGCGATGCCGGACGGTCCGTTCGTGCGGAAGACCGTTCGGATGCCGAGCTTGCGACACACGACCAGTACGGCGGGGTCGACCTCGCCCGATCCGCCCGGGACCGGAGGGACGACCAGCGCGAGTTCGGGGACACCGGCGACCACGGCCGGCACGGCGAGCTGGTAGGCGACGCTCGGATAGCTGGCCTTGCCCGACGGCGTGAACAGTCCGGCCGACGAGATCGGCGTGATCTTCTCACCGACGGTCAGGCCCGGTTCGGACTCGATGCTCCAGTCGGCGGAGCGCTCCAACTGAGCTTCGTTGAAGGTGCGCAGGTGAGTGATCGCGTCGTCGATCGACCGGTCGACCGCCTCGGAGACGAGCGCCGAGTCGAGTTCGTCGTCGGTGACGCGGAGTCCGTGGGGCTCGATTTCGATCCGATCGAAGGTCGCCAGTGCGTCACACAGCGCGGCGTCGCCGCGTTCGCGGACGTCGTCGATCAACTCGCCGATCGACGCGCGCAGCGCGGGGTCGAAGATGTCATCCAGGCCGCGTTGCATCAATGACGCGCGGTGCTCCTGGTCCATCGAAGCCCATACCTGCCGACGCATCACGGTCACGCTCGACGACGCTACCGATCAGCGCCGTGCGTTCGGGCCGGAATCAGAGCGTGCAGAACTGGACCGACGCGATCGGTGGAAGGTTCGCGGAGATCCGGTGCCAGTCGTCTCCTGCGTTGCCGGACCACCACAGCGAGCCGGTGGTCGATGCCATCAGCAACTGCTCGCCGGTCTCGTCGACCTCGAACGCGTGGCGGTACACGAGGTCGTACGCGTCCTGCTGCGGGAGCCCGTTGGTCAGGACGTCGAACGATTCGCCCCCATCGCGTGTTCGCGTGACGACGAGCTTGCCGTCGACGGGGATCCGGACCTCGTCGCTGATCGCCGGCACGAACCAGGCCGTGTCCGGATCCGTGGGGTGGACGGCGACGGCGAAACCGAACGTGGACGGTCCGGCCTCGGTGATCTCGGTCCACGAATCACCGTTGTCGCGCGAGCGGAAGATGCCGCAGTGGTGCTGCGTCCACAACATGTCGGGGGCCGTCGGGCAGCGGACGATCCGGTGGGGATCCTGGGTGTCGGGATCGTTCGCGAGCTCGTCGGGCATGAACACGGCGCGCATGCCCTGCGCGGCGACGGACCAGGTCGCACCGCCGTCGTCGGTCCGCCACGCGCCACCGCACGAGACGCCGACGACGAGTCGGCCGGGTCCCCGCGGGTCGACGCAGATCGAGTGGATTCCCGCTTCGTCGTACCCGCCACCGAACCACTTCTTGCGTGCGGGTAGATCCCACAGCGCCTGCACGAGTTGCCACGAGTCACCGCGATCGTCGGATCGGAACAGACCCCCGGGGATCGTCCCGCACCAGAGCACGTTCGGTTCCTCGGCGTGGCCGGGTTCGAGGATCCAGCCCAGCTCGGTCGTCCAGGTGCGTTCGTTCTGCGTCATCGGATTGATGTCGGGCTCGCCGTTGGGTTTCGGCGGGTACTCGGGAGCGGCGATCTCGGTCCAGGTCGAGCCCCCGTCGTCGCTGCGTTGGAGGTGGACACCGAAATGACCGTGGTCGAGGAGCGCGTACATCGTGCCGTCTCGCGCATCGAGTGTGGCGTTGGCGACCTTCACGCCGGCAAAGCTCGGCTCGGACAGAGCGAAGTCCGTGCCGCCGGACGAGTCGCTTGCTCCGCCGAGGGCCAGGGTGAAGAGTCCCTTGCGGGTCCCGATGAGTGCGTGGGTGGACATGGCTCAGCCTCCGGAGAGTGCTTGGAAGACGTGGATGCGGGCGTGGGGCCCGACGGAGTCGGTGAGCGCGGATCGGTCGGTGATCTGGTCGTCGTCGACGAACACGGCGACGTGTTTGCGGACCGCGCCGGCCTCGTCGAGGACGTACCCGCGCACGACGGGGTGTTGATCGAAGTAGGCCGCGAACGCCTGGTTCACGGTCGCGCCCGGCACGGTCGCGTCGGGGCAGTCAACGTGGCGTCGGAACGCCTTGGCGAAGATCACTTCGGCCATTCCCCGACACTACGTTCTCGTGAACAGTTCGCGCACGGAGCGC
>NZ_BAOL01000302.1 GCF_000350145.1 Ilumatobacter nonamiensis YM16-303 | reverse complement strand
GTTCGCGCACGGAGCGCCGGAACAGATCACGAGATCGGGGTGGGGGGGGAGGCTGTGACATTGGGCGGTGGGGGCTGCCGAACGAAGGAGAACTTCATTGCGGCGGCAAGATGTTGCGATGTCGGTGAACGAGCGAGTCGAGACGAGGCGCGAACGGCGCACGTACGTCGCTCCGACCGATCGTCTGGTCACCGCGCCGTTCATCGTCGTGACCGTCAGTGCGCTCGCGTTCTTCATGTACATCGGGACGCTGCTCCCGCTGATTCCGCTCTACATCGAGGGTCCACTCGGCGGGGGTGAGTTCGATGTCGGATTGAACGTTGCGGTGTTCGCGGTCGCTGCGATCATCGCCCGCCCCTTCATCGGGCGCCTCGCGGATCGTTTCGGTCGACGCGCCGTGATGGTCGCCGGCACGCTCATCGCTGCGGCGGGCGGGTTCGGGATGAGCCAGGTCGAGTCGATCGAACTGCTCCTCGCGTTCCGGATGCTCACCGGAATCGGCGAGGCAGCCATGTTCGTGGGTGCCGCGACCCTCATCGCCGACCTCTCACCACGTGACCGGCGGGCCGAAGGTGCGAGCTATTTCTCGGTCGCGGTGTTCACGGGTCTCGGCATCGGCCCGGTGCTCGGCGAGTTCGTGCTCAACGACACCGAGTTCGAGCGAACGTTCATCATGGGTGGCGTGTTCGCCGTCATCGCCGGCGCGATCGCGTTGTTCGTCCCCGCGTTCGTGGTCTCGCCCGACGCCCAAACCGGTCGCAGCGTGCTCCCCGGCGCTTCACCGCAACGCACGGGTCTCGCTCGCTACGTCCACCCCGCGGCGGTTCTGCCCGGCATCGTGCTGGCGCTCGGCGTCGGTGGGCTCACGACCTTCTTCCTGTTCGTGCCGGAGTACTCCCGCGACCTCGGAATGGGATCGTCGGGCGGGCTCTTCCTGGTGTACGCCCTGATGTCGCTCCTGATCCGCATCTTCGGCGCCACGCTCCCGGAACGACTGGGCCCCCGGCGGATGGTCACGGTCGCACTGGTCGCGCTCGGCGTCGGTCTCGTCGCCGTGGCGGCGATCGACGCGATCTGGGTGCTGTGGTTCGCCGCCGTGATGATGGGAATCGGCGCCGCCTTCAACTACCCCTCGTTGAATGCACTGACGGTCAACCGCGTCGGTGATGACGAGCGAGCGTTGGCGATCAGCTCGTTCACGATGTTCTTCGAGATCGGCTCGGCGATGAGCGGCCTCACGGTCGGTGCGCTCGGCGAGGTCGTCGGCAAGCAATCGGCGTTCTACGGCGGTGTCGCGATGGTCGCCGTCGGGCTGTTCGTCCTCCGTCGGTTCGTGGTGCCCTCCGGCTCCCCGGACGCGGGCCCGACCGTCGAGGCCCGGCCGATGGTGGCGTCCGGTGACGCGCTGTCTGCTTCGTCCGGCGACTGATCCCATCCCACCAGAACAGCGGAAATCGGACGGGGCATTCCGACGTCCGATTTTCGCTGGTCGATGACGGTTCGGTCGGCGATGATGGGGTCGTGGCCCCACTCGACCCCGACCTCTGCTACGCCGCCGCCTCGAGTCGCGATGCGCGATTCGACGGACGATTCATCGTGGCCGTTCGAACCACCGGGATCTACTGTCGGCCGAGCTGTCCTGCGGTCACGCCGAAGCGGACGAACGTCGAGTTCCACCACACGGCGGCTTCGGCGCAGCAGAGCGGGTTTCGCGCATGCAAACGCTGTCACCCCGACGCCACGCCGGGCTCTCCCGAATGGAACGTGCGTCATGACGTGGTCGCCCGCGCGATGCGGCTGATCGCCGATGGTGTGATCGAGCGCGATGGTGTGGGCGGTGTCGCGACCCGTCTCGGGTACAGCGAGCGACATCTCAACCGCCTCGTGACCGACGAAGTCGGTGCCGGTCCACTCGCGATCGCACGAGCACAACGCGCTCAGACCTCGCGGGTGCTCATCGAGACCACCGACCTCGCGTTGACCGACGTCGCGTTCGCCGCGGGGTTCGGCAGCGTTCGTCAGTTCAACGACACGATCCGTGAGGTCTTCGACGCGACACCGTCAGCGTTGCGGAGCGCTGGACGGACACGGCGCCCGGCCGACGCCGATGCCGGCTCGAGCGCGACCGTCACCCTGAAATTGCCGACCCGACTCCCGTTCGCGGGGACGGACGTGCTCGAGTTCCTCGGCCGCCGGATGATCCCTGGTGTCGAAACGTGCGACCGGGTCGATGGCATCCAGCGCTATCGACGCACGCTGTCGTTGCCAGGTGGCGACGGGGCGGTGTCGCTGACGACGGACAACGATTGTGATCACGTCGTCGCCCGGCTGCGCGTCGACGACTGGGCCGATCTCACCACCGCGGTGCAGCGCGTTCGACGAATGCTCGATCTCGACGCCGATCCTGCGGCCGTGGACGACCATCTCGGGGCGGACCGCGTTCTCGGACCGATGGTGCAGGCGACTCCGGGCCGGCGATCGCCCGCCAGTGTCGACCCGTTCGAAACGCTCGTGCGCGCCATCATCGGCCAACAGATTTCCGTGTCGGGAGCGCGCACGGTCGCCGCCAAACTCGTCCGGGCCACGGGTACGACCGTCGATCCGGCGCTGGTTGCCAGCTGGTCCGATCTGTGCGTCTCGTTTCCCAGTCCCGACGTCGTGGCCGACGCGCCCGACGACGCCTTCTCGATGCCGACGGCGCGTCGCGACACCATCCGCCGTGCGGCCGCAGCGGTCGCGAACGGCGACCTCGTGCTCGACGTCGGTGTCGACCCGTCCGAAGCGCGAGCGAAGATGCTCGAGCTGCGCGGGATCGGACCGTGGACCGCGGACTACGTCCTCATGCGAGGGCTCGGTCACCCCGATGTGATGCTCGGCACCGACCTCGGTGTCGTCCACGCACTTCGTCGCATCGGGTCGACACCCGACACGACCACCTGGGCGCCGTGGCGCTCGTATGCCGTTCATCATCTGTGGGCGCAGCCCACGGAGCCCGTCACCCCGTCCCGAAAGGACCGGCCATGAGTTCATCAGCCAATCCGACACTCGATGCCGTACACACGTCGACCGTCGACAGTCCGGTCGGCCCGCTGTCGATCGTGGTCTCCGATCGCGGCCTCCGTGCCGTTCTCTGGCCGGACGACGATCCAGCACGCGTGCCGGCGGCTGGTCGGTCCGACGGTCAGGACGCATCGTCGGCTGCCGACGCGATCACCGCGGCGGTCGCGACTCAACTCGCCGAGTACTTCGCGGGTGAGCGGACCGTGTTCGACGTGACACTCGATCCCGTCGGCACGGACTTCCAGCAGCGCGCGTGGAACGCCCTGCGCTCGATTCCGTACGGAGAAACGGTCAGCTACGGCGAGCAGGCCGAGCGGATGGGGGACAAGAAGAAGGCGCGCGCGGTCGGCGCGGCGAACGGGAAGAACCCGATCTCGATCATCGTGCCGTGCCATCGGGTCGTGGGCCGCGACGGATCGCTCACGGGGTTCGCCGGCGGAGTCGACACCAAGCGATTCCTGCTCGACCTGGAACGTCGGGTTTCGGGCCGTTCGCTGCTCTGAGCGGCCCGAGACCGGGCATCTCGTGAACAGTTCGCGCACGGAGCGC
>NZ_BAOL01000303.1 GCF_000350145.1 Ilumatobacter nonamiensis YM16-303 | reverse complement strand
CGGGGCGGGGCGGGGCCGCGCAGGCCGGGGGGCGGGCCGGAGTCGGCGGGATGGGTGTGAGGGTCGACCGGTGAGCGGGCGCGGATGGATGGGAGGGTCGACGTGTCGCCTCGGGTCCGGCCCGCGGCGGGTGGGGGTCGGCTCAGACGTCGTCGGTGGGGGCGATGGTCACGTCGCAGGACAGGGCGTCGGCGCTGGCGGGATCGATCGTGATCGTCTCGATGGAGCCTGCGGCGGCGAGGTCGGCGCGGCCGGCCTCGAGCGCGGCGTGGAGTGACTCGGGAGCCGAGATGGCGAGCGCGGCGACTTCGGCGCGCTGGCTGACCTTGGCCTCGGACTTGGCGCGACGGACCAGTGTGAGTGCGTCGATCGTCGCGTCGATCGTCGTGGGGTCACCGCCGAGGTCGGACGCTGTCGGCCACGACGCCGCGTGGACGCTCGTGTCGTGCCACCAGCTCCAGGCTTCCTCGGTCGCGAACGGAAGGAACGGCGCGAGCAGCCGTTGCAATGAGGACAACGCCTCGCGCAGCGCGCGCCGCGCCGACGCAGCGGCGTCGGGCCCCAACGATTCGTATGCCCGGCTCTTGACCAACTCGACGTAGTTGTCGCAGAACCACCAGAAGATCGATTCGGTGCGTTCGAGCGCACGGGCGTAGTCGAACGCATCGAATCCGGTGGTGGCCTCGGCGATCGTCGCGTCGACCTTGGCGAGCATCGAGCGGTCGATCGGATCGGTCACGGTGTCGGCGAGCGCGGCGTCCATGTCGACGTCGCCGAACGACAGCACGAACTTCGACACGTTGAGCAGCTTGTTGGCGAGCTTGCGGCCGACCTTCATCTGCTCCTCGGAGTACGCGGTGTCGACGCCCGGTCGCCCAGACCCGGCCCAGTAGCGGACGGCATCGGTGCTGTACTGATCGAACAGGTCCATCGGCGTGACGACGTTGCCCTTCGACTTCGACATCTTCTTGCGGTCGGGGTCGAGGATCCACCCGGACAGCGCGGCATGGTTCCACGGAACGACACCGAACTCGTGGTGGCTGCGGGTGATGGTGGAGAACAGCCACGTCCGGATGATGTCGTGGCCTTGGGCACGCATGTCGTACGGGAACACCTTCTCGAAGAGACCGTCGTCCTCCTCCCAGTGCCCGGCGATCTGTGGGGTCAGCGACGACGTCGCCCAGGTGTCGAAGATGTCCGGGTCGCCGACGAACCCGCCCGGCTGATCGCGTTGGTCCGCCGTGTAGCCGTCCGGCACGTCGGTGGACGGATCGATCGGGAGGCGGTCTTCGGCCGGGACGAGCGGGGTGTCGTACACCGGCTCACCCGACGCGTCGAGTGGGTACCAGATCGGAATCGGCACGCCGAAGAAGCGCTGGCGGCTGATCAGCCAGTCACCGTTGAGACCTTCGACCCAGTTCTCGTACCGGTGCCGCATGTGGTCGGGATGGAACGTGACCTCGTGCCCACGGGCGATCAGGTCGTTGCGCAGGTCGGTGTCGCGGCCTCCGTTGCGGATGTACCACTGACGGGAGGCGACGATCTCGAGCGGACGTTCGCCGCGCTCGTAGAACTTCACCGGGTGCTCGATCGGACGCGGCTCGCCGATCAGGATTCCCTGCTCGGTCAGTTGCTCGACGACGGCGCGCTGCGCCTGGTTGGGATACTTGCCGGCGATCATCGCGTACGCGTCGGGGTCCACCCCGGACGGTGTGTCGGCGAGGATGCGACCGTCGCGACCGATGATCACCCGTAGGTCGAGCTGCAACTCTCGCCACCAGGTCACGTCGGTCGTGTCACCGAACGTACAGATCATGGCGATGCCGGTGCCCTTGTCGGGCTGCGCCAGCTCGTGTGCCTTGATCTCGACCTCCTGGCCGTAGAGCGGCACGATCACCTTCGTCCCGAAATGAGGCTGGAAGCGTTCGTCGTCGGGGTGGGCGACGAGTGCGACGCACGCCGCGAGCAGCTCGGGCCGGGTCGTGTCGATCTCGATCGTCGAGGCTGGATCGCCGACGACCTGGAATGGGATCTTGTGGTAGGCGCCCGGTCGTTCCCGGTCCTCCATCTCCGCCTGGGCGACGGCGGTGCGGAAGTCGATGTCCCACAACGTCGGCGCTTCCTGGCTGTACGCCTCACCACGCTCCACGTTGCGGAGAAATGCGCGCTGGCTCGCGCGACGCGAGCGTTCGTCGATGGTCGCGTAGTGCTGCTCCCAGTCGACGCTGAGACCGAGGCGGCGGTACAGCGCTTCGAAGACCTGTTCGTCGACCTCGATCAACTCGTCACAGAGTTCGAGAAAGTTGGGTCGGCTGACCGGGACGGCCTGGTGCTTCTTCGGCGGGTCGCCTCGGAACGGCGGTTCGAATCCCGCCTCGTACGGCTGACTCGGATCGCAGCGCACGCCGTAGAAGTTCTGAACGCGACGCTCGGTCGGCAGGCCGTTGTCGTCCCAACCGATCGGGTAGAACACCGCCTTGCCCTGCATCCGCTGGTAGCGGGCGACGAGGTCGGTGTGGGTGTAGCTGAACACGTGACCCATGTGCAACGAACCGCTGACCGTGGGCGGCGGGGTGTCGATCGAGAAGACCTCGCTGCGTACTGCCGACGTGTCGAAACGGTAGGTGCCATCGGTGTCCCACTGGTCGGCCCAGCGGTCTTCGATGCCGTCGAGTGTCGGCCGGTCGGGAATGTTCGCCATATCGCCCGTGAGGCTACCGATCCGCCCCACCGCTGTTCCTGCTCGTTCCGTACAACCGTGCAGTGAGATGTGAGACGTGCGTGACGGCCTGGTTCTCACCGCACCACCGGCGCGACGAGATCCGGTGAGATGTGAGCCCGACGGGTGGTCTCACATCTCACCGGAGAGGGG
>NZ_BAOL01000304.1 GCF_000350145.1 Ilumatobacter nonamiensis YM16-303 | reverse complement strand
TTCCCGCCGATGCTCGAATCTGGGCCTGGTTCGGGAGGTGGTTGCCCGAGCGGGGCCTGCTGGCGCTCTATCGGGCGACGTTCTTCTACGGGATCTGTCGGATGATCTCGTGGAGCGCGTGGGCTCGCCTGTTCGCCGAGCCCGAGAAATACGACGAGTTCGACGTCACGTCACGCGGGTTCCCGCTGGACCTGTCGTGGACGGGACCGTACTGGCTCGACGCGCGGAGCCTCACCCACGTCAATCCGTGGATCGCCTATCCGGCGGCGATCGCCCTCCTGGCGGTGCTCTACGTCGTGATCAGTCGGCTCTGGGAGCCGATGGGTCGCAAGGAGGCCGAACGCAGACGGTCGCGGAACGGCACCCAGGAGGAACCGGGCGTCCAGGCCGACGCCTGATCGACCGCATCGCGACCGAGCGCGTCGACCGGGTCGAGATCGAGCGCTTCGAGGAACGCGACCGTGCGTACGTCGTGTGCGACGGGATCAGGATCGGGCGCCAGGTCAAGCTTCGCCAGCAGCTTGTGCACCGGCGGCTTGAGGAAGTACGTCGCGGTGATCGCGGCCACCCCAGCGGCCTCGGCATTGCTCATGCAGTTCACGCACATGGCCCCACCGTAGACCCGCCCACCGGCATCTCGTGAACAGTTCGCGCACGGAGCGC
>NZ_BAOL01000305.1 GCF_000350145.1 Ilumatobacter nonamiensis YM16-303 | reverse complement strand
GCTCCGTGCGCGAACTGTTCACGAGAACGCCGGCTCAGACGGTGCCGGCGATGAGCTGGTCGACGGGGGCGTAGTCGTCGGTGAGGATCGTCGCCCCGTCGAGGTACTCGGCGAGTTCGGCACCCGCGAGGAGTTCGCCGACGACTCGATCGGGATCGTCGGAGCCGCCTGGATCGACATCGGCATCGAGCCGCGCCTCGAGCGCCTCGATGTCGAGCGGCGAGGCGCTCGCGACGACGGCGGAGTTGCCGTTGACACCGTTGACGATTCCCGGCCCACGGATCAACGCCACATGGTCGAACACCCGGGCGATCGTGGCGGTCTCGGCGCGGAGGAAGTCCTCGCTCGCGCCGTCGATGATGTTGGCGACATAGATCCCGTCCGGACGGACGACCCGGGCGGCGTCGGCCAGGAACTCCTCGGTCGCGAGGTGGAACGGCACCGCCCGACTGCCGAACGCATCACCGACGACGACGTCGGCCGAGTCGGTCCCGATGTCCGCCATCGACAGTCGTCCATCGCCGACGATGATCTCGACGTCGTCACCGGGATCGAAGTCGATCTCGTCCTCCACCACCTCCACGAGATCGCCGTCGATCTCGAGGATGGTCTGATCACTGCCCGGTCGGGTGGCCCGGACGTAGCGGGGGACGGTGAACGCTCCCCCGCCCAGGTACACCGCGTCGATCGGCGCGTCGGAGTCCGCGGTCTGCACCTCGATCGCGTCGACGATCCGGCGGATGTACCAGAACTCCAGTCGCGTCGGATCGTCGAGGTCGACGTAGCTGTGCCGGAGATCGTCCAGCACGAGCGTCCGACCCGATGCGACGTCGGGATCCTCCACGACCGTCAGGCAGTAGTAGGCCGTCTGCGTCTCACACGGCGAATCGACCGCGACGACACCGACGAGCGCGACCGCCGCCAGCCCGCCGACGCTCAGCATCTCGGTGGTCGATGCGAGCCGACCGACCAGCCACATCGCGACTCCCGCCACCATCAACAACAGGCCGACGGCCACGATCAAGGTCGTGACACCCGCGGTCGACACCAGCACGAAACCGGTGAAGAACGTGCCGAACAACGCACCGGCGGTGCTCCACGCCGACAGTCGACCGACGGTGGTGCCCGTCGACGCCAGGTCGCGCAGCTGCAGTTTGATCACCGCGGGCGGCACCGCACTCAACACCGTTGCCGACGGCAGGAATCCGCACGCCGTGAGCACCAGGATCCGAGCGCCGCCGCCGGATCCGCTTCCCTCTCCCAGGATGCGAACGATCGGAATCGTCGCGATCGCCAGCGCGCCTCCGACGACGAGCAGCATGGGCAGCAGCCGTCGCGGATCGATGTGATCAGCGGCCACTCCCCCGGCCCAGGCGCCCACCGCAATCCCGGCGAGGATCGTTCCGATGATCCCGGTGAACGTCTCGAGGCTGACGCCCACGTACGGAGCGAGCAGACGTCCGGCGAGGATCTCGAGCACGAGCACCGCCGCCGACGTGCCCGTCACCAAGGCGATCGCCAGCCACCCCGCAAGCGGCCCGCCGCCGTCGCGCGACGGGTCGGATCCCTCGCGTGACGCGTGTTCGGGGCTCGGGTCTGTTCCGGGTGTCACCTCGTCGACCACGGACGGCAGGCTAGGCCGGGGATCGATGACCGACCCCGAAGGTCACGGAAACCGTTTCGCCAGCCAGTCGGCGACGTGCTGCAGCGCTTCCGGGCGATCGCCCTCCAGATAGTGCAGCGCCCCCTTCATCTCGATGTAGGTCACGTCCTCCGCCCCAGCCGCTGCAACGATCTCCTCGGCCTGCCACACGCGGATCTCGGTGTCGGCGGTCGGGTGGATCAGCAGGGTCGGGACGGTCACCTGTGGCATCGTGTCGGCGAGTTTCGCTCCGCTCGACAGGCCCGACCAGGTGCTGAGCCATCCACGCGCGGTCATCGTCCGTGCGAGGCCGCCGCGGCCGTAGTTCGCGTCGAACGGATCGGGGAACGCGAACAGCGACCCCAGCGCCCGGTCGTCGGGATCGATCGACAGGTCGAGGTAGGCCGGGTCGGCGAGCGTGCGATAGATCGTCAGGTACTTCGTGAACACCGCGCGCCGGCGCGCGTCTCGGTACGCGAGCGGATCGCTGGCACCGTCCATGGCCTTCAGCGTGGGGACCATCGCCGTCGCATCGGCGATCGATGCCTTGGCGATCGCATCGAGTCGGGCGACGCGGTCGCGCTGCGCCGCTCGGTAGGTGTCGACCCACGCCGGGTCGTACGAACATGGCTCGGGCCACGGTCGCCAGCCGTTGTCGGGGTGGTACATGTCGAGTTCGGGAACGGTCGAGAACGGGTCGCCTTCGTCGGCGACCGAGGGATCGATCACCTGCAGCATGAACACCCCCTCGCCCGGATGCGCCGCCATCCCGATCCACCCGTCGCCGATACCGAGTTCGGCGTTCGCCATCGCCATCAGTGATCCCCCACCCGAGTTCCCGAGGAGCACGACGGCCTCGGCACCGCGACGAACCATCTCGTCGTGGGCGGTCTGCACGTCGGTGATGCACTTCTCGTGGAGGCAATCGGTGTCGTTGTTCATGTACCGCGTGCCGAAGCCGAGCACCGCGTACCCGGCCGCTGCGAGGAGTGGGCACGCGTAGTGCACGCTGAAGTCACCTCGGGGGTGGGAGAGGATGACCGCGGTCTTCCACGGCGTGCCGACCGGCGGCGTCCACAGCACGCCACGGACGAGTCCGCCGTCGGGTGACACGAGTCGGACCGGCTCGCGCTGCACCGCGACTCCGGGGTCGTCGTCCGGGAGCGGCCAGTAGCCATACCCGAACGGTCGGTGTGCTCCGAGCAGTACGTCATCCATGTCGGGCACCGTAGATCGCCGAAATCGCGCGTCGGTGACCGGCACCGATGAACATCTACTCGGGGCGGTCGGTGAGGACGACGTCGAACTCGAGTGACTCGGACCCTCGGACCACGGCGACCGTGACGCTGTCGCCGGGTTGCTTGTCACGGATCGCGGCGATCAGCGCGGACGACCCGTCGGTGACCGATCCGTCGACGGCGACGATCAGGTCGCCCACCGCGACGCCGATCTCCTCCGCGGGCGTGTCGGGTTCGACGTCGGTCACGATCACGCCCTGGCCGCCGTCTCGCCGATCCTCCAGACCCACGCCGAGAAACGCCTCTTGTCGAACTTCGCCGTCGGCCTGATCGCGCAGCGCTTCGATCACCGGGAGTGCCTCGCCGACCGAGATCGCGAAACCGACGTTGGTCGCCGTGAAGACCGCCGTGTCGCGTGCCACGGCGGTGTTGATCCCGACCACCTCGCCCGCGGCATTCACCAGTGGGCCACCCGAGTTGCCCGATGAGATCGCGGCGTCGGTCTGGATCAGCCCGTCCAGGTAGAGGTCGCCCTGGCCGACGCTGCGGTTCATCGCCGAAACGATTCCGAGCGTCACCGACGGCTCGCCGTCGAGGCCGAGCGCGAAGCCGATCGCCATCACGTCGTCGCCGATCCGAACACTGCCGGGGTCAGCGAACGTTGCCGGAGCGAAGCCGTCGCCGGCCATCCGCAGGAGCGCCAGGTCGTTGCCCCGATCGGCTGCCAGCACGGTGACCTCGCGCGGTTCGGACTCACCGGCCAGACGCACTCGCACCTCGTCGGCACCCTCGACGACATGCGCATTCGTCAAGATCTCGCCATCCGCGGAGATGACCACGCCGGTCCCCAGCGACACCCCGCCGCCCACGTCCGCCGACACCGTGACCGTGGAAGGTGCGACGTACTCGGTGACCATCGCGACATCGATGCGGTTCTCGAACCCGGGTCGCGGCGCGGCGACATCGATCGGTTGCTCCGACGATCGACGCGGTGGGTCGTCGAGCCAGTCGGCGACCTGGTTCCCCAGGAGCGCGCCGCCGAGGCCACCGAGCCACGCGATGACACCGACACTGATGAGCAAGGTGGCGACACGCCGACGCGACCGGCGGGGCGGGCCGCTCGGCGGTTGCGAGTGCTCGACCGGGAGCTGCCCGGGAGCAGGTGGAGGCAGCATGGCCATACACCGTGTCTATCTGACGCAGCCCATGACCCGGCTTCTCGTGAACAGTTCGCGCACGGAGCGCC
>NZ_BAOL01000306.1 GCF_000350145.1 Ilumatobacter nonamiensis YM16-303 | reverse complement strand
TCTACGGCGGCGCCGGCAACGACCAACTCTTCGGGGGCGGCGACAACGACACCATGCATGGGGGGTCAGGCGATGACCACCTCGACGGCGAGGCGGGCGAGGAAGATTCAGCCGACGGAGCATCCGGACTCGACACGTGTCTCGCCGAACTCACGATGCGGTGTGAAACCTAGGTTCTGCGAACAGTCACGAGCCTGACCGGCTCGGTCGTCAGCTCGGCGCGGCTTTCACTCCCACTCGATCGTGCCCGGGGGCTTGCTGGTGATGTCGTAGACGACCCGGTTGACACCGTCGACCTCGTTGATGATCCGCTGGCTCATGATCTCCAACGTCTCGTACGGCACCCGCGCCCAGTCGGCCGTCATCGCATCGTCGCTGGTCACGGCCCTGATCACGATCGGATGGCCGTACGTGCGCTCGTCGCCCATCACCCCGACCGAGCGGACATCGGCGAGCAACGCGGCGTACGACTGCCAGATCGACCGTTCGAGACCGGCGGCCGCGAGTTCATGACGGACGATCGCGTCGGCTTCCTGGAGCACCCCGACCCGCTCCGGCGTGACCTCGCCGATGATCCGCACGCCGAGCCCGGGACCGGGGAACGGCTGACGCCACACCATTTCGTCGGGCAACCCGAGTTCGGTTCCGAGTGCGCGGACCTCGTCCTTGAACAGATCCCGCAGCGGTTCGATCAACTCGAGTTCCATGTCGTCGGGGAGGCCGCCGACGTTGTGGTGGCTCTTGATCACCGACGCGGTGCCATCGGCCCCACCCGACTCGATCAGGTCGGGATACAGCGTTCCCTGCACGAGGAACTCGGCCTCGCTCAGTCCGCCCGTGTACTTCTCGAACACCCGGATGAACCGCTCACCGATCGCCTTGCGCTTCGACTCGGGTTCGGTGAGTCCGGCGAGTGCTTCGAAGAACGATTCGCCCTCGTCGGCGTGGATCAGTTCGATGCCGAGGTTGCGCCGGAACGTTTCGACGACCTGCTCGCTCTCGCCCTTGCGCATCAGGCCGGTGTCGACGTAGATGCAGGTCAGCTGGGAGCCGATTGCCTTGTGGACCAGCGCCGCGGCAACCGACGAGTCGACTCCGCCCGACAGCCCGCAGATCACTCGTGCGTCGCCGACGCGAGCACGGATCTCGGCCACCTGCTCGTCGATCACCGACGACATCTTCCAGTCGGGCGCCAATCCCGCGCGCTCGTGGACGAAGCGCGCCATCGTCCCCATCCCGTACGGCGAGTGGACGACCTCGGGATGGAACTGGACGCCGTAGATCCTGCGCTCGTCGTTCTCCAGCACCGCGACCGGTGCCCCAGCCGACGTTGCCGTGGCGACGAAACCCTCGGGCAGTTCGGTGATCCCGTCGAAGTGGCTCATCCAGCACTCGTGCTGGGTCGGAGCATCGTCGGGGAGCACGAGCGAGTCGCCGGATCGGGCGAGCTGGGTCCGTCCGTACTCCCCCGCCATTCCACGTCCGACGACGCCACCGAGTTGCTGTGCGATCAGCTGTGCGCCGTAGCAGATGCCGAGGATCGGGATCCCGAGGTCGAAGATCGCCGGATCGAGCTGCGGTGCCCCCTCGACGTGGACACTCGCCGGTCCTCCCGACAAGATGATCGCTCCGGGCGACCGTTCCGCGATCTCCTCCGCGGTGATGCGATTCGGAACGATCTCGGAGAACACCTGCAGCTCACGCACACGGCGGGCGATCAGCTGGGCGTACTGCGCACCGAAATCGACGACGAGCACGGTGTCGTGAACGTCGCGCGGCTCCTGCAGGAGATGGTCGCGGGTGTCGTTGTCGGCCGGAGCGTCGGGGGGACTCACCGGGGCGATCGTAGACGCCGACGGACGCTGCGACGCAGGGCGTCGGAGTCGGCCCTGGCCGTCATTCCCGGCGATTCCGGCGAACGCCGACCGAGATGCGCCAGAAGATGATCCCCAATCCGACCACGAGCAGGGTGAACACGGCCGTCTGACCCCATCCGCCGCGCTCCTCGCTCCCACAGCCCGGTCGCTCGACGAGACCGAGGCAGTCGCTGAGGCTGTTCTCCTCCGGGTAGAAGTCGCTGACGGTGACCGGTGTCGGAGATTCGACATCGCCGCCGCTCGCGCTCACCACCGGCGACGCGACCGGACCGACGAGCGCGACGAGAACCGTGACGAGCGCGACGAGAATGCGTGCCGGGTGGCATCGGGTCATGCGTGCCAGTCAACCCGTCGGCGGCGACGATCGCACGGTGGCTGCGCCGTGACCGATGTCGGGCCGAGGTCGGTCGCCTACCCTCGCTCGGGTGACGCCCGAGGAGTTCCGTCGACACGGCCACGAGGTGATCGACTGGATCGCCGACTACCTCGACGGGATCGAGGACCGCCCGGTGCAGGCCGAGGTCGATCCCGGTGACGTGCGCGCCGCGCTGCCGGAACATCCGCCGACCGAGCCGGAGAGTTTCGACGCCGTGCTCGACGATGTCGATCGGGTGATCCTTCCCGGGGTCACCAATTGGCAGCACCCGCAGTGGTTCGCGTACTTCCCCGCGAACAACTCGTACCCGTCGATCCTCGGCGAGCTGATGTCGGCCGGGCTCGGCGTCCAAGGCATGAGTTGGGTCACGTCCCCGGCGTGCACCGAACTCGAGACGCTGATGCTCGACTGGATGCAGGAGCTGCTCGACCTGCCCGAACAGTTTCGCTCCACCAGCGAATCGGGTGGTGGCGTACTGCAGGGCTCGGCGAGCGAGGCGACGTTGGTCGCGATCCTGTCCGCTCGCCACCGCGCCACCGGTGGCGCGGTCAACGTCGACGGCGACACGTCGAGACTCGTCGCGTACTCCACATCGCAGTCGCATTCGAGCATCGAGAAAGGCCTGCGGATCGCGGCGATCGGCACCGACCGGATCCGCATCGTGCCGCTCGACGACGACTTCGCGATGCGTCCCGACGCGCTCGACGAGATGATTCGCGCCGACATCGAGGCGGGGCTGATCCCGTTCTTCGTGAACTCCAACCACGGCACGACGTCGTCGATGGCCTTCGACCCGACCGGCGCGATTGGTGCGATCTGTCGCGAGCACGATGTGTGGCTGCACGTCGACGGCGCGATGGCCGGGATCGCCGCGCTCGTTCCGGAGTTCCGGTGGGTCAACGCCGGACTCGAGTTCGCCGACTCCTACGCCACGAACGCACACAAGTGGATGGGCGTGAACTTCGACTGCACGACGTACTGGACCGGCGACCGGGCATCACTCCTCGGAGCGCTCAGCATCCTGCCGGAGTACCTTCGTTCGGCGGCTGCCGAAGCCGGCGCGGTGATCGACTACCGGGACTGGCAGGTTCCTCTCGGGCGCCGCTTCCGTGCGCTCAAGCTCTGGTTCACGATCCGCTGCGAGGGCATCGACGCCTTCCGCCGGATGATCCGCGACCACGTGTCGATGACACAGCAACTCGCGGGGTGGATCGGCGACGACGAACGCTTCGAGATCGTCGCACCGCACCCGCTGAACCTGGTCTGTCTCGCGCACGTTGCCGGCAACGAGGCGACCGACGCGCTCATCGAGGCAGCCAATGACAGCGACGCCGGCCACTTCACCCGCACGGTGCTCGACGGCCGATCCGTCCTGCGCATCTCGGTCGGAGCCCGCACGACCACCCCCGTCCACGTCGAACACGCCTGGACCACCCTCGCCTCCCTCGCCTGACCGTTACGTGACGGGTCTGACCCGTCACGT
>NZ_BAOL01000307.1 GCF_000350145.1 Ilumatobacter nonamiensis YM16-303 | reverse complement strand
GTGCCGCTACGAGCGGTCCGAAGCCGGCTCCGAAGCCGTTGATATGCGCCGACCGTTCGCCCTACGGTATCGAAGTGATACCATGCTGTCATGGCGATGACCCTGCGGCTCACTGACACCGAACAGGAAGCTCTGCGAGCACGCGCTGACGCGGAGGGAATCTCCATGCAGGAAGCCGCCCGGCGCGCCGTTCGCGAGTTCGTCAGTCGCAGCGAACACCGAGATCGAGTCGCACACGCTGCCAGTCTGATCATCGAGACCCACAGCGACGCGCTGCGTCGGCTCGGCGAGTGAGCGACTCGGTCGAGTTCCTCGACCTCGACGACGTCGTCGGCCTCGCCGTGACACTCCTCGGCGACCCTGCCCCAATTCGTGAGATCGGGTTGCTCGGGTCGGCCGTCGCTCGGCCGCAGACAACGGCGTTCGGCGAGGACGCATACCCCGACATCTGGACCAAAGCCGCTGCGTTGCTCCACTCGATCGTGAAGAATCACGCGCTCGTCGACGGCAACAAACGTCTCGGCTGGTTGGCGACCGCTGTCTTCCTGGAGATCAACGGCGTCAAGATCTCGAAAGCCAGC
The DNA here is from genome assembly GCF_000350145.1 of Ilumatobacter nonamiensis YM16-303. Lineage (GTDB taxonomy): Bacteria > Actinomycetota > Acidimicrobiia > Acidimicrobiales > Ilumatobacteraceae > Ilumatobacter_A > Ilumatobacter_A nonamiensis. The sequence continues at coordinate 202 of NZ_BAOL01000307.1, read as the reverse complement.
AACGATGACGTCTACGACCTCGTCATCGACGTTGCCGCGAGCGATCCGACGATCGAAGCGATCGCCGAACGGCTCCGTCAACTCGCTGCGTAGGGCCAACAGTTCGCACTGCCCCTCGGCTTCACCGCCACCGGCAGCGAGGAGCGCCTCGACGGTGGGAAACTGGCCGCACATTCTCGGGCGGGTGGCCGCTCGGAGACGT
>NZ_BAOL01000308.1 GCF_000350145.1 Ilumatobacter nonamiensis YM16-303 | reverse complement strand
CGCACGGAGCGCGGGAACTGTTCACGAGAACCGGGTGGGGGAGGGTGTGGGAAGATGGGTGGATGAGCGACGTGATCGAATTCTCCGCCGGCGACTTCGTCCACCTCGGCCTGGGAGCGACGACCGTCCCGCTCCCCCGCCACACCGGCGACATGAGTTGGTACGCCGAGTACGGACGGCTGCACGGAGCGGACGGCACCGAGGGCCGACTGGTGTCGATGCACAGCTTCTCGGAGTCGTGGGATTCGTGGGAGGTGCACCCGAAGGGCAGCGAACTCGTGCTGTGCGTCGCGGGAACGATCAGGCTCACCCAGGAGGACCCCGACGGAACGGTGTCGACCGCGACGCTCTCGGCCGGTCAGGCGGTCGTCAACCAGCCCGGCGTGTGGCACACCGCCGATGTCCCCGACGCGGGTGACCCACCGACCGTGGTGTTCATCACGGCCGGCGAGGGCACCGAGCACCGCCCGCGTTGAGTGGGACCGGGCGGCCGATGACCGCGATGTCGCCCGTGGTCGGAGTCGGCCCCCACCCTCGACCGTGGCCCGACGACCCGCGTCTCGACGCCGAGCTCCTCGCCGACGGCGACCGCCGCAACGTCCTCGACCGCTATCGCTACTGGACGGTCGACGCCATCGTCGCCGACCTCGACACCCGCCGCCACGCCTTCCACGTCGCGATCGAGAACTGGGAGCATGATTTCAACATCGGGACCGTCGTCCGCAACGCCAACGCCTTCCTCGCCGCAGCGGTCCACATCATCGGTCCGCACCGCTGGGATCGCCGGGGTGCGATGTCGACCCACCGCTATCTCCACCTCGTCCACCACGTCGACATCGACGCCTTCGCAGCGTGGGCGAGCGACAACGACACGGCGATCGTCGCGATCGACAACGTCGACGGGTCGGTCCCCATCGAGTCCGAGCCGCTACCCGAACGGTGCGTGCTCCTGCTCGGCCAGGAAGGTCCCGGACTGTCCGCCGCCGCCTTGGCCGCAGCGGACACCATCTGCGCGATCACCCAGTACGGGTCGACCCGTTCACTGAACGCGGGCGTCGCGTCCGGGATCGCGATGTACGCCTGGGCGAGTCAACACGCCGAACCACGCCCGGGAGACACATGAGCGGCGGCAGCGACACGTCGCGCGAGTTGGTCTCGGAGCTGGCCGCGCTCCTCGGACCCGAGGGTTGGCTCCCGCCCGACGACATCGCCGACCGACTGGTCGACTTCCGCGGTGTCTTCACCGGGTCGGCGCTCGGCCTCGCCCGCCCGGCATCGACGGACGAGGTCTCGGTCGTCGTGCGGACCTGCGCGGCGTACGGCGCGTCCGTCGTCACCCAGGGCGGGAACACCGGGTTGAGCGGCGGAGCGATCCCCGTCGGTGATCGACCGACCGTTCTGCTGACACCCTCGCGGATGAACGCGATCGAGGAGGTCAACACCGCGCGTTCGACGATCACCGCACAGGCGGGCGTGACGATCCAGGCGCTGCAGGAGGCCGCGGCCTCGGCCGACCGGCTGTTCGCCCCGGACTGGGGCGCACGCGGGACCGCGACCCTCGGCGGCGGGATCGCCACGAACGCCGGGGGCATCAACGTGCTGCGCTACGGCAGCATGCGCGAGCAGGTGCTCGGCCTGGAGGTCGTGCTGGCCGACGGCCGCGTCTGGGACGGACTCCGCGCGCTCCCGAAGGACAATTCGGGCTTCGACCTGAAACAGTTGTTCATCGCGTCCGAGGGGACCATCGGAATCGTCACCCGCGCCGTTCTGCGACTCCATCCGCTCCCGTCGGCCCATCGAACCGCGTTCGTGGCGCTGCGATCGCTCGGCGACCTCGACGCCCTCTTCGCACTGGCGCGCGCCCGTCCGCCCGGAGCCTTGAGCGCGTTCGAGTTGATCCCCGAGACCGGCGTGCGTCAGGTCGTCGATCGCTTCGACATCGTCCGTCCGATGTCGACCGTCGCCGACTGGTACGTCCTGCTCCGGTTCAGCGGCGAGCCGGGAGTCGGCGACGCGCTGATCGACCTCCTCGCCACCGCCTCCGACGACGGACTGATCGTCGACGGCGTCGTCGCCGACTCGACACCCCACGAGGACAACCTCTGGCTGCTGCGCGACGAACTGACCGCCACCCGGTCGTTCGGCGGTTTCGGGGTGAAGTACGACCTCGCGATCCCGCCGGACCGGATCGAGCGGTTCCTCACTCTCGCGTCGGCGGCGGTCGCGGAGATCCTCGCCGACGCCCTGTCGTACGCGTTCGGTCACGTCGGTGACGGGAACATCCACTTCACGGTGCTCCGACCCGACGGCGACGACCGGGACCTGGAACGCGTCGCGCCCGACATCACCGCAGCGATCGACCGGATCGTGTGGGACCTCGGCGGGACGATCAGCGCCGAGCACGGGCTCGGTCGCGAACTCCGCAGCCGCATCGTCGGGCAGAAACCGGAGATCGAGTTCGAGCTGATGCGGACGATCAAGGCTGCGCTCGACCCCGACGACCGCCTCAACCCCGACGTGATGCTCCCCGACCCTCCCGCGCGGTGAGTGCTACGTGAGTCCGAGCCGCTCGAACTGGTCGACCGGAGCGTCGACATCGAGCATCGCCTCGCGCAGCAGCGTCGCCATCTCGTCGGCACCACGCTCGGTCGAGCGGTTCTCCTGCTCGTCCGGATCGGTGTCCAGGTCGAACATGAAATGGCGGTCGACGTTCCGACCCCCGACCCAGAACGGGAGCATGTCCCCCGCCTGGAAGGGTTGGCGGATCACCGGGATGTCCGAGCCGGGCATGCGGTCGAGCCAGGCCCGGTCATCGGGCGGAGGGATTCCATCCACGCCGGCGATGTGGATCGGCATCGTCGACCACCGGTTCGACCACATCGACAACGGGAAATTCTCGTCCACGGCACCACGCACGTACTTGGTGCGTCCGTCGGTGACCTGCACCCAGCCGCCGTAGTAGCCGCCGATTGCCCAGTCCCGGATCGACGTCGCGTGGCCGGTCAGCAACGGGACCATCGAGCGGCCGTGGGTCCGATGGCCCACGTCGGCGTCGAAGACGTCGGCGATGGTCGCGAACAGGTCGACGTTCGTCGTCAACGCGTCACACACTCCCCCGCCGTCGATCCCCGGCCAGTGGACGAGCAACGGAGTGTGCCCCAACGGCTCGTACTGCGGGACGGCCGGCTTGCCCCAGATGTCCCGACCCTCGCGCACCTCGCCGAGGTAGTGCCCGTGATCGGTGCACACGATCAACGCGGTGTCGTCCCACAGTTCCCGTTCGTCGAAGGAGTCGAGAATCCGACCGAACCAGTGGTCGATCATCGACACCTTGGCGCCGTAGTTCGCTCGCACATGGGCCCCCTCGGCAGCCGTGAACGCGCCGCGTTCGATCGCTCCGTCCGCGTACGGCGGCCAGATGATCCAGTCCTCGTCCCACTCCCCGTCCTGGTACTTGCCGGCCCACGGCTGCGGGGTGTCGAACGGTTCGTGCGGATCGAACTCGTCGACGAACAGGAACCACCGGTCGTGGTGCGGCGCCGCGTCGTTCAGGAAGTTCGCGGCGGCGGTCATCGTGCGCGGGCCGGGGTAGTCCTCCTCTGCTCGGAAGAACGTCCGCGCCCGGTCGTATCCCCGACTGAACTCGGGAACTCCGAACGACTGGTGATACCACCATCCACCGCGCCGCGCGGGCATCGCCGGAGCCCCCATCCACGAGGGGTCGGCATACGTCCGCCACGGGTCACCCTCGTGACCGCGGAGGTAGTCCCATCCGTCGAAGTCGGTGTGATAGTTCTCACCGCCCGTCTCGAACAGGTGCGGATGGTCGGTGACGAGCGCGGTCGTGACCCCGGCGTGGCTCAGCACGCGGGTGATCGGTTGCTCCCAGAGCTCGATCGACCCCCACGGCTTCCACAGGAAGTCGAGCGCGCCGCACAGAATGTCGTGACGCGCGGGCATGCACGGCAACGAACCGGTGACGTGTCGGTCGAAACGAGTCGCGCGCTGCGCAGCGAACCGATCGAGGTTCGGCGTTTCGAACTCGTCGCTCCCGTAGGCCCCGAGCATGTGTCGGTTCAGCGAGTCGAGCAGGACCACTGCGACATTCTTCGGACCATCTGCCATCGGGACAGTCTGGCCGCGATCGGCGAGCCACCTCAGATTCGCTTCGATTCACACAGCGTTCTACATTCGGGGTCGACACGAGGGGGTCACCATGTCCAGGAACACCCAGCGCCGTCCCGGCACCACGGCGTTGGCCGCGGCGACGGTGATCGCACTCATCGTCGCGGCGTGCTCGTCCGACGACAACGAGTCGGGCGACACCGCCCCCGCGTCCGCCGCGCCGGTCGAGACCGAACCGGCAGAGACCGAGCCTGTCGACACCGAACCTGTCGACACCGAACCTGTCGACACCGAGGCGCCGGACTCCACCGCCTCGACCGAACCGGCTGCCCCGGCGATCACCGAGGACCGCGCGTACTACATCCTTCCGCCGGGCAACTACGGCGGTCTTCCGAAGACCGACGAATCGACCGATCAACTCGCGCTCTACGACTCGCTGACGCCATTGCGTGACGACGTCTCCGACGCGGACATCGACGAACTGTTCCTGCCGGAAGACTTCGAACCGATCGGCGAGACGATCGAAGAGGACACCGGCCGACCCGGCACGACGGTCGTGTACGACGAGTTCGGTGTTCCCCACATCACCGGCGAGACACGCGAGGACATGGCGTTCGGCGCAGGGTGGGTCGCGGCCCGCGACCGCTCACTGCTCTACACGCTGGCGATCGGCCCGTCCCGAGCGGCGGTCGCCGACGTTCCGGGCATCGACCCGTTCGGCCTCGTCACGAGCGGCCAGTCGTTCACCCCGAGCGCGGCCGCCGAGCAACTGGTCACCGACCAGGTGCAACTGATCATCGACACCTACGGCGAGGAGGGCGAGGAGATCATCTCCGACGCCCAGGCGTACGCCGACGGTCTGAACGCGTACTGGGCCGCCAACGATGTCGCCCAACCGGAAGCCACGGTCAACGACGTCATCGCGATCACATCGTTCATCGGCTCGATCTTCGGTGCCGGCGGCGGTTCCGAGGGCCGCAACGCCGAGTTCCTGTCCGCGCTCCAGAACGAGCTCGGCGAGGAGCAGGGGCGACAGGTGTTCCTCGACCTGATGCCCGACAGTGACCCCGAGGCCCCGAAGACGATCGAGGAGACATTCGACTACCCCGCACTGACCGGCGGCGACGTGACCGGTTCGGTGACGATCGACGCGGGTTCGCTGGTCTCGGTCGACCTGCTCCCCGAGGACGAAACCGCCCCGGAGGTGGAAGGTCGCGTCACGTACACCGCCGCCGACGGACCACCGTCGCGGCGAGCCTCGAACTGGCTGATGGTCGAGCCCGAGTCGTCGGCCAACGACACCACCCTTGCGGTGATGGGCCCACAGCTCGGCTACTACTACCCCGAGATCGTGCAGCAGGTGCACCTGAGCGCGCCGGGCATCGAGGCCCAGGGTGCGGCGGTTCCCGGGCTGTCGATGTACCTCCTGCTGGGCCGCACCGAGGACTACGCGTGGAGCCTCACCTCGGCCTCACAGGACGTGCGCGACGTGTTCGTCGAGATGCTGTGCGAACCCGACGGATCCGAACCGACCGTCGAGTCGCAGCACTACGAGTTCGAGGGTGAGTGCACCCCGTTCGAGAGCTTCGACGCGGGCGTCCTCGGTGACGTCCCGATCGTCTACCCGGTGTCGGTCCACGGGCCGGTGATCGCCACGGCGACGTCCGATGGTGCGCCGGTCGCGCTCACCAGCCAGCGTTCGACGTTCGGTCGCGACGGGCTCAACCTCGCGGCGCTGAAGAACATGACCGAGGGCGAAGCCGACACGGCCGACTCCTTCTTCGAGATCGCCAACCAGTTCGGATTCACGTTCAACTGGGGCTACGCGAACCGAGAGGGCACCGCGTACTTCGCCTCGGGCCGTCTCCCCGTCAGAGCGGAGGGGCTCGACCGGCGGCTGCCGACCTCGGGAACCGGTGAGTACGAATGGCAGGGGTTCCTCGAACAGGACGAGCATCCGCACGCCGCGGGGCATCCGACCGGTCGGTTGCTGAACTGGAACAACCAGTCCGCGCCCGGATTCATGCACGGCGACGGCACCCAGTACGGCTCGGTCCACCGTGTGGAGGCGTTCGATCAATGGCCGGACCAGAGCGAACTGACCGACGTCGTGGGGATCATGAACCGCTCGGCGACCGAGGACCCGAGTTCCACGGTCTGGCCCGTGATCAGCCAACTCCTCTCCGGAAGCGAGAGCGCCCCGACTCAACTGTCCGCCGAGGCCGTCCGGATCCTCGACGAGTGGGTGCTCGACGACGCGCCGATCCTCGATGCCGACGACGACGGTCTCAACGACAGTCCCGGACCGACGATCTTCGGCGCCGTCTTCGATCCGATCGTCGGTGCGGTCGGCGCATCGGTGCTCGGAGAAGAGCTCACGTTCGATCGACAGGGAATCGACGACGCCAGCTTCGTCGACAAGGATCTGCGGGCGCTGCTCGGCGAACAGGTCGACGGACCGTTCGAGGTCGCGTACTGCGCAGAGGGCGACCTCGCGGTCTGCCGCGAGGCCGTGTGGACCGCGATCGACGACGCCGTCACCGAGCTCGCCGAGGAGCGAGGCGACGATCCCATGACGTGGCTCGACGAAGGACCGCGAACCACGTTCGTCCCCGGACTGATCGACGACGACTTCCGATACACCAGTCGCCCCACGTTCCAACAGGTGCTCGAGCTTGCCCCAGCCGGCTGATCCTCGACACTGCCTGATCGTCGGCCGGGGTCGAGCCGGTGGCTCGTTCGCCCGGGCTCTGTCCGCGCGTGACTGGACCGTCGACCTCGTGTCGTCGCGCGACCTCTCGGAGGTTCCGCGTGCCGTCATCGAGCGGGCCGAGGTGGTGCTGCTCGCCGTGGCCGACGGCGCGATCGCCGACGTGGCTCGACACCTCGCCGCCCGCGGAGCCGGGATCGAGGGCGTCGTCGCCCACTGCTCCGGTGCGTGCGCGCTCGACGTGCTCGCTCCGCACGCGCGGGTGGCGTCGGTCCATCCGTTGATGTCGCTGCCCGATCCCGAGATCGGAAGCGCTCGGCTGCTCGACGCATGCACGTTCGCCGTCGCCGGTGATTCGGCGATCGTCGACGTGGTCGAGGCACTGGGCGGTCGACCGATCGACGTGCCGACGACGAAGCGCGCGACCTACCACGCTGCTGCGAGCGTCGCCGCGAACCATCTGACCGCACTGTGCGCTCAGGTCGAACGGCTCGCGAACGACGCCGAGGTTCCGGTCGACGCGTTCTGGCCGTTGATGACAACGACCTTGAGCAACGTCGCCGACGTCGGGCCGACCGCCGCCTTGACCGGCCCGGCGTCCCGGGGCGATTGGGACACCGTTCGCGATCACGTGGCCGCGATCCCCGAGTCCGAGCAAACCCTCTACCTCGTCCTGTGTGAGCGCGCCGCAACCATCGCCGGCCAACAGGTCCCGCACGACCTTCGTGTCACGCCACGGGTCTGACCCGTCGCGTGGTTCCACTGGGCGTCAGCCGGACGGGCGGCTCGGTCGGCGTTGGCCGTACATCGCCACGAACCGGGCGACCACGGTGGCGAGGAAGACCTGTCCGACGATCGCCTCGAACGCGGTGATGCGCTCGGCGAGCTCGTCGACGGGGGTGATGTCGCCGAATCCAAGCGTCGTCAGCACGACGAACGAGTAGTACACGGGCACGTCGGACGTGGGTGGATCGAGGACGGGGTCCGGTCGGAACCCGACCAACGAGAGGTAGATCCACGCGAAGATCAGCCCGATCAGGACGTAGGCGCTGATGACGCCCAGGATCGTCGACAGCGTGACCTGTTCGTGCTGGAGGATGCGGCGCGAGAGTGCCCCGAGGATCGCTCCGAGCACGACCGCCTGCAGGAGCGCTCCGATTCCGGCACCGACCGTCGTCGGCTCGAACGCGCCGATCATCACGAGCCCGACGAGCCCGAGGGTGATGAACACGGGCCGGCGCCACCGGTCGTTCTTGAGGCCGGTCGCAGAGAAACCGGCGATGATCGCGCCGAGGTTGGCCACCGAGCCGATCCGCGTCAACCACGGACCCTCACC
>NZ_BAOL01000309.1 GCF_000350145.1 Ilumatobacter nonamiensis YM16-303 | reverse complement strand
GCCGACGTGGCTGATCGGGCTGTAGTAGAAGATCAGGTCGCCCGGCTGCGCCGCACCCTGGCTCACGTGGGGGATCGAGGCGTACTGCTGCGCCGACTGGTGCGGGAGATACACGCCGGCCTGCGCCCAGGCGTAGGCGGTGAGCCCCGAGCAGTCGAACGACACGCCGGGGTTCGAGGTGGCGTAGCGGTACGGGACGCCCTGCTGGCTCATGGCAGCGCTGACAGCGGTGCCCGCACGTGAGCTGGGCGGCGGTGCCGACGGTGTGCTCGGAGCCGGCGTGGAACTGCCGCCGCCACCGCCGGAGCTGGAGCTTGAGTTCGAGCTGGAGCTGCCACTCGAGCTTCCGCCGCCACCCGAGTTCGAGTTGGAGCTGCTGCCGGAGTTCGAGTTGGAGTTGGAGTTTCCACCACCGCCACCGCCGGAGTTCGAGCTCGCCTGGGCCTGCGCCGCAGCTTCCGCCTGGGCAGCTTCGATCTCGGCCTGGACACGAGCGGCCGACTCGGCGGCGCGACGTGCCTCTTCCTCGGCGATCAATTCACCGAGTTCGGCCTCGGCATCGATCCGGGCCTGCTGGTACTCGGCGGTCTTGGCCTCGGTGTCCTCCTGCGCTGAGGTCAGCGAGTCGGCGAGTTCCTCGGCTTCGGCAATCTTGTCGTCGAGCGCCACGCGGTCTTCTTCGAGGTCGCTGACGAGTGCATCGAGTTCGTCGGTGCTGACGTCGCCGGCGCTCAGCGCCACACGGGCCAGCTGATCGCGCTGGAGTACGTCGTTGATGTCACCGCTGTCCTCGAACAGCGGACCCAAGGGAGTCGTGCCCGAGCCGACGAAGGACCGCACGGCCATGTCGCCGAGTTCAGCGCGAAGTTCGGTCAGCTCGCCTTCCTTCACCCCGATCTGGTCCTCGAGCTCGGTGATCTCCTCACCGAGTTCGGCCTGGCGATCGATGGCGATGCCGTATTCCTCACCGATCACGCGCGCCTGTTCCTCCAGGCGCTCGAGCTCATCGACGATGCTCTCGACCTTGTTCCGCTGTTGATCGACTGGGCTTGCTGCGGCCACGTGGGGGTTCATTGCCGGCACGACCAGCGCAATGATGAACGCGACGGGAGCAACTCGAAGGAAGTGCTTCACGGGCGTGAACTCTACCGAATATGACGATGACGTTGCGAAATGACGTCGAAATTCACGAAACACTCGTCACAGGCGGCCGGCGCAGGAGTGGCGTCGCCGGGGCGCGCTCCGCAGACGCTGTCATACTGACCCGATGTCATCGAGGCGTCGATGGTCCCGACTCTCTGCGGCCGCGGTCGCCATGTCCGCCATCGCTGCTGCATGTTCCGACGAGAGTGGCCCGGCCAGCGAAGCGACGTCTGCGGGAACGCACGGGGCGACCTCGACCACCGAGCCCGTACTCTTTCAGCGATCGACGGATGCGCCGTCGGACGAGGCGGGCGGCTCCGCCATCACCGAAGACTCGGAGTCCGACGGCGGCACCAGCAGTTCGGTTTCCACCGTCGATCGCGTGCCGAACACCGGGACACCGGGCACCGACGCGGAAACGAGCGACACCGAAACCGTGACGACCGTCGGCGAGATTCCCACCGCGCTTGCGGCTGCCACGCTCTCGACCGATGAGGTCGGGGTGCCCGACACCTGGGCGATCCGCGATGCTCACACCGAAGCGCAACTGGATGGCGACGACCGTGCGATCGCGTTCGGTGTCCTGCCGTGCGCACTCGGACCACCATTGGCACGAACGGACGATCTCTGGCTCCGACGCCGCTATCTCGCACCGACCGAGCCCCTCGACGATGGATTGGTCGCCGTCGAGATCGTCGCCGAACTCCAGGACGACGCTGATCTCGACACTCGACTCGACGAGCTGGACGGCTGCGCCCCCGGCGACGTGGCCAGCATCGAAAGGATCCGGCGGGAAACGTCGTCGACGGGAAGCCCCGTGACCCGCGCTGCCTACTCGATCTACGCCAGCCCATCTGCGACGGCGGCGTTTCCCAGCCATCATTCGGTCGCGATCGCGCACTCGAACGGCCTGACAGTCACCGTTGTGCACTCCGGCGTCGACACGGGCCAGTCCTGGGAGACGGAGGCCAACGAACTGGCGAGCACGGTTCTGGAGCGCATCACCTGAACGGGTGAGGCGGAAGAACTTGCGCCGGACCCATTGTGTCCCCCGTCCGTGGGCACCTACCTTCGCGTTCGAACATCCCGACTCCCAGGAACGGTGCTGATGAAGTCACTTCGCAACCTCCTTGCGCTCGCTCTACTGGCAACGACCGTCGTCCTCGTCAACAGCCACTCCGAACCTGCGGACGCGGCAGCAACCCGCGTCTTCACCGGGGCACCGGGAGCTGCGACGATCGGGATCATCGGTGACTCGTCGCTGGCCGGCGTGCGGTGGTCGAACTCGTACGGCCCGTTGTCATCCATCAACTACTCGTTCACCGCCGAGTCGTGTCGGCGAACGACCACGCCGAGTTGTCGAGGACGTGAGGGATACGCCCCGCCGACCGCCCTGCAGGCGCTCCGCTCGCGCAGCGGCCAGTGGGGTTCTGTTCTCGTCATGGTCATGGGGTACAACGACCCCGGCTCATCGTTCGCCCAGTCGATCGACGCCATCATGGCCGAGGCCAAGCGTCAGGGAATCGACAAGGTGATGTGGCTCACCATGCGAACCGCTGACGTCTCATACGTCTCGCCGACCTTCAGGTCGAATTCGTACACCTTCCTCGACAACAACCGGATCCTGCTGCAGAAGGCCAGCGCCTACGGCGGACGACTGCAGATCGCCGACTGGGCGACCTATACGGCCAACAAATCGTCATGGTTCACCTACGACGGGGTCCACTACACCCAGGCTGGCGCCCTCGGTGCGGCGGACTACATCGCGCGCGAGGGGGCACGCGTCGCCGCCGGGTGGAACATCACACCCGGTTCGACCCTCCGATGCGGTGGTCGCGCCGTGACGCACGTCGGAACGGCCGGAAACGACCGGCTCGTGGGTTCGACCGGAGCCGACGTTTTCTTGGGTCTCGAGGGGAACGACTCGATCTCCGGTGCCGCCGGCAACGACGTGGTCTGTGCCGGGCACGGCAATGACACCGTCTACGGCGGCGCCGGCAACGACCAAC
>NZ_BAOL01000310.1 GCF_000350145.1 Ilumatobacter nonamiensis YM16-303 | reverse complement strand
GTCGTTGTCGTTCGAGTCGTTGTCGTTCGAGTCGCCGCGGCTCGGACGGTCCCGCGTTCCGTCGTCCAGTTCCTCCACGCGTTGCTCGAGGAACCGGTTCGTTTCGTCGACGAGCTCCTGCTGCGCCGATCCGTACGCCAGGATCGACGCAACCGTGATCCCACACACGACCAGGGTCGTCACGATCACGACGACCCGACTCCGCAGCGTCATGGCGTCTCGGTCGAAGCGGGACGGAGCACGTAGCCGACGCCGTGAACGGTGTGCAGCACGCGATCCTCCCCGGCTGCTTCCAGCTTGCGACGCAGGAGGCGGATGTGGACGTCGAGCGCTTTGGAGGACGTGTCCGACTCGTACCCCCAGATCTCCGAGTAGATGAACGGTCGATGCAAGACGACACCGGCGTTGCGCATCAACATCACGAGGATCTCGAACTCGGTCGGGGTCAACTCGATGAGCCGATCGCCTCGGTTCACGTCGCGGCTGGCGAGATCCAGCGTGAGGTCATCGAGCTCCAGGCGGCCGACCTCCGGGTCTTCGACGCGACGCAGCAGAGCACGCAGACGGGCCAGGAGCTCGTCGAGCGCGAACGGCTTGGCGAGGTAATCGTCGGCTCCGGCGTCGAGGCCGTCGACCCGGTCGCCGACATCTCCCCGCGCGGTCAGGATCAGAACCGGCGTCCGGTCGCCGCGTGCGCGAAGACGACGGCACACCGTCAGTCCGTCGACGAATGGCATCGAGACGTCCAGCACGATGACGTCCGGTGTGTGCTCGTCGATTCCGGCGAGCGCGGCAGCACCGTCGCGCACACCGACCACGACGTAGCCCTCGAAGCGCAAGGCTCGTTCGAGGGCCTCGCGCACGTGGGCGTCGTCCTCGGCAACGAGAACGGTGCGCTCGGACATGGCCGACAGTCTGCCCGCTGGGTCGCCGGGAGGCTGACCCGACGGTGAGGACCGGGTCGACACACTCAGTTCTGGCTTCCTCGGTCTCGACCGTCCCGGCGGCCGTTCGGGACTCGGTCGCGGCGTGGGCGAGCGCTGCGCTCATCCGGGCTGCCCGATCCAGGGTCGGACACCCGTGTCCGGGCATCTCCGCCCGCCTGCGCCTCGTTCGGTTCCTCGCCGGTGTCGTCGACGTCGGCGCCGCTCGTGTCGAGCAGGAAGACGTTGTCCGCGAGTTCGGTCGGCTCGACGTCGGTGTTCTCCACGATGACGTCGGCGAGGCTGCGCTGGTAGTCGATTCCGTAGTCGGCTTCGATCGCGGCGAGTGCGTCGTCGTTGCCGTAGAAGAAGCGGTCGCCGTCGCGGAGCGCCGCGAACTGGGCGGTCCACATCGCGAGTTGGAGCTCACCGAACTCGGTGCCGGCCACATGGACCTCCGAGACCATCCCGGTGAAGGCGTCGACCTCGTCGACGTCACCGTAGATCGCACGGAGACGGGCGGCGGTCGTGGTTCGGCGCTCGGCGGTGACGGTCTCCCCGTCGGCGGCGTCGGTTCCCGCTTCGAGTTCGTTGCCGTCACCGTCGGCGAGGAGTACGAAGTCGAGGATGCTCGGGTCGTCGATCGGATTGGCGGCATCGATCTCGGGGTCGTCGGGGAACTCGTCGGTCGCCTCACCGGTGATGTCGGTGAACGCTTCGACGCGGTCCAATCCGTATGCCTCGCGCAGGTCGTTGTAGCTCGGCATGCCATGGTCCGCCGCGCGGATCACGTCGATCGCGCCGAGGTCGTTGACGACCGTGAAGCAGCCGGCGATCTCGGTGCCGTCGAGGCAGTCCGCAGGGTTCTCGACATCGGGGCCGGGCACCTGGAACAGCACGCTGCGCAGCTGATTGTCGATCTGTTCGTCGTTCGCGTACGCCGCCTCCGACGCGAGACCGGCGAGCATGTTCCCGAGTCCGACCTCGGTCAACAGACCCGGGTTCCCGAACGCCACTCCGAGCGGAATCGCGAACTCGACGGTGGCGCCGTCGTCGGTCACCTCCACACCGCCCGCTCGGAGCGCTTCGATCTGTTCGTCGCTGATCTCGGAACGGTCGATCTGTCCCTCGAACTCGCCGTGGATGGCGGAGTGAGCGCGGTACCCGACGGTCGCGAACTCGTTCGAGATCGACGGGTCGACGGTTGGGTCGTAGCCCGTGGAGTCGTCGAGATCGACGCCCATCGCAGGAAGGAACTCGTTGTAGGTGATGTACTGCTGCAGCGCGGCAACCGAGCGTTGGGCGATCTCGAACTTCGTCTGCTCGTCCATGTCGTCGGGAAGCAGGTCGACGATGCGGTTGTGTTCGAGAGCGAACAGGGTGTGGACCGCCGTCAGACCGACGTTCTCGTTGACCCGCAGGTCCCCTGCGACGACGGCGGCAGAGGGGTCGGCCATCAGGCGACCCTGGAGGTCGGTGTCCGGCACGTCGGTCTCGGGTCGAGCATCGGCGGTCGGGAGGAAACCGTCGACCAGGAGGAGCGAGGCGTCATTGTTGGTCGGGTCCCCATCCACGGGGCCGTCGCGCAACCAGTCGAGCCGTTCCTCGCTGCCGCCGTACACGGCGAACGCGTCGATGAACGAGCTCACGGTGTTGACCTGTTCACGCGCCGTGTCGAGGCCGGTGCCGTCGGCGACGACCGATCGACTCGTCGCGATCGCTCCCAGGTCGTTGGTGAACTCCTCGAGCGGGTCGTCGGCGTCGTAGGGAACGACGAGTTCTTCGTCACCGGTGTCACGGAGCGCGATCGTGTGGTCGATGAACTGTCCCCACACGAAGCTCCAGTGGGTGAGATCGTTCTCGGAGAAGATGTTCTGATTCGTGTCGTTGAAGATCCGATTGCTCACGTACCGCGCGTCGGGACCATCGACGAGTTCACCGACGCCGTCGGCGTAGTTCGCGTCGGCGACACGGGGATAGACGGTGCCGACCTGGCCGAGCGTGGGGTCGTCGAGGTTGTTGCCGGAACCGTCGAGCGTCCGGCCGTCATCGAGCGCGGCGGCCAGGTCATTCGAGACCGTCACGTCCGTCTCGTCGGTCTGGGCGTTCGCGGTCGTGGCGGAAGCTCCGATGACGATGGGCACGACCGCAGCGACGAGGAGGCGTCGCCGTGACAGCGGTGGAGAGAATCGGCGGCGAGTCAGGTTGGATGATGTGGGTGCGGTGAGGGACATGGAAGCTCCTGTGGTTGCGAGGTCGGCGGAGCGGCGTCGCCAGGGAACGAGCGACACCGCTCCGCCAGGGGGTGGATGATCGGGGCGGGGTGTCAGCTCTCGGAGTCGTCGCCGACGACCCGGTCGACGGCGCGCTCCTCGGCATGGTCGAGGCGCTGCTGCGCCTCCTCGGCGGTGAGCTCGCCATCGGCGACCTTCGCGTCGAGACGTTCCGGCTTGCCGTCGACGATCGCCTGCACGACCGCATCGACATCGACGCCTTCCGAAGCGGCGATCTCGGCGATCGACGATCCGGCGTCGCGAGCTGCGCTCAGCTCGTCCTCGGTCAGGCCGAGCGCGGTTGCGACGGCTTCATCGCTTCCGCAACCGCGACCGTGCGCGTCGCCGTCGGTGACTTCCGTTTCGTCGACTTCCGTTTCGTCG
>NZ_BAOL01000311.1 GCF_000350145.1 Ilumatobacter nonamiensis YM16-303 | reverse complement strand
TACAGATGCCACGAACCCGACATGCGCATGTGGGTGTGCAGGACCATCCCGTTGTCCCACTCGATCTCGAGATGCTTGCCGTGCGACTCGACCTTCTCGATGACGCGTCCGGCCTGCGGAACGGGGCCGATGAGGCGGGGAGCGTCGAAACGGATCATCGCCTTGCCACCGAGCGCCGTTCTGAGGGCGCTCGCCGAACGGTGAATGGTGTCTCCTTCGGGCATCCCGATGCACACTCTACGCCACGGAAGCGTTGCGCCGTGGGATGTCGGTCGTCCTCAGGGCAACTTTCCGACGTGCGCGAGCGCCAAGCGGATCAGCCGATCGTGCCCGCTCGTCATCGACTCGCGTACCTCCCGACCGACCGCCTCCTCGGGTGTGAACCACGTGAGGTCGAGAGCCTCCTGCGTCGGCTCGCACTCCCCTTCGACCGGTACGACGTAGGCCAGTGACACGGCGTGATGACGCGGATCGTAGAAGCCCGAACGGTCGGGATCGGGGAAGTACTCGACGACCGTGAACGGCGTGGGGTTCGCCGGGACCCGCGGAAACGCGAGCGGGCCGAGATCCTTCTCGCAGTGGCGCATCAGCGCTTCGCGCACTCGCTCGTTGAACATCACCCTGCCGGTCACGACCATTCGGCTGATCGTCCCGTCGGCGGCGACTCGCAGGAGCATCCCGACCTCGATCACGTTGCCGAGCGAATCCACCCGGACGGGAACGGCGTCGACGTAGACGATCGGGACGTTGGCGCGCACCATTTCGAGGTCGTCGTCGGACAACCATGCGGTCGAGGTCTGGGTGGCGATGTCGATCTCAGTCACGGTGCACGATGATCCCACGTCGGGGGGCTCCGCGCATGCATACGCTGCGGAGGTGGAAGTGTTCGTCGACTCCGAAACCGCCCCGCTCCGATCGGTCATCGTGGGCTACCCCGACAACTTCCTGCAGGTCGATCCGGAGATCATCAACGAGACGCAGCGCAGGTTCTACGACGGCCCGGACGCTCCGACCGCAGCGGCCGTGACCGAGCAACTCAACGGGTTCATCGAGGAGTTGACGAGCCGCGACATCGAGGTGCATCAGCCGCACCCGCTCCCCTACATCCCGGACCAGATGATGACGCGAGACATCGGCGTCGTGATCGGCGACACGTTCGTCGTCACGACGATGGCGGCACGCAGTCGGCGCCACGAGTGGCGTGGCTATGCGCACCTGTTCGAACACTTCCCCGAACACGTCAAGGTCCTGTTCGGACCCGAGGACCTGGTGATCGAGGGGGGCGACGTGATCGTCGACCGCGGGAAGGTCTTCGTCGGGATCGGTCAACGCACGAACCTGGCCGGAGCCGCGTGGCTGATGCAGTTGGTTCCCGACTACGAGATCGTGCCGATCACCCTCCGAGGGCTCGACCACGGGGAAGACGTGCTGCATCTCGACTGTTCGTTCCTTCCCGTCGGTGACGGGTACGCGTTGATCTACCCGGGCGGGATGCGCGAGGTTCCCGCCACGGTTCGCGACACCTACGAGTGGATCGAGGTCACCCAGGACGAGCAACGAGTACTGGGGACGAACGTGTTGTCGATCGACCCGTCGACGGTGATCTCGCAGCCGACCTCCGTTCGGATCAACGAGGAGATGCGGGCGCGCGGCATCGATGTGATCGAGGTGCCGTACTCGGAACCGCCGAAGACCGGTGGGAGTTTCCGCTGCTGCACGCTCCCACTGCACCGAGCGCACTGATGTCGGCCGACGACGCCAGCCGCTGGGACGCGCGCTACGCCGACGCCGAGCTCGCCGAACCTTCGCCGCCCGACGCGCTGGTCGCGGCCGACCGTTCCGAGACGGATCGGACCCGTAAGGCGACGCTGCTCGATCTGGTCCCGGTGGCCGGTCGCGCGCTCGACGTCGCGTGCGGCGCCGGCGCGCAGACTGCGTGGCTGGCCGCCCGTGGGCTCGAGGTGGTCGCTCTGGACGCGTCACCCGTCGCGATCGATCTGACGGCGCGAACTGCCGATGCCGCCGGGGTGAGGTCGCGAGTCGAGGCCCGGGTGGTCGACCTCGATCTCGGGATTCCGACCGACCTCGGAACGTTCGACGTCATCGTCTGCCAGCGTTTCCGAGCGGTGGACCTCTACGATTCGTTCGTCGAACGACTCCGCCCGGGCGGACTGGCCGTCGTGACCGTGCTGTCACGGACCGGAGCCGACCACCCCGGCGCCTTCCACGCACCGTCGGGTGAGCTGCGCACCGCGTTCACTCGCCCCGACACCGACGTCCTGTTCCACCAGGAAACCGCCGGCCAGGAATCCGTCGTCCTCCGCCGCCACCCCACCTGAAATCCGTTCTCGTGAACAGTTCTGGCGCTCCGTGCG
>NZ_BAOL01000312.1 GCF_000350145.1 Ilumatobacter nonamiensis YM16-303 | reverse complement strand
CGGCACTGTTGCGCTCGTCGAGGTGCGCCGTATTGCCGGGCCGGGCGGTCGCCGTCCCATAGGTCGTCAACCACCTACGGGCCTGCCGGTTCTCGCGCTGGTCGGTGTCGCTCGGCCAGTTCGCTCGTCGCATCTCGCAGCGTCGACGTCGGTTGGAAACGCCGCCTGACAATCCGCGTCGGGCTGATGGTGCGACGTGACTACGGTCGATTCATGAAGTACGGGCTGTTCGCGATGAACTACGGGACCTGCGCAAACCCGGAGCATGCGGTGCGTGTCGCCCAGCACGCAGAGGCTGCGGGGTTCGAGTCGCTGTGGACCGGCGAGCACCTCGTGCTCCCTGACCCGCACCCGGAGTCGTTCTCGATGCCGCCCACGCTGCCGTTCATCGACACGATCGTGGCGCTCACCCTGATCGCAGCCGAGACCACCTCGATCAACGTGGCATCGGGGATCATCGAGCTCCCCCTCCATCACCCGGTGATGCTCGCCAAACAACTCGCGAGCATCGACCAC
>NZ_BAOL01000313.1 GCF_000350145.1 Ilumatobacter nonamiensis YM16-303 | reverse complement strand
TCTCGTGAACAGTTCGCGCACGGAGCGCGGAAACTGTTCACGAGAACGGAAGGGTGGGGTGGGACACTGGCGGGGTGGGGATGACGGCCGAGGGAATCGAGTTGCGGGCGCCGGTCGATGCTGATGCGGCGGCGGTCGCCGCGGCGGTTCAGCGGTCGCTCGACGAGTTGGTGCCGTGGATGCCCTGGGCGAGCGACGCGTACGGCGAGACCGAATCGCTCGCCTGGATCCGCGGGGAGTTCGGGGAGGCGCACCGCTTCGTCATCGTCGAAGAGGCGAGTGGCGAGATCGTCGGGTCATGCGGGCTGAACCAGATGGACGAGCTGAACCGCTCGGCCAATCTCGGCTACTGGGTTCGATCCGATCATGCGGGAAAGGGGATCGCGACCGCCGCCACGAGACTCCTCGCGGAATTCGGGCTGCGAGAAGTCGGCTGTCACCGCGTCGTCGTCGTGATGTCGACCGAGAACGAAGCAAGTCGTCGGGTCGCGGAGAAGGCCGGCGCCCACCACGAGGGGATTGCGCGTGGGAAACTCCTGCTGCACGGTCGCTTCCACGACGCGCACGTCTTCAGCTTCGTCGATGAGACCGCGTCAGCGGGCGGGTGACGGCGGGTACCAGATGTCGTCGTCGTTGACCAGGATCGCGTCGGCCTCCGACGGTCCCCACGACTTGCGGAAGTACGGAAAGATCGGGCCCGGGTCGTCGAGTGCCGGCTGCACGACTCGCCAGGTTCCCTCGACCACGTCCTGGCGGGCGAACCGGCGCAGCGAACCCATGAGGGCGTCTCCGAGCAGTCGTTCGTACGCCTCCTGTCGTTCGCCCAGTGCGGCAGCGAAATCGACGTCGACGTCCACCTCCTGGCTGTCCATGTTCGGACCCGGGGTCTTCGCCTGCAGTGCGAAGGTGACGCCGTCGTTGTTGCCGAGGCGGAGCCGGATCAGGTTCCGCTCCGGAACCGGGCTGTCGACCTCGTCGAACAACATGCGCGGTGGGCTCTTCAACTCGATGACCGCTTCGGTCGCCGCCTCGGTCAGCCCCTTGCCGACGCGCACGTACCACGGCACACCGGCCCATCGCCACGAGTCGATCTCGAGACGAGCCGCCACGTACGTCTCGACCTCGGAGTCCTCGGCCACGCCGGGTTCGTCGCGGTAGCCGACGTACTGACCCCGCACGAGTGCATTCGAGTCGATCGGGCGCATCGCGTTGATGACCTTCGCCTTCTCGTCCTGCAGGAAGCCCGGATCCGACCCGGCAGGCGGCTCCATCGCCAGCAACGCCACGACCTGCAGCAGGTGGTTCTGCAACACGTCACGGATCGCGCCGACACCCTCGTAGAAGCTGCCGCGACCTTCGATGCCGATGCTCTCCGACATCGTCACCTGGACGCTGCGCACGTAGTGCCGGTTCCACACCGGCTCCAGCAGCGTGTTGGCGAAGCGGAAGACCAGCAGGTCCTCGACCGCCTCCTTGCCGAGGTAGTGGTCGATCCGGAAGATGTGGTCCTCGGGGAAGACGCTGTGCAGGATCCGGTTCAGTTCGACAGCCGACTCGAGGTCCCGTCCGAACGGCTTCTCGACGACGATCCGCCCGCGTTCGTTCAACCCGATCGCGGCCAGGGCCTCGGCGACGGTCGGGAACATCGTGGGTGGAATCGCCATGTAGAACACGGCGGTCGACGACTCGAGCCGGTCGAGCGTGTCGCAGAGCTCCTGCCACGTCGCGTCGGAGGAGTAGTCACCCTGGATCAGGTCGAGGCGTGATTCCAACGAGTCGATCACGTCGGGATCCGGATCGGTGACGTGTTCCTCGATCGACTCGCGTGCGTGTTGTCGGAACTCGTCGTCGGACCAGTCGCTCCGCGCCACGCCGATCACCGGGACGTGCAGCGTTCCCGACTTCTCCAGGGCGTAGAGCGACGGGAACAGCTTGCGTTTCGCCAGGTCGCCGGTTGCGCCGAACAGGACGAGCGCGTCGGCTTCGGGTTGGGTGGTCGTGATCTGGGTCGTGTCGACGTAGACCCCACCGCGCTGATCGCTGATGTTCCCGCGCGGGTCGCTCATCGCGTCGACCCCTTCTTCTCCTTGTGTCCACCGAAGCCCGCTCGCATCGCGGACAGCGCCTTGTTCGCCACGTCGTCGCGACCACGTGAGGCGAAACGCTGGAACAACGCCGCCGACAGCACCGGAACCGGGACCCCCTCGTCGATCGCTGCGGCGATCGTCCACCGCCCCTCGCCGGAATCGCTGACGTGACCCGAGTACTGGCTCAGTTCGGGGTCGTCGACATACGCCTCAGCGGTGAGGTCGAGCAGCCACGAGGCGATCACCGACCCACGTCGCCACACCTCGGTGACCTTCCCGAGGTCGATGTCGAACTGGTAGTAGTCCGCCGAGTCGAGAGGGGCGGTCTCGGCATCCTGCTCGTGCTCGACCTTGCCGATGTTCGCCTTGTCGAGCACGTTGAGTCCCTCACCGAATGCCGACATCACTCCGTACTCGATCCCGTTGTGGACCATCTTCACGAAGTGCCCGGCGCCGCTCGGCCCACAGTGCAACCAGCCCTGCTCCTCGGGCGCGATGTCGCCGGTTCGGCCCGGAGTGCGGGTCGCTGCCTCGACGCCCGGCGCCAACGTCTCGAACACGGGCTGCAGACGTTCGACCGCAGTGTGGTCACCGCCGATCATCAGGCAGTAGCCGCGTTCGAGGCCGGCGACACCGCCGCTCGTGCCGACATCGACGTAGTGGATGTTCTTCGGAGCGAGTTCCTTCGCCCGGTCGACGTCGAGGTGATACCAGGAGTTTCCGCCGTCGATGATGGTGTCGTCCTCGTCGAGCAGCGGCACCAGATCGTCCAGGGTTCCCGTGACGAAGGCGGCCGGGATCATCACCCAGATGGACCGCGGAGCGTCGAGCTTCGCGACGAGATCCTCGAGCGACTTCGCTCCGGTGAATCCCTCCTCGACCATCGCGTCCACCGCGGTGGGATCGACGTCGTGGACGACGCAGTCGTGACCTCCCCGCTGGAGTCGTCGCACCATGTTGGCGCCCATGCGCCCGAGTCCGATCATTCCGAGTTGCATGCGCACAGACTGCCACGTCAATCTGACCGGTGTGGCCCTGACCTCCGACGAGATCGAGCGCGATGTCACGCTCGGGACGTCCGCCCATGCCGCGCTGATGACCCGACTGGCAGCGCTCGCCGACGAGGACCGGCTCGAGGTCGCCGATGCTTCCCGGCTTCCCGGTTGGAATCGAGCGCAGGTGATCACCCACCTGGCCCGCAACGCGGATGGGCACCGACGGATGATCGAAGGCGCGGGACGCGGCGAGATCCTGGAGCAGTATCCGGGCGGAGTCGCGACGCGGCAGCACGGGATCGATGCGGGTGTCGACCGCACGTCGACCGAGGTGCTCGCCGACCTGTCCGCGGCGATCGGAGCGCTCGAAGCGGCGTGGAGCAGCACGGATTGGCGAGGTGTCGGCCATCGGACCGTGCGTGGCGACACGCCGATCGGGAGGCTGCCGTTCCTGCGGGTGCGCGAAGTCGCACTGCACGGCGTCGACCTCGACATCGGCATCGAGTTGTCGGACCTCGACCCGCTGTACGTCCGTCTCGAGATCGGCCGTCTGGAGATGCTGTGGAGTGCTCGTCAGCCGATGGGGATGACGCCCCTTCCGAACGCGGTCCTGTCGCTGGATCCGCCCACCCGGCTCGGATGGCTGACCGGCCGGGTCGACGTCGACGGCGTCGACCCTGCCGGGGTCTTCTGAGGCTGCTCGACGTCGCTCACCGATGGTTCGCGATCGGGGTTGACAACGCCGCGTTTCGTCCTAATATACAACCAGATGGTTGTACGTCTTGAACTCTCCGACGGCGAAGTGGATCGCCTCTTCCGGGCGCTCGCCGATGCGACGCGGCGTGACATCGTGCGACGCACGTTGGTCGGTGAGGCCTCGGTCAGCGAGCTCGCCGACGCGTACGACATGAGTTTCGCCGCCGTGCAGAAGCACGTCGCCGTGCTGGAGGAGGCCCGACTCGTGACCAAGGAACCACGCGGACGCGAACGGATCGTGCGCGCCGATCCCGAGCAGATCGGCCGTGCCCGGGCGCTGCTCGTCCAACTCGAGGAGCTGTGGCATGCGCGCTTCAGTCAACTCGATGCCGTGCTCGACGTCGACCCCGACACCTGATCTCCGTCCATCCCATCTCGATCTCATCCCATCAATCCCATCTCCGAAGGAGACAGCAACATGCCCATCACCGAAACCACCTCCGATCCCGAAGCACTCACCCTCACGGTGGTCGGGGAGTACGACGTTCCCGTCGAGCGCCTGTGGCAGGCGTGGAGCGACCCCCGCCAGATCGAACGGTTCTGGGGTCCGCCGGAATGGCCGGCGACCTTCACGCGCCACGACATGGTGGCGGGAGGCCGGTCCGACTACTTCATGACCGGGCCCGACGGTGAGCGGTCGAGCGGCTACTGGACATTCGAGCAGGTCGACGACGGCCGATCGTTCACCGCCGTCGACGGCTTCGCAACGGACGACGGTGTGGCGAACGACGACATGCCGACGATGACGTTCGACGTGCGGTTCGAGGCCACTGCCGACGGTTCGCGATTCGTGAACGTGACGACCTTCCCCGACCTCGCGTCGATGGAGAAGTTGGTCGAGATGGGCATGGTCGAGGGCATGACCGCCGCGATGGGACAGATGCCGGACGTCCTGGCCGACCTCACATCGTTCGCCCACGGTCGGGACACCGAGGTGCAGTTGCTCACCGAGACGACGGCCCGCTTCAGCCGGGTGATCCGCGGCTCCGTGGAGCAGGTGTGGCGAGCACATCATGACGTCGGCCTGCTGCAGCGCTGGATGCTCGGTCCCGACGGATGGACGATGCCGGTGTGCGAGCCGGGTGAGCAGGTCGGTGACACGTATCGCTACGAGTGGGCGTCGGACGACGGGGACGAACGCTTCGGTTTCGAAGGTGAAGTGTTGGAGTCGACGCCGCCGAACCGTGAGGTGACGACCGAGGGAATGATCGGCATGGGTGGTCCGTCCACCCGCAACGAGATGACCTTGACGCCGGCCGACGGTGCAACCCTCCTCACGTTGGTGATCACCTACCCGAGCGCGGAGCTGCGTGAACAGATCATGGAAACCGGCATGATCGACGGGATGGAGGCGTCCTACGCCCGACTCGAAGAAGCGTTGGTCGGAGCGAGCGCCTGACGATCGGTCCGCGCTTCGTCAATCGATGTCGGTGCTTCCTCCGACGTCGATGTCGGGCGGGAGCACGCGCGGATCATCGAGGATGTCCATGGTCCGGTCGGTGTCGAGTGAGCGTGTGAGACGGCCGAAGTCGTCGATCAGGCCGGCCAGGTCCTCGATGCGGGATCCGTCGGCGAGTTTCGTCTCGATCCGCTCGAGGAGGTCCTCGGCCTGAGCGATCGTCTCGGCGTCGTCGGTCTCGCGAGGTCGGTCGATCCGGTCGTCGTCCGGATCCTCTCGGCCCTTCCGGGTGTGGAGGACACCGATCCCGAGACCGAACACCGCGAGCACGAACGCGACATTGCGGACCTCGCCGAATCCGAGGTCGGTCTCGCGGACCATCCACTTCACGACGGCGCCGGTGCCGTCTTCGAGGATGGAGAGAGGCATCTCGACCCCGCCGATCGCAATCGGCCCCATCACCGAACT
>NZ_BAOL01000314.1 GCF_000350145.1 Ilumatobacter nonamiensis YM16-303 | reverse complement strand
CGCCAGGAAGTCGCGCATTCCGCTGGCGAACGCACCGAGGGAATAGTCACCGCGAGGCTTGGCCGATTCGCCATGACCGAGCAGGTCCGGAGCGATGACGTCGTAGTCGACGGCGAGTTCGTCGATGACGGCATCCCACGTCTTCGAGCTCCCCGCGAGGCCGTGGATCAGCAGGATCTTCTGGGCATCGGTGTCGCCCGCGCGCCGGTACCCGACGTCGTGTCCGTGGATCGTGACGTGCTGGAGCGGAAGGCGGGGAGCCATCCCATCAGTATTGCGCCGTCCCGGTCTCGATCGGCGGGAACCTCGTGTCCCGACGATCGAGACCTGGCATCGTGTCGTCTGAACCGATCGGAGCCCGCACATGAACACGTCCACCTCGAAGAACCCACCGAAGATCGTCGTCACCGGACGGATTCCCGAGGGAGGACTCGACCTCCTGCGCTCAGCGGGTGACGTGTGGGCATGGAGCGGCGACGACCCGGCTCCTCGCGACGTGGTCCGAGATCAACTCGCCGACGCCAAGGCCGTCGTGACCCTGCTCTCCGACCAGGTCGACGACGACTTCCTCGACGCCGCACCGAACGCACGCGTCGTCGCGAACGTCGCCGTCGGATACAACAACGTCGACGTCGACGCCTGCACCGCCCGCGGTGTACGGGTGACCAACACCCCCGGGGTGCTCACCGAAGCGACCGCCGATCTGGCGATCGGGCTGCTGCTCGCCTCGACCCGGCGGTTGGGCGAGGGAGAACGCCTGATCAGATCCGGCGCCGAGTGGAAATGGGGCATGTTCATGATGCTCGGCACCGGGTTGCAGGGGCGGCAACTCGGGATCGTGGGGATGGGCGAGATCGGCACCGCCACGGCGACACGCGCGCGAGCGTTCGGAATGGACATCGTGTACCACAATCGGTCGGCAGCTTCCGCCGAGGTGGAGCAGCGGCTGGAGGCACGCCGACTTCCCCTCGACGACCTGCTCGCCGGCAGCGACGTCGTCTCGCTCCATTGTCCCTACACCGCGGAGACTCACCACCTCATCGATGCCGACGCGCTCGCATCGATGAAATCCTCGGCGTATCTCGTCAACACCGCTCGTGGCCCGATCGTGGAGGAAGCGGCGCTGGTCGACGCCCTGGGTGACGGCGCCATCGCCGGCGCGGCGCTCGACGTCTACGAGCACGAGCCCGACGTCCACCCCGGATTGCTCGACCTCGACAACGTGGTGCTCGCTCCCCACCTGGGTTCCGCGACGGTCGAGACCCGTACCGCGATGGCCGAACTCGCAGCGCGCAACGTGGTCGCCGTCCTCCGCGGCGACGACCCTCCGACCCCGGTCAACTGACCCGTTCTCGTGATCAGTTCCGGCGCTCCG
>NZ_BAOL01000315.1 GCF_000350145.1 Ilumatobacter nonamiensis YM16-303 | reverse complement strand
GTTGGCGTGGTACACCATCACCGCGATCACGGCGAGCGCGCGCATTCCGTCGAGCCCCGCGAGATACGGGACGCGACTGATCTGGGCGGTGTTCTCCCGCACGTCGACGTCGGGAGACGTCTTCGTGGCGAACGTCGTCATGTCGGCAACAAGTATCGTCAGTGGGGCGTCCAGATTCGCGTCACCACGCGAAGTGGACATCGGTCACGCGCGGCCGATCGGCCGGTACCGGAGCCGGGAATCAGCTCGCGAGAGCGCCGGCGATCAGTTCGGCGTAGTACCGCCGACCGGCCGGCTTCAGGTGGAAACCGTCGTTCTCGAAGCAGTCGCCGGTGCAGGCGGGCGCCAAGCCCTGCCAATCGAGCACCTCGACATTGTCGTTCGCCGCAGCGGCGGCGTAGATGAGCTCGTTGTTCCCCGCGGTGTAGTCACGGTCGACGTCGTTGGTGAGCAGCAACACGTTCGGGACGGTCGACACGGCGGTCATCATCCGATCCATGTTCGCCTGGCCGATCGGGCCGTTCGTGCCGAGGTGGATGACCAACGTCTCCGGCAGCCGGTCCTGGGCGCCGAGCTTCTCGATCGTGTCGAGCCCGTTGACCCACGCCCGACTCTCGATCGCATCGACGGTGAACCCGAGCTCGTTCAGCTGCGGGGCTGCGCCCTGCATCACCGAGTCGCCGAGCGCGAGCTGGGCAGACGTCGGCGCCGCCGCGGTGGTCGGGGGAGCGGTCGTCTTAGGAGCGAGGGACGTCTCGGGGGTCTCGGCGGCAGCGCCCTCGTCTGCCGGGTCGGAAGCCGGAGTCTCGACCGCTTCGGTGTTCGGAGTGAGCAGCTCGTCGTCGGCCACCGAATCATCCGTGGCGATGGGATTGCCGTCGGCGTCGAAGTCGTCCACTCCGTCACAATCGATGTCGACCAGGACGTCGCACGTCGATTCCGCCGACTCCTCGAGACTGACCGCGAGATCGTTCTGCTTCAGTTCGGCGGTCGCCATGCTGCCGACGGCGAACACCGCGAGCAACGCCGCGACGCCGGAGGCCACGTAGGCCCGCTTGCGCTGGTCGTCGCTGAGGCTGTTCCGCGACGGAATCCCGGCCCGGCGCCGCTGCCACAGCTCGCCGAGCTTGCCCTGCCGGATCGGTGTCTCGATGTACCGGTACGAGAGTTCGGTGATCACGCACGTCGCCACGAGCGCGAGCACGAACTCGTGGACCTGCAGCTTGTTGGCGGCGATGTTGCGGATGATCTGGTAGATCGGCCAGTGGTAGAGGTACAGCCCGTACGACCGCGTGCCGATCCAGATCAACACCGGGAGCGAGAGGATCTTGCCGGTGGTCGCACCCTGATGCGTCACGGCGGCGATCACGGCGATCGTGGCGAGCCCAGTGATGAACAGACCACCGCGGAACAGGAATCCGACACCTTGGTCCGGTTGGAAGCTGACGAACCAGGCGAGCGCCCCGAGCACGACCAGGCCCACGAGCGCCCCGATGTCGAACATTCCCGGCTTGTTCCGCAGCGGGCTGCGCATCACCGCCACGGGCCGCCAGATCATGGCGAATGCGGCACCGAGGAGCAAGCCGCCGGCACGCGAGAACGTGGACAGGTAGAGCGCGTCCGGGATCGAGATCGCGCGGCCGAAGATCGTCCAGTACGCATCGGGCGTGAACTCGGGGTTCTGCTGGGGACCCGAGTAGCTGAGCAGCGCGACGGCGACGGTGATCAACACCGCCGCGAGGAACAACCAGCGCGCCATCCCGGAGATCCGACGGCTGCCGACGCGGATGAACGCGAACATGACCAGCGGCCAGATCACGTAGAACTGCTCCTCCACGGCGAGGCTCCACAGGT
>NZ_BAOL01000316.1 GCF_000350145.1 Ilumatobacter nonamiensis YM16-303 | reverse complement strand
GCGCCGCACCGGGATCGGTCGACGATTCCTGGCGGTCCGTGACAACGAGCGTGCGGCTGCTGCGGCCGGGATCAACGTCGCTCGGACCAAGCTGCTCGCCTTCATGCTCAGCTCCGGCATCGCGGGAATCGGCGGCGTGATGCTCGGCTTCAAGCAGGTCGAGGTGTCCTCGGCGAACTTCCTCTACGGCTTCAGCCTGTCGGTGCTCGCGTTCGCGTATCTCGCCGGCATCACGTCGATCAACGGAGCGATGGTCGCCGGCATGCTGCTGAGCGCAGGGGCGCTGGTCCCGACCACGTCGAACTACTTCTTCGCCGGCACCAACATCGACAACTACCTCGCCCCGCTCGGTGGCATCGGCATCATCGTCACCGCGATCATCCACCCGGAAGGGGTGGCGCCGTTCTTCGGGGAGGGGATGAGACATGCAGGGGACTGGATCGTGCACTCCGTCCCCGGCTTGGAGACGATCCGTCGCAACTACCGCGGCGCCCGTGGTGTGTTGGTGAAGGTGGTCCTCGCGTCGGCCGTCGTCGGCTTCGCGTTCCTCGTCTACAACATCCGGTTCACCGACATCATCGAGTTCCAGATCCTGATCTGGGTCGCGATCGTCTACCTCGCGCTCCTGGCCTTCGCCCGCTTCCTCGGTCCGCTCTCGCCGACGTTCCCCGAGGCCGGATCGCAATGGGTCAGTTGGGCCAAACGATTCGGTCCGACGGCGGTGGTGGGCGCCATCCTCGGCTACCTCGTCTGGCCGTTGCGAGTCGACACGTACGATCAGTTCTGGATGCCGTTGTACGGAGCGGCTCTGGCATTGTTCGCTCGGAGCATCTATCGCATCATCCGCTACGGACGACCCAGCGGCGACGATGATTCGGGTCCGCCACACCACGATCTCGACGACATGGACCACCTCGACACCCTTCCCGCCCACGAGGGCGAGCACGCACCGGAGATGATCTGACCATGGCACTGCTCGAAGCACGCGGACTCAGCGTCAACTACGGCGGTCTGTACGCCAACCGCGACATCGACCTCGATTGTCACACCGGCAAACTCGTCGGGCTGATCGGACCCAACGGTGCCGGGAAGACGACCTTCATCGACGCGATCACCGGGTTCACTCCGGTGTCGGAGGGGAAGGTGACCTTCGATGGCGTCGACCTCGCCGGGTTGAGCCCCGACAAGCGGGCCAAGATCGGGTTGACGCGCACGTTCCAGTCGCTGGAACTGTTCGAGGATCTGACGGTTCGCGACAACCTCATGGCCGGGGCCGAGCGAGCGCAATGGCACTCGATCATCACCGACGTGTTGATGCCGGGACGCAATGAACGGCAGTACAGGGAGCAGGTCGACTGGGCACTCGACATCATGCGCCTCACCGACCGCGCCGACACGCTGCCGAGCGATCTCAGCCACGGGCAGCGCAAGCTGATCAGCGTGGCCAGAGCCCTCGCAGCGAAGCCCAAGCTGGTCTTGCTCGACGAGCCGGCAGCCGGTCTCGACACCGCCGAGAGTCAACTGCTCGGAGCACACCTCCGCGAGTTCCTCGACCACGACATGAGCCTGTTCCTGATCGACCACGACATGGGCCTCGTGCTCAACGTGTGCGACTACATCTACGTTCTCGACTTCGGTGAGATCATCGCCGAGGGAACGCCGGCCGAGGTCCGGGCCGACCCTGCCGTCATCTCGGCGTATCTGGGCGAGAGCGCCGGAGAGTCTCAGGCATCGAGCGGGGCGACCTTCGGCGGACAGCAACAGACCGGCGACATCGCCGGGGCGATCGACGACATCATCCACGACGTGAGCGAGGAGACGCGATGAGCACCGACACCAACTCCGACACGGGAACCGGCGCCGCTCCCGGCGGCGAGGATCTGCTGATCGACGTCCGTGGACTCCACACGGGCTACGGCGGAATCCCGGTCGTGCGCGACCTCGACCTCACGGTCGGCCGCGGCGAGGTCGTTGCGCTGCTCGGACCGAACGGGGCGGGCAAGACGACCACGCTGTTGACCCTGTCGGGGCTCTTGGCGCCACTGCAGGGTGAGGTGACCGTGCTCGGCGAAGCCGTCGACGGCAACAAGCCGCACACCATTCCCCGGCGCGGGCTCGCGCATGTGGCCGAGGACCGCTCGCTGTTCTTCGATCTCACCGTCGACGAGAACATCCGCCTGGGTCTGACGGGCGACCGTGGCTCGCGCAAGGCAGCGTACGAACGGGCGATGGACCTACTACCCGCCCTCAAACCGCTCGGCGGTCGTCAAGCCGGTCTGCTCTCGGGTGGCGAACAGCAGATGCTCGCGGTCGCCCGCGCACTGGTGTCCGAACCGAAGTGTCTGCTCGTCGACGAGATGAGCTTGGGACTCGCGCCGATCATCGTCGAGCGACTGTTGCCGATCGTACGCGACATCGCCGACCAGACCGGTTGCGGCGTCCTGGTCGTCGAGCAGCACGTCCACATGGCGCTCGAAGTGGCCGACCGCGGATACGTGCTGAACCACGGTGAGGTGCTCCTCGCCGGCACGGCGGAGGAACTGTTGGCCAACCGGGGTGTGCTCGAGGCGAGCTACCTCGGCGATGCCGCACTGCACTGAAGCGGAGCGACACGCAACGGGACCGGCCCGTGACGTGACGCAGGCGGTCGCGCGGTGAGCGACTGGCCCTTCTACGCGTTGCTCGGCGTCGGGACCGGGGCGCTCTATGCGGCGTTCGCGATGAGCGTCATCATCACGTACCGGGGCAGCGGTGTCGTCAACTTCGCGGTCGGGGCGATGGCGATGATCCCGGCGATGGTGTTCGCCGAACTCCGAGCGAGCGGCGATCTGGTGATCCCGATCGTCGGCTTGCCGAACCGCTTCCGACTCGGCGACCCGATGAGTTTCGTTCCCGCAGCCGCGCTGGGGATGGCGGTCGGTCTGATCGTCGCGGCGGTCATCTACGTGGTGGTGATCCGCAGCCTGCGGTCGGCGCCACCGGTGACCATGCTGGTGGCCACGGTCGGACTGACGCTCGTGCTGCAGGCGCTCGCCACCCGCGGCTTCGGCAACGTCACGCTCCGCGTGTCGTCGATCCTCCCCGACGACGTCATCTCGCTCGGTGGTCGCCCGTTCCCGGTCGATCGACTGTGGCTGCTCGTCGCGGTGTGCGTGCTCGCGCTGGGCGTCGGTGTGGTCGAGCGTTTCACCCGATTCGGTCTGGCGACTCGCGCCGCGTTCCTCAACGAGAAGGGCGCGATCCTGCTGGGACTGAACCCGACCCGGATCGGTCTCACCAACTGGTTGTTCGCTGCCGCGCTCGCCGGATCGGTCGGAATCGTCGGATCATCGCTCGGCGGCGTGAGCCCGTTCACGTTCAGCCTCTTCGTCGTGCCGGCACTCGGCGCCGCGCTGGCGGCACGGCTCCAGTCGATCTCCGTTGCGGTCGGGGCGGCGGTCGCGATCGGCAGCTTCGAGGCGATCGCCGTGCACATCGTGGCGCAGCAGCAGGTGCCGCGCTTCTTCCTGGGTGGGATCAGCGCGCTGGTCCCGTTCGTGGTGATCGTCGGGGCGTTGATCCTCGTCGGCAAGCGATTGCCGAATCGCGCGGCGATTCTCGAACGCGCGCAGGTTCCCGTCGTGCTCGCGAGAGCCGATGCGCGCGTCTGGGCGCTGACGCTCGCAATCGCGCTCATCGTCGTGGTCTCGGGCGACCCCACGGTGCGGTTCGCAGCACTCCAGACCATGTTCGTCGCGACGTTGCTGATGTCGATCGGGGTGCTCACCGGTCTGATCGGCCAGGTCTCGCTCGCCCAACTGGCACTCGCCGGGTTCAGCGCGTTCATGCTGTCTCGCTTCGATGGTCCACTGGGCTTCCCGCTCGCGCCGATGGCTGCGGTCGCCGTGACGATCGTCGTCGGAACGTTGGTGAGCATTCCCGCGCTGCGCGTGCGCGGCGTTCAGTTCGCGATCGTCACCTTCTCACTCGCGGTCGTCTTCGACGAGCTGCTGTTCCGGAGCCCGACGTTCGTCGGGCGCGGCGGGATCGCACAGGTGGACGCGCCGAGCATCGGCGGTTTCGAGTTCGGCATCTTCGACGGTGAGCAGTTTCCGGCGCGTGTGTTCGGAGTGGTGATGTTGGTCGTCACCGCGCTGTGTGCGGCGGTCGTCCAGGGCGTGCGGCGTGGACCCCTCGGCCGACGGTTCCTCGCGGTGCGCTCGAACGAGCGGGCGGCGGCCTCCGCAGGGATCGATGTGGCGCAGACCAAGGTCCTCGCGGCAGCGATCGCGTCGCTCCTCGCAGGCGTCGCCGGGCTGATGTTCGCCTACAAGGCAATGACGTTCAACGGTGGTGGCCTGAGCGCGCAGGATGGTCTGTTGGTGCTGGCGCTCGGCTACGTCGGTGGCGTCGGCTCGATCGCCGGCGCCGTCGTGGGCGGGATCCTGGCTCCTTCCGGCCTCTTCATCGTCGTCATCCTCGGCGGTGGTTCGTCGCCCGATCAGTTCCTGATCACCGGCATCGCACTCGTCCTGGTCGCCATGAAGTTCCCGCAGGGGATCGCCGGTTCGTGGCAGATGCTTCGGAGCCGCATCGAGAGTCAGCGCCAGCGTGACGGGTCGGATCCGCCAGGCCACGAGACGAGGGAGGCTCCGGTGGTGATGGTGGAAACGGCGCGCACGGTCGAGCCGGGCACACGATCGGGAACGTCGGGTGTGTCCGAATCGTCCGGCGCCACCGGGTGGCGTCCATGATGGTCCGATGACGTCTCCTGCTTCCTCGCCTGGCGATTCGGTCGCTCGTTCACCCGGCTCGGCGATCTTCGTTCCCGACCTCCTCGCGGGTTCGACGGCGCTGGTCACCGGTGGTGGAACCGGGCTCGGTCGAGCGATCGCCGAGGGGCTGTCCGCAGCGGGCGCCGACGTCGTCATCGCCGCACGTCGCCAGGAGGTTCTCGACGAGGCCGCAGCGGAGATCACCTCGGCGACGGGGAATCAAGTCGTCACCGATCTGGTCGACATCCGTGATCGGGCGAGTGTCGAAGCTCTCGCCGGGCGGCACGACGTCGACATCCTGGTCAACAACGCCGGTGGACAGTTCCCTCAGGAAGCGCGTCGGTTCAGTCCGAACGGCTGGAACAGCGTCGTCGATCTCAACCTGAACGCAACGTGGTCGATGACGCAGGTGTTCGGCAACCAGATGCTCGATGGCGGCGGTGGGGTGATCATCCAGATCGTCGCGATCGTCGGCCGCGGCATCCCCGGGATCGCGCACAGTGCCGCCGCCCGTGCCGGCGTCATCGAGTTGGCCAAGACGCTGGCGTTCGAGTGGGGACCGAAGGTGCGCGTCAACTGTGTCGCTCCTGGCGCGTTCCGCACCGACGGCTGGGAGAAGACGTATGACGAGGAGGTCGGCAACGACATGTCCGCTGTCCCCCTCCCGTACCCGGGCCGCCCGAGCGACATCGCCAACTCGGTGGTGTTCCTCGCATCGCCCGCAGCCGCGTACGTGACGGGGGAGTGCCTGTACGTGGACGGCGGTCACGCGCTCCACGGCCCGATCAGCGCCCTCCCACCCGGCGCCTACTCGACCCGCCCCTGATCGTCGACCAACCAGCGTTCTCGTGAACAGTTCGCGCACGGAGC
>NZ_BAOL01000317.1 GCF_000350145.1 Ilumatobacter nonamiensis YM16-303 | reverse complement strand
CCGCAAATCTCGAGGAATCCGGACGCCCACGGTCGCAATCCCACGAAATTCACACACGGAAACCTCGAGGAACGGGCACCGGGTGGGGAACATCCGCAAATCTCGAGGAATCCGGA
>NZ_BAOL01000318.1 GCF_000350145.1 Ilumatobacter nonamiensis YM16-303 | reverse complement strand
GAACCATCGGGTGTCAGACACCCGATGGCACCGGGGAGCTTGAACGCTGTGTGAACGGCGGTGCCGATCGGGCAGCCGAGCGGCCGACGTCGCCTACGGTGGCGGCGTGACGGAAATCAAGCGCGTCGGGATCAGTACGGGTGGTGGCGACGCCCCCGGACTCAACGCGGTCATCAGATCGGTGACCCTCGCGTCGCGCAACCGCGGCTGGGACGTCGTGGGCATCCGCGACGGGTTCAACGGTCTGATGTTTCCGGACGAGTACATCGACGGCGGGTTGATCGAGTTGACGCGCGAGTCGGTGCGCGGCATCTCGCACCTCGGTGGCACGATCCTCGGCTCCACGAACCGCGGCAACCCCACGGCGTATCCGATGCAGCAGGACGACGGAACGTGGCTCGAGGTCGACCGCACGCCTGAACTGCTCGGCCGATTCGCCGACGCCGGAATCGACGCACTGGTCACGGTCGGCGGCGACGGCTCGTTGACGATCGGAAATCAGCTCCACCAACACGGCCTCCACGTGATCGGCGTCCCGAAGACCATCGACAACGACCTCGACAAGACGACCGCGACATTCGGGTTCGACACCGCGGTGAGCTTCGCATCGGAGTGCATCGACCGCCTGTTCACCACGGCCACCTCGCACGGTCGGATCATCGTCGTCGAGGTGATGGGCCGCTACGCGGGCTGGATCGCGCTGCACGCCGGGATGGCTGCCGGGGCGCACTGCATCTTGATTCCCGAGATCCCGTACGACCTCGCACCGATCGCCGCGACGATCCGTCAGCGCGAGGAACGCGGGGCGAAGTTCTCGATCGTCGTGGTCGCCGAGGGAGCCGTCCCGGCAGGTGGTGCTGTCTCCACGGTCGGCAAGGCCGTCGGGCAGGCGGAGCAACTCGGCGGAGTCGGGAGCCGCGTGGCCACCGAGTTGCAGGAGTTGACCAGCAAGGAGTCCCGCTCCGTCGTGCTCGGACACCTGCTGCGCGGAGGCAGCCCGACCGCCACCGACCGGCTGCTCGGCCTCCGCTTCGGCGCCGCGGCCGTGCGTGCGCTCGTGGAGGGACACGACGGCGTGATGGTCGCTCTCGATCCGCCGACGGTCACCTACGTTCCGCTCGCCGAGGCGGTGTACCGCATGAAGAGCGTGCCGCCGGATTGCGACACGATCCTCACCGCCCGCGACCTCGGCATCAACTTCGGCGACCGAATGCCCGACACGCTCTGACGACCGGGTGAATCGACGCCGTCGGACTCTCACCGATACCGTGAAGCGCCGATGATCGAACGTGCACGGGAGGGGGGTGACGATGAGTGAACGAGACCGGATCCGCCTGACCCAGTTCAGCCACGGCGCGGGTTGAGGTTGCAAGCTCGCTCCGGGCGAGCTGGCGCACGTCGTGCACCATCTGCAACATGATCACCCCGCCGAGCTCCTCGTCGGTTCCGACACCGG
This sequence comes from Ilumatobacter nonamiensis YM16-303, assembly GCF_000350145.1. Lineage (GTDB taxonomy): Bacteria > Actinomycetota > Acidimicrobiia > Acidimicrobiales > Ilumatobacteraceae > Ilumatobacter_A > Ilumatobacter_A nonamiensis. The sequence goes on along the minus strand of NZ_BAOL01000318.1, from coordinate 4,645 downwards.
CGATGACGCCGCGGTCTGGCGCCTCGATGACGAACGCGCCCTCGTGTCGACTGCCGACTTCATCACGCCGGTGGTCGACGATGCGCGCACGTGGGGCCGGGTCGCCGCGGCCAACAGCGTGTCGGACGTCTACGCGATGGGCGGGCGACCGCTGTTCGCACTCAACCTCGTCGGCTGGAACACCGACGAGCTGCCGACCGAACTGCTCGGCGAGCTGCTGGCGGGCGGCCAGGACATCGCGACCGCCGCCGGATTCGCGATCGTCGGCGGACACACGATCGACGACCCCGAACCGAAGTACGGTCTGGCCGTCACAGGCGAGGTGCATCCTGACCGAATCCTGACCAACGCTGGTCTGCGCGTCGGCCAGGACCTGATCCTGACCAAACCGCTGGGGGTCGGCGTGCTGACCACCGCGATCAAGTCCGGCGCGGCCAGCGACGACGAGGCCCGGGCGGCGGTCGCCTCGATGATCCGGCTGAACGACGCCGGTGCCCACGTCGCCCTCGACGCCGGAGCCACCGGCTGCACCGACGTGACGGGCTTCGGTCTGCTCGGTCACCTGGGCCGGATGGCGATCGAGTCGGACGTGCGATGCGAGGTCGAGTTCTCCACGATCCCATTCCTCCCTGGTGCGGTCGACCACGCCGCCGCTGGAGTGATGCCGGGCGGGAGTCGCCGCAACCTCGACTGGGGCTCGGACCTCCTCGACCCCGGCGACCGCAGCGAGACCGATCAGCTGTTGTTCGCCGACGCCCAGACCTCGGGTGGGCTGGTCTTCGGGGTCGAACCGGGAGCGACCGATGACGTGCTCGCCGCGCTCCGGGAGTCGGGCCATACCGCCGCCCACATCGGAACAACCAGCGCGGGCCCGCCCGTCATCGCTCTGCGCTGACCGGCCCGAGTCCTACGCCCGGTGGGCCCAGCGCGCGGCGGCGAGCGTTTCGTCACCACTCGTGAGCCAGGCCGTGGTGGTCGAGTTCGACCGGTCCACGACGATCTCGACGTCGTCACCGTTGCGTTCGAGCGGCCGGAGGTACTCCAACTCGGCACGCCCGACGCGAGCCGATTCGTCCAGCTCGGCAGCTTCCTCGAGGAACGCCCACGTCGCCGCATTGTTGACGTGTCCGAACGGATCGAGATCGGTACGTCGAACGTGCCACGGGGCACCCGGCTGCGAGCCCTCGGGTGTGCTCGGAAGCGCCAACCGCGACGACACGACACGCCCACCCGACGCCGTGCCGTAGGCGTCGGTGAAATCGGACTCGATCCGCGTCGGTCGTGCGGTCGATGGATCGACCTGCACCCAGAGGCTGACCGCGTCGATCATCGCTCCCCGGTCGCCGACGATGCGGCTCCGACGTTCAGCCCACGAGCGGCCGATTCCGGTACACCAGGTCGTGGCCTCGATCGATTCCCCGAGCCCGGCCGGGACACGGGACTCGATCATCGTTCGTCGGACCAGCCAACCGAACCGGCGATCGAGTCCGGCATCGGACGCATCGTCGGTCGCGACGTCCTGCAGCACCCGCGCGATCGCGTCGAACCGCATCCGTCCCATTCGGTCGACGTCGCCGAGGCGGACTCGCACGGGGATCGTGAAGCGTCGGCCGTCGTCGGGTTCGTCCAGGAGTTCGATCGCAGGGGCGGCGCTGGGCACCCACGCATCATGGCCCCTGTTTCGGCGGACCCGCACATCGACGCGGTACACCGGCGGCCGAGTGCACGGCTACCGTCCGTCCATGGTTTCGTCTCAGAGCACCGGCCAACATCACGACATCGCCGTGCGGATGATCGATCAACGCAGTTGGGTCACCGACGTCGCGGTCTCGCCTGATGGCGACCGAGTCGCGTTCGTCGTGGCGACGATCGACCTCGAGGCCAACACGACCGAGCGCCGGATCTGGCTCGACGACGTGCCGGTCACCGAAGGCGACCACGACGATCACCCGGCATGGTCGCCGGACGGTCGGTTCCTCGCGTTCCGTGCGAAACGCAGTTCCGAGAAGACCGACGCGACGATGCACGTCCTTCCGGTCGACGCACCCGGCGAGAGTCGAACGGTCTGCACGATGCCCGACGGACTCGGCGACATCGCGTGGTCACCGGACGGGACGATGCTCGCATTCACCAGCCGAACGCAGCACGAGCGGTACACGAAGGAGGATGCCTCGTGGCAGGCCCCGCGCAAGGTCGAGCGCCTGTTCTCCCGACTGAATGGCGAGAACTGGATCTTCGACCGGCCACGACACGTCTACGTGGTTCCCGCCGACGGTACGGGACGTCCGCGCAACCTCACCCCGGGCGAATTCCAGCACAGCGGTGTGTCCTGGCTCCCCGACTCCGACGCGATCGTCACGTCTGCGCAGCGCCACGAGACCTGGGACATCGACTTGGCGGTGGACCTGTACGTCGTTCCCGTTTCCGGCGACGGCGAGATTCGTTGCCTGACGGCCCACGACGGCTCGTATTCGCATCCGAGCGTGTCGCCCGATGGCAAGCTCGTTGCATTCCTCGGACACGGAGACCTGCTCACCTTCCCGCAGAACGCCGCCGTCGGTGTCGCCCCCCTCGATGCGACGACGAAGGAGTCGGACATCATCTGGGCGTCGGCCGGCCTCGACCGCACGTTCATGCCGCTGTCCGGAACGCGTGCTCCCGTCTGGCGCGACGACATCTCGGTTCTCGCTGCGGCCGAGGATCGAGGCGAGACGCACCTGTTCCATGTCTTCGTGGACGGATCCCAGGTGCCCGAACCGCTCACCGACGGACCGATCGTCGTGTCCGGGTTCGACGCCGCGGCGGGCACCATTGCGACCGTTCGCTCGACCGTCGATCGTCCCGATGAACTCTTCCTCGGAGGTGTGCAACAGACACACGTGACCGCGCGCTGGTCCGACGACCTCCTTCCGTGGGAGAAGTTCGAGGTGCCGACGACGGACGGCTCGGATGTGATCGATGCCTGGATCATGCGGCCGGCCGACTTCGACGAGACGAACACCTACCCCGTGCTGCTCAACGTGCACGGCGGACCGTTCGCTCAATACGGCGAAGGATTCTTCGACGAGGCCCAGTTCCAGGCAGCCGCCGGATTCGTCGTGGTGCTGAGCAACCCTCGGGGCGGCAGCGGACGCAGCACGGAGTGGGGACAGGCCATCCTCGGACCGAAGCACCCCGTGAAGCCTGGGTCGGGCTGGGGCGGGCTGGACGCCGACGACGTCCTCGCCGTGATCGACCACACGCTCGAGCGGTTCACGTTCTGCGACCGCGATCGCGTCGGCATGCTCGGTGGCTCGTACGGCGGGTACATGGCCACGTGGCTCGCGGCGAATCACGACGGCCGGTTCCGCGCGTTCTGCTCCGAACGAGCCGTGAACAACCTGGTGTCCGAGGAGTGGTCCAGCGACATCGCGACCGCGTTCCGCACCGAACACGGCCCGCTCCACATCGACGACCCGGAGCTGTACGCGTCCCATTCCCCGATCCGCCAGGTGCGTGAGATCGACCGACCGATGTTGCTGATCCACTCCGAGGAGGACTGGCGCTGTCCGATCAACCAGGCCGAGGAACTCTGGGTCGCGTTGAAACTGCTCGGCAAGGAGGTCGACTTCTACCGATTCCCCGGCGAGAACCACGAACTGTCCCGCTCCGGCTCGCCGGTCCACCGTGTCCAGCGCGCCGAGATCATCCTCGACTGGTTCACCGAGAAGCTCGCCTAGCGTTGCGTGACGGGTCGGAGCGGACGACCTCAGGCGTACGTGGCGGCGAGTTCTCCCAGCAGAACGCGGCACTCGGCGGCACAGGAAGTGATGATGTCGGCAACCGGTTCGACCTCCTCGATCCGTCCGGCGACCTGACCGCTCAGCGCGAGGCTCGCGTTCATGTCACCACCGAAGTAGAGGTCGAGTGTCGAACCGATCAGAGCGGTCATCGCGTTCGTCTCCGTGTCCATTTCGAGCGCTTCGCTCCGTTCGGTCCGCAACGCCCGCAGCGCCGGTGAGGTGTGCCGGTTGAGGAACACCGTGTCGGTCTCGGCGGCGTCGAGAATCGACTGCTTCCAGTTGTCGTGGACGGGCGACTCCGCCGCCGACACCATCCGCGTCCCCATCTGGATCCCTTCGGCACCGAGCGCCAGCGCGGCGGCCATCGACGGGCCGTCGACCATCCCGCCGGCGGCGATGATCGGGACGTCGACCTTCGAAGCGATCAGTGGGAGCAGCACCATCAGCGCCACGTCACGCGGGTTCTTGAAGCCGCCGCCCTCTCCCCCTTCGACGACCAGTCCGTCGACCCCGGCTTCGACCGCCTTCAACGCCCCGTGCAGCGTCGGCACCACGTGGAAGACGGTCAACCCGGCTTCTTTCAGTTGCCCCGTGTACTTGGTCGGGTTGCCCGCCGACGTTGTGACGAACTGGATGCCCTGATCGACCACGAACTGGACGATCCCAGGGTCGCGGACGAAGGCCTGCGCGATGTTCACTCCGAACGGCTTGTCGGTGAGATCGGCCATCTTCTCGATCTCGATCCGGACCGCGTCGAGTTCACCGGACGATGTCTCGATGATCCCCATCCCGCCGGCGTTGGACACCGCTGACGCCAGCTGCGACCGGGCGATCCACCCCATCGGCGCTTGCACGATCGGATA
>NZ_BAOL01000319.1 GCF_000350145.1 Ilumatobacter nonamiensis YM16-303 | reverse complement strand
GCGTCGTGGACATGCGCCGCCATCTTGCCGATCAAGGCGCTGACGCCGTCGCCGGTGATCGCCGAAACGACGTCGCCCTCCCACTCCATCACCTCGAGGTCGCCTTCCTGCACCATGTCGGCCTTCGTGCCGACGACGATGCGCGGACGATCCAGCAGGTCCGGTTGGTAGTTGCCGAGCTCCTCCAGCAGGATCTGCTCCTGCTCGTTCGGCCACGTCCCGTCGGTCGGCGCGAGATCGACCATCAAGCACAGCACCCGGGCGCGCTCGACGTGGCGGAGGAACTGATGTCCGAGTCCCTTGCCTTCGCTCGCTCCTTCGATCAGGCCGGGGATGTCGGCGACGACGAATTCGGTGTCGTCGTCGAGCTTGACCACTCCGAGGTTCGGTTCGAGCGTCGTGAACGGATAGTTCGCGATCTTCGGTTTGGCCGCCGACACCACGCTGATCAGCGTCGACTTGCCGACGTTCGGGAAACCGACGAGTGCGACGTCGGCCATCAGCCGCAGTTCGAGCTTCAGCCAGCGTTCCTCGCCGTGCTCGCCCTGCTCGGCGAAACTCGGCGCGCGCCGCTTGTTCGACAGGAACTTGGCATTGCCGCGTCCCCCTCGTCCTCCGGCAGCGGCCTGCCAGCGGTCCCCTTGATTGTTCAGTTCCGCGTACACCTCGCCCGTGTACAGGTCGCTCGCCTTGGTCCCGATCGGCACCTTGATCTCGAGTGATTCGCCTCGGCGGCCGTGCTGGTCCTTGCCCTTGCCGTGGACTCCGCGATCGGCCTTGCGGTGCGGATGGTCCTTGAACGCCAGGAGCGAGGCGACGTTGTGATCGGCCACGAGCCAGATGTCGCCACCGTCGCCACCATCGCCCCCGTTCGGCCCGCCCATCGCCACCGGTCCCTCACGACGGAAACTGATACAGCCCGCGCCGCCATCGCCGCCCTTGACGTTCAGTTGGCACTCGTCGACGAACTGCGACATGGCCGAGAGGCTACGCCCGTCGACCCCGCTCGCTCCGCCACGTTCTCGTGAACAGTTCGCGCACGGAGCGC
>NZ_BAOL01000320.1 GCF_000350145.1 Ilumatobacter nonamiensis YM16-303 | reverse complement strand
CCGTGCCATCGGGTGTCTGACACGGAATGGTTCGGGTTGCTAGCCGACCGAGCCGGCGTCGATGAGCAACTCGATCTCGTCGGATGTGAAGCCGGCATCGGCGAGGATCGATCGACCGTGCTCGCCCAATCGGGGTGCCGGTGCGGTGGGCTCGGTGTCCACCCCGCGCAGGCGGATCGGTGATCGCACGCTGCGGTACTCGCCGAGTTCGGGATGGGTGATCGTCGGGAACATGCCGATCGCCTCGGCCTGCGGATCGGCGACCACCTCGTGCAGTCCGAGCACCGGTCCCCAGATCAGCTTGTGCTCGTCGAAGATCGGGCCCCACTCGTCACGGGTCCGCTCGCGCAATACGTCGTCGATCAGCTCGACCAGTTCGGCCATGTTGACGAACCGGTTCCGCACGGTGTCGAAGCGCGGATCGTCGACGAGGTGCTCGAGACCGACCGCGCCGCAGAATCGAGCGAACGCGGGAGGCTCGGGCATGTTGAACACGACCCACCGATCGTCACCGCACGGGTAGCGATTGGTCAGTGGCGTGATCTGCTGGGAGCGCGAACGCTGACGGACCGGCGCCCCGTCCGCCGCAGTGACTCCGTAGTCACTCGCGAGGGTCCAGGCCGCGGTCTCGTACAACGACGTCTCGACGACCTGGCCCACGCCGGTCCGCTCCGTCAGCCGGAGCGCCGCGAGGATGCTCGCCACGAGTGCCAGCCCGGCCGCATGATCGCCCTGCGCCGGTCGCGCCATCGGGACGAGGCCGTCGCTGGTCTCGCGCATCGCGTCGTACAGACCCGATCGTCCGAAGAAGGCGGTCACGTCATAGCCCGGACGCCACGCCTCGGGTCCGTGCGTTCCGTATCCGGTCAGCGTCGCGTGGACGAGGGCCGGTGTGCGTGCGTGAAGCGTTGCGGGGTCGAGGCCGAACCGCTCCTGCCGATGCGGAAGCAGATTGCACAGGAAGACCTCAGCGGAGTCGACCAGCCGCTGCACGACGGAAGCTCCGTCCGTCGAAGCGAGGTCGATCGCGATCGAGCGCTTGCCGCGATTGTCCACATCGAAACAGAAGTCGTATCCCGCGAATGCGCCCTCCACCTTGGCGGGACGGCCCGTCCCGCGCATCGCATCTCCGGTCAGCGGCTCGACCTTGATCACGTCGGCGCCGAGGTCGGACAGGATCGCGCCGGCGCTCGGTGCCGCCATCCAGCTGTCGACCTCGATGACCGTGACGCCATCGAGCGGCCGCGCCGCCGGCTCGGTCACGCCGGAACGCTCGCCCCGAAGAATCCGCTGAGTGACGATGCCATCTCGCCACGAATGTCCACGCCCGAGAGCAGGGCTCCGACTGCGGGGATCGCCGTATGGATCTGCCCGCGCGCCTGCACGTGGTTGACGTCGACCCCTGCAGCGGAGAGCGCGTCCGCGTAGGCGTCCCCTTCGTCGCGGAGCGGGTCGAACTCGCACGTGACGATCATCGCCGGGGGCAGACCCGCGAGCGAGTCGGCGCGGAGCGGGGAGGCGCGCGGATCGCTGCGGTCGCTCGGTTCTGCGTAGTGATCCCAGAACCACGACATCAGCGCCGCGGTCAGGATGTATCCGTCACCGTTGTCGATGTACGACGGGCGAGTCGTGTCACAGTCCGTGACCGGCGTCAGCAGGAGCTGGCCACTGATGCGCGGGCCTCCCTCGTCGCGTGCCCGTTGGGCGACGACCGCCGCGATGTTGGCACCGGCGCTCCAACCGGCAACCGCGAGCTGACCCGGCACCGCGCCGAGCTCCTCGGCATGATCGGCAATCCACGAGACCGCCGCGAAGCCGTCATCGGGGGCAGCGGGAAACCGCGCCTCGGGTGCGTGCCGGTAGTCGACCGAGATGACCATCACGCCGGAGCGGTCACACAGATCGCGGCACAGCGCGTCGTCGGACGTGGCATTGCCGAGCACCCAGCCGCCGCCGTGGAAGTACGCCGCGACCGGGTGCGGACCCGGAGTCGCCGGTCGGTACAGCCGGTAGTCGAGGTCGTTCCCGTCGGCACCGGGCAGCGTGCCGTCGACGACCTCACCGACCTCGGGTCCGGGTGGGCTCTGAGCCCCCATCGCTTCGGACATCGCCCGGGCGTCGTCGGGCGACATCGTGTCCATCGACGGCAGACCCAGTTCGTCCATCAACTCGAGCATGATCGCGACGTCGGGCTGCACCCGGCAGATCACTCCGTCGGTCACCTCGGTGCCATCGTCACCCGAGAGCTCGAAGCCGAGATACCCCTGCTCGACGACGGCGTCGCACGTCTGCCGGTAACGATCGACGCCCCCGACGTACGGGAGCACCACTCGCGGCTTGCCCGGAACGTTGGCGCCCATGTACCAGGAGTTCGCCTCGGGAAACAGGGTGATGTCGGCGTAGTCGTTGGTGTGCTGAACCCATCCGGCCTCGGCGGTCACGGTCGGTTCGATGACGGTCTTGCCGTTCTCGCGGAGGTGGTCGATCGTGTCGCAGATCCAGTCGACGTGCTGCTCGATCGACACCGCCATGTTCGACAACACCGACGGGCTCTGCGGACCGGTGACCATGAACAGGTTCGGGAATCCCGACGACATGAGCCCGAGGTAGGTGTGGGGGCCGTCCGCCCAGCGGTCGCGGAGTTCCACACCGTCGCGGCCGGCGATGTCGACCGACACGATCGCTCCGGTCATCGCATCGAACCCGGTTGCGTAGACGATCGCATCGAACTCGTAGGACGTGGCGCCCTCGCCGGTCACGACGTCGATCCCGGTCTCGGTGATCGAGGCGATCGGGTTCTTGCGGAGGTCGACGAGGCTGACATGGTCCTCGTTGAACGTGGCGTAGTACCCGGAGTCGAGACACAGGCGCTTCGTCCCGACCGGGTAGGTACGCGGGCTCAGGGCCTCGGCGGTCTCCGGGTCGTCGACGATCGAGCGGATCTTGCCGCGGACGAACTCCGCAGCCGTCGCGTTCGCGTCGCGATTGGTCAAGATGTCGTTGAAGGCACCCAGCAGCGAGAAGATCGTTCCTTCGTTCCACGCCTTCTCGTAGCGTTCCTGACGAACCTCCTCGGAAACGGCGAGGGCGCTCTCCTCGACGAGTTCGCGTGGCACACCACTGGAACTCCAGCGTGCCTCCTCCCGATAGGCCGCACGATCGGCGCGGATCTTCTCGGCGTCGTGGTCGCGGACCGGACCGTTGTACGCGGGGAGCGAGAAGTTCGGCGTCCGTTGGAAGACGGTGAGCTGGTCGGCCTGTGCTGCGATGAGCGGGATCGACTGGATCGCCGAGGAACCCGTGCCGATCACCGCGACGCGCTTGCCGGTGAAGTCGACGCCCTCGTGCGGCCAACGCCCGGTGAAGTAGACCTCACCACCGAAGGTGCCGGCGCCCTCGACGTCGGGGTCCTTCATCACCGAGAGGCATCCCGTCGCCATCACGTGGTAGCGGCAGGTGGTGGTGACACCGTCGTCGGTGGTCACCTCCCAGAGCGCGGTCTCGTCGTTCCAGACCGCGCGCTCGACGCGGGTCGAGAACCGGATGTCGCGCCGCAGGTCGTGCTTGTCGGCCACGAAGTTCAGGTACCGTAGGATCTCCGGCTGCGTGGCGTAGCGCTCCGACCACTCCCACGTCTCGTCGAGTTCGGTGTCCCAGCTGTACGAGTAGTCGATGCTCTGCACGTCACACCGCGCCCCGGGGTAGCGATTCCAGTACCAGGTCCCCCCGACGTCGTCGCCCGTCTCGAACGCCTGGGCGGCAAGTCCCATCTCACGCAATCGGTGCAGCAGGTACAGGCCGGCCACGCCGGCTCCGACGACGACAACGTCGACATCAGGGTTGCGGTTCTGTTCGTTCACGACGACCTCCGTTTTCGGCGACACTTCCAACGTGCTGCGTCGCGCCATCTTCACACGGCCGACCCCGACCGATCGACCCGGCGACACCGTTGCCGCATGGTTCACGGTGGGTGCAGATCGCGATCAGGTGTCGTCGGGCTCGAGGTCCTCGAACAAGTGCGCCCAGCACGGAGGCTCGCCGCCGAGATCGGCGGGATCGTCGTCCCGTTCTCGGTCGTCGTCCCGTTCTCGGTCGTCGGCGTCGTCGAGTGGAAGGTCCGTCACGACGACACCCGCGTCGCGGCCAGTCGGACTCGCAGGCGGCAGGCGGCCCGCCGCGGATCCTTGACCACCAGTTCGTCGACGACGACACCGCCCGAGCGTTCGGCTGCGCCCCGCGCCAAGCCCAGGTGCAGTGCGCAGACGGTGTCGGGTGCGTCGAGGGCGACCGCCATGAACGGGCACCGTTGGAGCACGATCTCGGCCGCATCGCCCGTCGTCTCGAGACGCGGTTCGAACCCACTGGAGGCCATCGCATCGACCAGCGCATCCAACGGCTCGCCGCGCTCACCGCCACCGGCCCCCGCAGCGCGCCGACCGACCTCCTCGGGCGTGTCGCCGGACCGGACGACCTCGGCGAGCAGTCCCGCCAGACGCTCGTACGGGCCGGTGACGCCCCATCGACCGTCGGCCATCGGGTGCACGGTGTACCGGAGCCGCGGTCGCCCAGGGCCTCCGCTCCTCGCGATCGACTCGTCGAGCAGTTCGGCGTCGACGAGCTTCGCGAGGTGCTGGCGAATCGCGTTGTGGTGGAAACCGAAGACCTCGGTCAGCTCCGCCACACCGACGGGCTCAGCGGAGTCGGCGACATGGCGGAAGATCGCGTGGCGCGTCGGATCGCCCATCGCTCGGGATTGCGTCTGGAGGGTCGCGCTCATCGCAGCAATAATTCTAGCATCGACTAGGATTACGTGATGGCCCGCAACGAGCCGACCCACCCGGTCCTCCCCGCGACACTCCTCATGTTGGGAGTCGTCGTGTTCATCGTGCTGGCGTCGGCACTGAGCGTCGTCAACCGTTGAGGGGCACGATGCAGGTCGGGGTGCGGACATCGTGATCGTGCATCCGATGACGGACGCGGAACTCGCCGCCCGCGGCGAGTTGGCGGACCGCGACGACATCGAACTGCTCGTGCGGTCGTTCTACCGGTACGCGGCGATGGACGAGTTGCTCGGTCCGGTGTTCAGCGCTGCCCATGTGAGCTGGCCCGACCACATCGACACCGTGACCGACTTCTGGGTGTGGCAGCTGCTCGGGGAGCGCGGCTACGTCGGGAACCCGCTCCGGGCGCACGAGCCCGTGCACGCCCGCACCCCGTTCACCGATGCGCACTACGAACGCTGGCTGGAGCTGTTCCACGCGACCGTCGACGAACTGTTCGTGGGAACGGTCGCCGCTGTCGCCAAGCAGCGCGCGACCAAGATGGCCTCGGCGCTTCGGCGGCTGCTCGACGGCGTCCACGGCGCGCCGAACGAGCCGACACAGCCCACGATGGTCGCCCCGGCATCGTCGTCTCAGCGTCGTCGCGGAACCGCGTAGGGTGACGCCGGTGAGCGACGAGTCCGCGTTTCCCTCACCGGGTGGCACCGGGCTCGACCGTCGGGGAACGATCTGGGGGCTGATCGGCGTCGCCATCACGATCGCGGTCACCTTCGTCGGCTCGGACGCTCTCGATCTGGCGATCCTCGGCTGGCTCCCGACAGCTGCATTGGTCGGAGCGTTCGTCGCGTGGTCGGCGACGGCGTTAGGACTGGCCCACCTCGGCGTCACGACGGTGCGTCGAACGGGAAGCCGACCCTCGACCTCCGGGTCGGGCTGACCCCGATCCGGCCGGACGATGAGAATCGATCGCACGAACACGATCCTCTACTGCACATCGTGGGCGGAAACCGTGGCCTTCTACCGAGACGTGGTCGGCCTGGAGGTGTCCATGGAGCGGGACTGGTTCGTGGAGTTCGCCGTCGGAACGGCCGGCTTCGTCAGTGTCGCCGACGCGACGCGCACGACCGTTCGGTCGGCAGACGGCGCCGGCCTGACGCTGAGCTGGCGGGTCGACGATCTGTCCGACGCCTGGGACGAACTGGTCGACTGCGGCGCCGATCCGTCCCCGATCGCAGAATTGTGGGGATCGATGTCGACGTTCGTCCGCGACCCGGAGGGCAACCGCATCGAACTGTGGATGCCCGTCGACTGAGCTGCACATCGTGATTGCACGCGCGTGGCCGTTGTTGGCCTGATCTTGTGTGCGATGACCGAGACGAGCGGTTGCGACGTGTCCCAGTGCGTGCACCGCGAAGCTCTTCCGCTTCGGGGTCGATCGTCCCGGGTCAGAGGATGTAGCGATCGCCGGTGGCGCGGATGGTGATGTCTCCGACCGACACGCCCCACGGCTGGTCGATTGCGTGAAGGATCTGGTCGACGACGTGCTGTGGGTCGAGGACGGCGTAGCCGATCGATTCGGGGTCGAGGTCGACCTCGTCGGTGCGACCCTCGCCGAGCGCAGCGAACACCGCCCCGTACTCGGCCATGTTCTGACCGAGGATCCCGACCACGGCCGCAGGGTTGATGACGCCGCTTCCGAGTCCCGTTCCCGGCACACCGGTCGGCTTCACGATGGTGACCTTGATCGTTCCTTGCGTTTCGACGCGGAATGCTTCGGACATCGTGTTGACGGCTGCATTGGTGGCTCCGTAGACAGCGGCGCCCGCAACGGGTCCGTTGCCGTAGATCGACGAGAGATTGACGATGTGACCCCTCCCCTGGCTGTACATCTGGTCATGCACGGCGATCATGCCGTTGAGGGTGCCCTTGATGTTGATGTCGATGCAGCGCGACCAGGCGGTGGCAGCATCGACGTGGTCAGCGAGGAACGCAAGTGGCATGGTGCCCGCGTTGTTGATCATGACATCGACGCCGCCGAAGGTCTGAACCTTGCACAGAACGCCGGGGTCAACCAAGGAAGTGGGCATGAAGGCGAATGGCCTCGTCGTGGCGGCCGCGATCAACCTCGGTGCAGATCGATCCTTCCTGACATGGAGCTCGGTTCGAACGTGTGTTCGTGTAGAATGATGTCATGTTCTCCAACGTGGTGAACGAGCTGGTCGCATTGGACGATGCGAGTTTGGTGGCACGGATCGAGGCCAACGAGTTGGAGCGTCGACGTCTCGATGCGGAGATGTCCGCGGCATTGGCGGTCGCGAAGGCGCGCAGCGTGCATCAGTCCGATGGTCACCGGTCGATGGCGGCATTCTGTCGGGCCCGGTTGAACTGGTCGACCACCGAGGCGAGTCGCCGCCTCGCTGTCGCCCGGGCGGTCGATGGTCTGGCCGGGTTCGGCGATGGATGGTGGTCAGGCCGTTTCGGCTGGTCCCAGACCCAGAAGCTGTCGATGACGTCTGCGAACCCGCGGATCCGTGACGAGCTCGACGCGTTCGTGCCCCAGTTGTTGGAACACGCCGAGCAGATGCCGTACCGCGACTTCGCCGCGATCGTCGACCACGTCGAGTCGCAACTCGACGAAGACGGCACGCACGACGACCGTGACGTCTCGGTCGAGGGGCGTCGAGCCCGGGTGGTCGGCGTCGCCGGAACGCTCGATGTGTCCGCGACGGGTGGTGACGGTCTGACCGCCGCGGAGATGGTCGCGATCCATGAACGCTTCGTCGACCTCGAGTTCCGCGCCGACATCGACGCCTGTCGTGAACACTTCGGTGACGACGCCGACGGACACCCGCTCGCACGAACCGATCGGCAACGACGCTTCGACGCGCTCGTCGCGATCTTCCGCACCGCAGCATCGACAGAACACATCGCGACCACCGCCGCGGAACCGCTGGTGAACGTGGTGATCGACGCCCACACGTGGGGTCGCACCCTCATCGCCGCGGGACTCACCACCGGCCACGACCTGGACGGGAACCCGATCGACCCGTTCACCGGACTCTCCGCAGAACGATCACACGACGTACTGGATTTGGTCGACGCGAACCGTTCGATGTGCGCCACCACCAACGGCGTCCCCGTGCACACTCACGACGTGCTCCGCGCCGCGCTCGCCGGTCACGTACGTCGGGTGGTGTTGGACTCCGACCGGGTGATCATCGACCAGGGCCGACGCCAACGGCTGTTCACCGGTACCGCCCGCCGAGCCGCAAGGTTGTTGATCCGACGCTGCGAACACGCCGGCTGCGA
>NZ_BAOL01000321.1 GCF_000350145.1 Ilumatobacter nonamiensis YM16-303 | reverse complement strand
CTCGTGAACAGTTCGCGCACGGAGCACCGGAACTGATCACGAGAACGGGTCGAGGTGGGCGGTCGCGAGGGCGTCGAGTGCGGCGGTGTCGAGAACGCCGGCGATCCCGATGACCTCCAGGCCGCGTGCGCCGGACGTGTCTGTCGCAACCATCGACACGGTACGACCGACCACCTGGACGAGCTGCGTGTGGACGCGTCCGGATCCATCGCGTACATCGACGAACCCCTTCGCGCGGAGAACACCGTCGGGCAGCGCGTCCAGGAACGCGTCGAGCGCATCGGCCTCGACCGTCCCGGTTCGCGTCGACCACGTGAGATAGCGACCGCTGTCGCCCGCATGTCCTTCGGCATCCGGCTCGCCGGCCACCCCCGTGTCCGTTCGACGACCGAGTACGACGTCCACGTCGATCTCGCCGTGGAACGCGATCACGACGGGGGCATCCGTGTTCGTGCCGACCCAGTCCACGACGCGATCCACCTGCGGTTGTTCGCAGAGGTCGGTCTTGGTGACGATCACCAGGTCCGCCCCGGCGATCTGGCGTACGACCTCGGAGCCGACATAGCGGTCACGGGACTTCGCCATCACGGCGTCGGCCGCGGCGAGTACGACCACGCCACCGCGAAGAAATCCCGGCACGGTTCCCCATGCTGCGGCGACCGCCGGATCGGCGACGCCGCTGGCCTCGATCACGATGTGATCGAGTGACGGTCTGATCGCGACGAGTTCGTCGAGCGTCGCACGGAGGTCGTCGCCGAGCGTGCAGCACACGCACCCGTTGGCGAGGTTCACGATCGGCGTGGCGTCGGACGGCGTCGTCGTCGAACCACCGTCCAGAGCCGCCTGCAGCAGTTCGGCGTCGATGCCCAGTTCGCCGAAGTCGTTGACGACGACGCCGAGTCGACGACCATCGGCACCTCGGAGCAACTCGTTCACCAACGTCGTCTTGCCGGCGCCGAGATACCCGCCGATCACCGTGATCGGGATGGGTGCGGTTCCCGTCGACATGTTTCGATCGTACGCACGGCGCGATCGTCGTTCTCACCCGGCGACAAAGCCTCCCGCGGCGAACGCCGAGTTCACGATCTGCTCCAGTCGTGTCGATTCGTCCGGAATCTGACCCGCGACCGTCACGGCCCACGTCACGCCGTCGCCCCGGTTCAGGAGCATCGCGTGGGTCGACTCGATCGTGCCCGTGTGGCCGAATCGTCCTCCGCCGTACGAGATCATCCCGTAGCCGTATCCCCGTTGTCCGAGCTGTCCGCCGTACGGGATGATCATCTGGAGTGCGGTCAAGTCGTCGAGTGGCTTGAAGCCCGGCGTGGAGCTGTCGAGCGAGTCCATGATCGTGACGAGGTCGGTCGGACTGGCGATCCACTCCCCCGCTCCGGCCAGGGTCTCCATGTAGTTGCGCCCCGGTGTCGAGACGTGCTGCGTCTCTCCGGGACCGGGGTCGAACGTCGGAGGAAGCCGCATTCCGGAGATCCCCAGCGGGGTGAGCAGGTTCTCGTACACCGCCTGTTCGTAGGAGAGTCCGGTCAGCGCTTCGATCGCGAGGCCCGCCACGCAGTAGTTCATGTTGCTGTAGACGTAGCCACCGCCTGCGGCACCACTGGCGAGACCCTGACGGGCCGCGTCGGCACAGTCGGCCGCTCCCCCGCGGAAGAATGCCGTGTCGTACTTCCCGAAGCCCGAACGGTGGGTCAGCAGTTGGCCCAGCGTCAGGTTCGCGGACGATCCGATCGGCCCGGCACCGATGTGATCGGCGACCAACTGACCCACCGGATCGTCGAGTCCGATCACGCCGTCCTCCACCAACTGGAGCGCAACGATCGCGGTGATCGTCTTGGAGATGCTCGCGATGCGGAAGCGATCCTCCGGCTCAGCGCGGTCCCCGGTCGCGGGATCACGCTGGCCGAATGCCGAACTGTGCACGACGTCGCCGTCGATCAGCACGGCCACGGAGGCCGCCGTGTTGCCCGGCCGGATCAACGCCGACTCGAGAGAGGCGTCGAATCCGGCCCACCCGGTGAGCGGCGCTGCTGTCGCTCCCGTGTCGACGGGCGCCCCGCCGCCGACCCCGGCGTCATCGACCGGAAACCGGGCGACGTCGAGGTCCAGCACCACGTCGGGACCCAGTTCGAACGACGGATCCTCGTCCGCGCCATCGGTCGGCGGAAGTTCCTCGGCTGCGACGGTGGTCGTCGTCCCCGCCGGTTCCGCGGTGGTCGATGTGGACGTCGAGGTGGAGGTGGACGTCGAGGGAGAAGTCGATGTCGCCGCGGTCGTCTCGGCGGGCGATGGTTCCGAACCACCGGGGGCGGCCGACGTGCCCGTCGTGTCATCGGACGAACACCCCGACAGCGCCGCGATGGCAAGGACGGGGATGCACCATCGGAACGACCTCATGACCGTGTCCATGATGACCCGGCGACACCCGTCGAACGCGGCAGCCCCCCGATCTCCCGAATGGCGGCTCGCCCACCGACGCATCGGCGTGACAGCATGCACCGATGGGGCCCCTCGACGGTGTACGGGTAGTCGACTTCTCGGTCATGATCTCCGGACCGCTCGCGGCGATGATGCTCGCCGATCAGGGGGCCGACGTGATCAAGGTCGAGACGCCCGGCTTCGGCGACATGATGCGCCTGCTCGGTTCGTCGAAGAACGGGATGACCGGGATCTATGCGAACAACAACCGGAGCAAGCGCTCACTCGTCGTCGACCTGAAGAACGACGACGGACGGCGCGTGGTCGAGCGCCTGCTCGAGGATGCCGACGTCGTCATCCAGAACTTCCGACCCGGAGCGATGGACCGGCTGGGTCTCGGGTACGACGACGTGCGCAGGATCAACCCCGAGCTGATCTACACCTCGATCTCGGGGTACGGATCGACCGGCCCGTACAGCGGACGGCGGGTGTACGACAACGTGATCCAAGCGGCGTCGGGGCTCGCCAGCGTGCAGACCGACCCCGAGACCGGCGAGCCGACGATGTTTCGCACGCTGCTGTGCGACAAGGCGACCGCGTACACCGCTGCCCAGGCGATCACGGCCGCGCTGTTCGCTCGCGCCACCGGGAAGGCGGCGGGCCAACACATCGAACTGGCGATGATCGACGCCGCGATCGCGTTCATGTGGCCCGACTCCGGAATGGACGCGATGTTCCTCGACGACGATGCGAGCCGCCGACCGACACTCGCCGCGAACTACTCGGTGACGCGACTGGCCGATGGGTTCGCCAGTGCCGGTGCGGTCACCGATGCCGAGTTCGTTGCGCTGTGCGCGACCTACGGACGACCCGACATCGCCGAGGATCCACGGTTCGCCGACGCCGTGTCGAGGATGGCCAACGTCGAGGACATGACCGCCGTGGTCGCCGCCGCAGCGGCTGAGTGTTCACTCGCCGACTTCCTCGAACGGTCGAGCGAGTACGACGTGCCCGCGTCGAAGATCAACACGCTGGACGATCTTCCGACCGATCCACAGATCGTCAACAACGAGGTGTTCGTCGAGAGCGATCATCCACAAGCAGGGCGGATCCGCGAACCGCGTCCCGCCGCCCGATTCGAGACGACCCCACAGGCGATCTCGGGACCGGCACCCGCACACGACGAGCACACCGTCGACATCGTGAGCGAACTCGGCTTCGATCCCGAGGAACTGCGGGCGTCCGGCGCGATCTCCTGACGCCGACGGCTTCACGTCTGCGGAGCGGGCAACTCCTGCTCGACCGTCAGCACCGATGCGAAGAGGTCACCGTGCTCGTCCACCCGGGAGAGGACGTCTGCCGCCTCGAAGACCAGCTCGGCCTCGCCGTCGGCACACTCCTGAACCTCGTCCCACGTCACCGGCGTCGACACGGTCGGCCGCGGCCGCGCGCGCAGTGAGTACGGGGCGATCGTGGTCTTGTGGTGCGCGTTCTGGCTCCAGTCGACGAAGATCTTTCCGGGCCGCGCGTCCTTGGCCATCACCGTGGTGACCGCTCCGTCGAGTTGTCGCTCGAGCACCTGGCCGACGGCGAGCGCGAAGTCCGCTGCTCCCTGATGCGTCGCCCCTTCGGTGTTGAGCGGCACGTACATCTGGAGGCCCTTCGAACCCGACGTCTTGCACCAGCCCCGAAGCTCGACGGCGTCGAGCACAGCCTGAGTTGCGAGCGCGACTCGGCAGCACTCGACGATCGACGTCTTCGGTCCCGGATCGAAGTCGAACACCAGCGTGCGCGGTGTGTCGAGATCCTCCGCGAGCGCCATCGGCGCGTGCAGTTCGAGTGCAGCGAGGTTCGCCGCCCAGGCCATCGTCGCCGTGTCCTCCACACAGCAGTACTCGATGCCGCCGCGGCGATCGCCGGGACCGAGTGCCACCGGCACCCACTCCGGCCGGTAGCGGTTGCATCGCTTCTCGAAGAACCCGTCGGCGTCGGATCCGTCGGGATATCGACGGAACGTGATGCAGCGTCCGGCCAGGTGCTGCGTCGCCGTCGGAGCGATGCGGACGAAGTAGTCGATGACCTCGGCCTTCGTGAAACCGGACGGATACAGCTGCTTGCCGAGGTTGGTGAGCTTGACCTCGTGTCCGTCGATCTCGACGACGGTGGACTCGCTCACGCCGACTTCTTGTCCGCCTGCTTCTTGGCGGCCGTCTTCTTCTTGGCTGCGGCCTTCTTCTTCGAGCTGCGTTTGGTGGCGGCCTTCTTCTTGGTCGCCCGCTGAGCCGGATGGTTCTCACGGCTCGCCTTCGCGGCGGCGACGCTCGCTTCGAGCGCGGCCATGATGTCGATGACCTTCGGCGCGTCGTCCTCGGCAACCTTCGGCGTGGTGATCTCCTCGCCGTCGGCGCGCATCTCGATCAGCGCCATCACCTGCTCGCGGTACTCGTCGTGGTACTTCTCGGGTTCGAAATCGGCGCTGAGCGACTCGACCAGCGACTCGGCCATCAGCACCTCCTTGTCGCTGACCTCGACGTCGTCGAGGCCGGCGATCTCCTCAATGTCGAGCGGGTCGACGACCTCGTCGGCATACGCCAGCGACGACATCACCATGCGACCCTCCTCGGCGCGGATCGCAGCGGTGTACTGCTTGTTGCGCATCACGAACCGGCCGATCCCGACCTTGCCCGACGCCTCCATCGCCTGCGCGAGCAACGCGTACGGCTTGGCGTTGGCATCGGGTGCGAGGTGATAGGCGGTGTCGAAGTAGACCGGATCGATCTGATCGAGGTCGACGAACTCCTCGAGCTCGATCGTCTTGGTGACCGCCGGCATGAACGGTTCGAGTTCGTCGGGGTCGACGACCACGTAGCGGCCCTTGCTGACCTCGTAGCCCTTGACGATGTGCTCGTCGGACACTTCCTCACCGGTCTCCGCGTTCACCTTGCGGTAGCGGATCCGGGCGAGGTTGCGTTCGTCGAGCTGGTTGAACGACACCGACTTGCGCCGCACCGCGTGGAACAGCTTCACCGGGATCGCGACCAACCCGAACGAGATCGTTCCACTCCAGACCGGGCGTGCCATCTCGAAAGCATGTCACAGCCCACCACGATCGAGCGAGACTCTTCGCCCCGGTCGGGTGCGGTGTCAGGTCTGGTCGAGCACGGCGCGAGCGACGATGTCGGTGCCGAAACCGGTCAGAATCGCCAGGTAGAGCAGGCCGGTGGCGGCCATCACCGCCGAGTAGTAGCGCTCCTTGAGCGCCGCCTTGGTGACGAAGATGAGGATGATCGTGGTGAGCGCGCACATCGCCCACATCCACCCGAGCAGGCCGTTCCAGCCGTCGTCGACCGTTCCGACCCAGACGCTCGCCATGCCCACCGGCAGCAGCAGTGCTCCGACCTCGAACGGCCAGAGCCAGGCGAGGGCGTTGACCATTTCGTTGAGCAGCTTGCGCGGCAGCCCGGGTTGCACGAGGTACCAGTGGCCGAGCAACATCGCGTCGCTCACCGCACCGATGAACGCCGCGCCGATCAGGGTCCGGAGCAGGGCGACCGTCGTGTTCCCACCGGCATCGAACGCGGCGGCGACCAGGCCGATCGAGCCGATGATCGCCGGAACGAGGTCGAGCACCGGATTGAACTCGGGTCCGTTGGCGTCGACGGACGATTCGGGGTCCACGGATTCGTCGCCCGCTGGTTGACGATCGATCCCCGTCATCGCCGCGACCCGTTCCGACCGCCGGTCGAACTCGGCCTGCTGGCCCGACACTCCGGCGCGACGACGGATGATCGAGATGACCAGCCCGACCAGGCACGCCAGCGCCACGCCAGCGGACGCCGCTTCGCGGATCGGGTTGACGCCGAACGCGAGTCCGGCAGCGAGCGCTCCGAGTGCGAAGCAGAGGTAGGTCCCGCGCAACAGCCAGCCGTAGCCGACGCCGATCACTCGCCGTCGGGTCGTGAACCAGCAGAACAACATGCCGCCGGTCGCCCACTGGAGCAGCACGGTTGCCGCCTCGAGTCTGATCACGCCGAGGAGGGTAACGGCGAACCTGCGGGTCGATCCCGGTCGACCGGTCGTAGCCTCCACCGTCTGATGACCGCAGCATCGGCCGCCACCCCGGCCGCATCACCGTCCCGATCGCCTCGGCCCCGTCGCCGATCCCGTGCGCTCGTCGGCATCCTCGCGGCAACCGTCGTCCTCGGTGGCTGCTTCACGGGCGAGCGTCCCACGTTCGACGACGAATCGACCGGTCCGGCCGAAACCTCGGGGAACGAGGCGATCGACTCGGTTCTGGCGCTCTTCGATTCGGTCGACGCGTCCGAGTTCACCGCGGAGTACGACATCGAGACGAAGTTCAACACGGTCTCGTCGACCGGCATCGTCGCACAGGCCGCGGGTGAGCGTCGCTCGATCACCGTCGAGAACGAGGACCGCTCCGTGCGGTTCATCGTCGATGGCGGGGACCAGCGCACGTGTGACCTCACGACCTCGGAGTGCGAGGCGTCCTTGAACGACGCCCGGATCAGCGACACCCAACTGCCACACACCTTCTACGGACCGGCGTTCGCCCAGCGACTCCGCGCTGACGCGCAACGTCGGATCGGTGATCCCGTCGCATCCACGAAGGAGATCGCCGGCCAGAACGCACTCTGCGTCGACGTCACCGTGGCCGGCGGCACCAAGACCTACTGCGTGCTCGACTCGGGCGTGCTCGCCGAGTTCGTGGGAGCCGACGTGACGATCGAACTCACCGCCTACTCCCCCGAACCCGACACGACCGCCTTCACCGAGGGCTAGGACCATCGGGTGTCAGACACCGGATGG
>NZ_BAOL01000322.1 GCF_000350145.1 Ilumatobacter nonamiensis YM16-303 | reverse complement strand
TCGTGAACAGTTCGCGCACGGAGCGCGAGAACAGATCACGAGAACGGGGTCTGCAATGATCGCGGGCGTGACCGACGAGACACCGCTGCCCTCCTCAGCCGGGGCGGACCCGACGCCGACCCCGCCGACCGGGGAGCTGTCCCCGCCGACCGCCGGGACGATGGTCCGACCGGCGGACGACACCCTGCCGATTCCGGCGCCCGCCGAGGGCGAAGACGATCGCAGTGCGGCCGCGGCGATGACCACCGAACTCGTGAGCGGTCTGCGGACCGTGTCCCGCCACCTGGCGCGACCCTCGGCGTCGGAGGGACACCTGCGCACCGAACTGACGATCGCGGCCCGCCACATCGACTCGGTGATCCAGTCCGAGGACGCGGCCGACGAGCCGTGGGCGATCGCCGCGATGTCACTCGTCCACGACTCGGCGGCTGCCCTGGCGCAACGACGGGTCGCCGACGGCTGGCAGTTGCTCCGAGCCGCACGCCTCGAGATCATCGAGGGAATGGACGAGCGCGGCCTCGCCGTCGAGATGTCGAAACTCACCGGAAGTGAACTCGTCCTGGACGACGATGTCGACGTCGACGAACTCCGCAGCCGCGTGTGGGTCGTCCGCCAGAAGAGGAACACCTACGACGCGGAACTCGAACGACGGATGTTCGAGTCGGCTCGCGGAATCGCGTATCGAGCGTGGGTGCTCGTCGGGGTGCTCGTGTTCGGGGCGATCGGAGTGCTGATCGCTGGACCGTCGACCGACTCCGACAACGCCCTCGGCAGTCTGTCGGCCTACCTCACGACCGTGGGACTCGCCGTGACGGGCGCCGCCGTCTCCCACGTCCTGTTCACCCGGAACTCGACGCGTGCCGAGACCCTCTCGGACGTCGTCAACCCCTTGCATCTCGTGATGCTCCGACTGGCATTCGGAGGCGTGATCGGTTTGATCCTGGTCGTGCTCCTCCAGGCCGACATCCAGAACCTGGTCAACGTTTCCGCGCTCGCCGCCTACCCATGGGCGATCCTCGGCGGCTTCGCTGAGCGGTACGTCGATCGGGTGATCGACCGCACCGAGACCGACGCGTACGCGGCAGCCGATTCGGCGACTCGATCCGGCACGTCCTGACACGGCACCCGAAGCTGCAACCAGCGTTCTCGTGAACTCTTCGCGCACGGAGCGCCGGAGAAGATCACGAG
>NZ_BAOL01000323.1 GCF_000350145.1 Ilumatobacter nonamiensis YM16-303 | reverse complement strand
GAGCCGCTCGAACTTCGACGCCGCTCGCGCGAACGACGCGGCTGCACGGCGGAGTTCGTTGGCATCGACGTCATCGGCGTCACCGATTCCGACGGCGACCAGCAGCCCGTCTCCGTTCGGGATGGACAGCAACTGACCCGACTTCCCGTCGAAACCGTTGGCCTTGAGCGCCGACCGACTCAGCCCGAGTTGACGTGGAACCGCACCCTTCTCGCCCACGGCGAAACCGACGGCCTCGGCGTCGGAGGGGACCGACCGAGCGGTCGAGACGGTCACGGACTGGACGGCAACACTGGCATCGATCATCGACCCAGTCTGCCCGACGGCCACGAAACCCGGTCACGCGGGGTCGACTCACGCTCGCCCGGGCGGCGAGTCAGGTGGTTTGTCGGTGGTGGGTGAGTGCGGTGGCGAGTCGGTTGCGGGTGATGGTGGTCTGGTGGGCGATGAACTCGGGACTGTCGAGGTCATCGAGGTCATCATCGTCATCGAGGTTGATGTGGGGTGGTCGGGTGCCGGTGGGCAGGATGATGGTGCCGTCGTGGCGGATGGTGTAGCTGCATCCGTTTCGGGCGCGTCGGGTTCGCCATCGGTGTCGGTGTTTGTCGAGGTTGTGGAACCGGCACAACATCGCGGCGTTGGCCTGGTCGGTGCGGCCTCCATCGCGGTGCCATTCGTCGACGTGGTCGACGTCGCACCAGT
>NZ_BAOL01000324.1 GCF_000350145.1 Ilumatobacter nonamiensis YM16-303 | reverse complement strand
GCTCCGTGCGCGAACTGTTCACGAGAACGCAAGGAAACGGGTGATGGCGGTTCCGGCTGATTGACTGGGCGCGATGACGACTGCGTCGCTCACCGCGCTCGACGCCGGGATCACCCTCGGATCGACCGGCCAACGCCCTCGCTGGACGCTCAGTCCGTGGGGCTCGGTCACACCGTGGGGTGAGGCCGACCCGGTGTCGCTGGACTGGTACATCGCCGCCGATGACCGGTGGCACGTTCCGGCACAGGAGCCGACCGTACGCCAGGAACGGATCGAGGGCACGCCGGTGGTCGAGACCCGATTGCGGGTGCCCGACGGCGACGCGGTGCAGCGGGTGTGGGCGGTACCCGAGGGCGGCGGATCCGTCATCGTCGAGTTCGAGAACGAGTCGCCGATGCCGTTCGCCGTCGCCCTCACCGGGCCGACGGTGGTCACCGAGCGTCCCCCGGCCGACGTGCCGATCCAGGGAATCGACCTCGACGACGCGATCGTGTTGCCCGTCGGACACCGATCCATCGTGCGGGTCGCGTTGGCCCACGCTGCCGGAGTGATCGGCCCGAAGGATCTCGGACGTGTGCCGCCGGCGATGGCCGTCGTGCGGGGATGGACGAGCACCGTCGAACGGGCGAGCCGGTTGGTGCTGCCCGACGAACGCCTCGTCGGTGCGGTCGTCGCGGCGAGATGCGATCTTCTCCTCGAGGGTCCGGTCGACGCCGACCAGGATGCCGCCGGATTCCTGCTCGATGTGGCTGAGCTGGTGCGTTGCGGTGACGATGCCGGTGCCTGGCTCCCCGATGTGGTGGAGTCGGCCGGGCAACTCGCCCGCGCTGCAGCGAAACGCGGGGCCGATCCGGCGACGGTCGCGGAGTCGCTCCAGGCGTTGGGCGCCGCTCGGGTCGTGGCCCGACACGCTCGCGATGAACTCGCCGCGGCCGACATCGACCGCACGATCGAGCGCGTGCGGTCGAAGCGCAGTGACGTCGATCCTGCCACCGGCGTCATCGCATCGTTCGCCGATGTTCGGCGCACGCAGTCCGTTGGTCGATTCGTCCGCTCGGTCGAGCGCCGCATCGCCGACGGAGGGCGACTGCTCACCGGTGGGATTCCCAACTCCTGGCTCGGCAGCAACTTCGAGGTCCACGCCGTTCCGACCTCGCCCTCGACGGCGGCCTCGTTCGCGGTGCGCTGGCACGGCGAGCGTCCAGCGGTCCTCTGGGAGCAGCAGGGCGACGCGCCGGTCGAGTTGTCCGCGCCCGACGTCGACCCGGACTGGCACACCACCGAATCGTCCGGAGAGGCATTGTGGGTCGCGCCCCGGCCCGCACGGGCCGCGACGTCGCCGTTGAGCATCACGATCGACTCCGATCCCGATCCGGGCGCCAGCTTCGTCTAGCTCGGACGGACGGCGAACACACCGACGTGGCCTCGAGGAAGCGAGCCCCGACCCGAGAGATCGAGAAGTCGCTGTGGGCGCAGGGCTACGAGACCGTGGTCGGCATCGACGAGGTCGGCCGCGGAGCGTGGGCGGGTCCGCTCATGGTCGGTGCCGCGGTCCTGCCGCGTGACACGCGCGTCAACGGCGTACGCGACTCGAAACTGCTGACCGAGCCGAAGCGCGAGTTCCTGTTCGATCGAATCGCCGCCTGGTGCACGACGTGGTCGGTGGGAGCAGCGACTCAGGAGGAGTGCGATCACCTCGGCATGTCCGCGGCGCAGAAGCTCGCGGCGGCCCGGGCGATCGCCGGTCTCGATGTGATCCCCGACGTGGCGGTCACCGACGGGAAGTGGGACTTCGTGTCGCCGGCCGTGCCGCGTGTGGAACTCGTCGTCAAGGCCGATCTGCGGTGTCTGAGCGTGGCGGCCGCCAGCATCCTCGCGAAGGTCGTTCGCGACCGTGAGATGCGCATCTGGTCGGAGCACTATCCGCACTGGTCGTTCGACACGAACAAGGGCTACCCGTGTCCGGTGCACAAGTCGGCGCTCGTCGGCTACGGGCCGTCGGCGATCCATCGCCGCAGCTGGGTGTTCATGGAGAACTACAACCCGTGGACCGCCATCCGCCGCACCCCGCCGGCCGGCCAGGCCCAGCTCTTCTGACACCGTTCTCGTGAACTGTTCCGGCGCTCCGTGCGC
>NZ_BAOL01000325.1 GCF_000350145.1 Ilumatobacter nonamiensis YM16-303 | reverse complement strand
GCACGGAGCGCCGGAACTGTTCACGAGAACGGCCTGTCGAGGGCGGTCAGCTGACGGTGATGGTGCCGCGCATCGTCGGGTGGATCTGGCAGAAGTAGGCGACGGAGCCGGCTTCGTCGAAGGTCATCTCGAACGTCTCGCTCTCGCCGAACTCACCGGAGTCGAACTCGAAATCCTCGCCGTCGTTCGCGGTGACGGTGTGGGCGAAGGCATCGCTGTTGGTGAACGTGACGGTGTCGCCGACGGAGACCTCGAGCTCGGCGGGCTCGAACCGCGAACGTTCGAGGTTGACGGCCGGGCCGGCGGATGCAGCATCGGAGGCG
Organism: Ilumatobacter nonamiensis YM16-303; assembly: GCF_000350145.1. Taxonomy (GTDB): domain Bacteria; phylum Actinomycetota; class Acidimicrobiia; order Acidimicrobiales; family Ilumatobacteraceae; genus Ilumatobacter_A; species Ilumatobacter_A nonamiensis. Next base: position 551 of record NZ_BAOL01000325.1, on the reverse strand, counting down.
TCGGTGCCGGATTCGCTGCTCGTCGACGTGTCGGGGGTGCTGTCGACCGCCTCGCTGGACGGAGCCTCCGAAGCTGGCGATGACGTGCTGTCGGAGTCCGAGCCGGAGCACGCAGCGAGACCGACGACGACCGCGGTCGATGCGAGGAGGGTGGAGAGCTTTCCGTGTGTCATGCAACGGGTTCGCAGCCGGGACGGCGCTGGATCAATCGGCGTGCGGGTCACGGCCCGCCGACGGGGCGATGTCCACACGAAATTGATCTGTCGATGATCCAGACGGGCCTCGGTGCCGAACCTTCATCACGAGCCCGTCAGACACGGACTCCGATCCGGTCCGCCGGATCCACATCGTGAACACCCCTAAGGAGCACAAACACAACATGCGCTACTCAACCCGCAAGATTCTCGCACTGACCGCAGCGGTCAGCGTCACCGTCGCCGCCTGTGGCAGCGACTCGAACGACGCCGGCTCAGATGATTCGGCACCCGTTGCCACCGAGGCGGTCGAAGCGACCGAAGCCCCGGCCGACACCGAGGCGATGGAAGAAGAGC
>NZ_BAOL01000326.1 GCF_000350145.1 Ilumatobacter nonamiensis YM16-303 | reverse complement strand
CCGAGCCGATCCGCGTCAACCACGGACCCTCACCCACGCCCGACAGCAGGAATGCAACGATCAGGAAGAAGAGCAGTGCGCCGAATTGATCCGGTCCCGGCATCCACCGCCATCTCCTGCTCACGGGCACAGACTAGGCGCCGGCCCTCCGCGGGCGAACTAGCTTGACACCATGACCGACACAACCTCGAGCGATGATGTCCCACCCGGAGACGGCGCCGTGGCCGAGGATGGCGCTGCTGTCGACGAACCGGCGACGACCTCGGAGGAGACCCGAGGGCGACGAATTCCCGCAATCCTCATCGCCGTCGCCACGGTGCTCGCCATCGTCGCCACGCTGACCACCTGGGTCAAGACGCAGGCGCTCGACACCGACGCCTGGGTCGAGGTCAGCGATGAGTTGATCGCGGAGCAAGAGGTCCAGGAAGCGTTGGCGGTGTACCTCGTCGACCAGGTCTACGAGTTGCTGGACGTACCTGCGGAGATCGAAGGCACACTCCCTCGCGACCTGCAGGGGTTGGCCTCCATCGCCGCCGCGGCGCTCCGCGATCCGGCGACCAGCGGCGTCGAGCGGCTCGTCGCCTCCGATCGCTTCGCGCTCGTGTGGGAGCGGGTCAATCGCACTGCGCACCAGGCCATGGTGCGGACGCTCCGCGACGAGAATCGCGAGGGAATCTCCTCGAGCGACGGGGCCGTCACCCTCGAACTCGGTGAACTGTTGACGCAGACCGCGACCGACCTCGGGCTGTCCGGTGACCGACTCGAGGACCTGCCTGCCGATGCCGGCAGCATCACGATCTTCTCCGCCGCTGCGCTCGCCGACGCGCAGACCGCTGTGCAGATCCTCGACTTCCTGTCGTGGTTCGTGTTCCTCGTGGTCGTCCTGCTGTACGCACTCGCGGTGTACCTCGCGGTCGGACGTCGGACCCAGACCATGCGCAATGTCGGACTCAGCCTCGCCGCGGCAGGCGTGATCATCCTCCTCCTCCGCGCGATCTCGGTCGATCTCGTCGCCGGAGCGGTCGTGAAGGAGCCGAGCAACGAACCGATGGGTCAAGTGGTGGTGTCGATCGCCACGAGCCTGATCGCGCAGACCGCGTGGACCGGAATCGTCATCGGATTGATCATCGCCGTCTGTGCATGGCTGCTCGGGCCGAGTTCGTGGGCGGCGAATGCGCGTCGTGTCACAGCCCCGTTGACGAACGTGTCCACCGGTGTGTTCGTCGGCGGCTCCGTGGTCCTGGCGCTGCTGCTGTGGTGGTGGAACCCGGGCAACATCTTCGACCGCCTCGTCACCGGAGTGACCGCGATGGTCCTCCTCGGAGCCGCCCTGGTCACCCTCCGCACCAGGAACCGGGCCGCAAGCACGACCACCCCGGCCGACTGATCCGTCACCCGACTGCGCTCGCGTCGCTTCGGCCGGAATGTCGCCGGTCGGTCGGTCAGAGTTCGAGGCGGACCCAGAGGGGGCGATGGTCGCTCGCGGCGATGCCGTGGACCACTCCACGATCGATCGGGGTGAGATCGCGGGCGTAGATGTGGTCCAAGGCGAACTCTCGCCCACCGCGACGCAGCGTCGGGTCAGCGCCGACGGACACCCGGGTTGCACCCGCAGTGGCCATCGCGGCATCCACCGCGGCGACCCCACGCCGGGTCATGGTGTTGAAGTCGCCGCCGGCGACCATCGGGAGATCTGCCCGACGTTGATCGACCCGGGCGATCGCATCGAACTGACGACGGCGCTTCGGGGGGCTGAGGGTCGGGACCTCGGCGTGCACGCTCCACACGGCGACCGAACTCGACCCGACCGACGCCACCGCACCCACGACGAGCCGCTCCTGGCCCTGCACCGCCGAACGGTGCGGCAGCACGAACGCATCCTCCCTCGACAGCGGCCACCTCGACAGCACCGCGTTGCCGAAGCTCCGTCCCGTCTGGCGATGCGGACCGAGCGAGGCGAAGACGTAGTCGGCACCGATCTGCCGGGCGATCCGTTCGGTGCCCTCCTCGTCCATCTCCTGCAGCAGGATCAGATCCGCAGCACGCAATGGTTCGGCCGTTCCGAGCGCTTCTGCCGCCGCCTCCACCTCCACCCCGAACTGGATGTTCCACGAGACGACGCACAGTTCCCCGGTCGGGTCGCCGAGCGCATCGACATGAGAACCTCGGTGGAGCACCGGCTGAGCGCCGGGATCGCGCCGGGAGTTGGCCATGGTCCATCATGACGGATGAGGGAGCAACATGGCCGCCACAGCGCCCGCGACACGAACTAGGTTCGGCCCGGCGCGAACGATTCACACGCGACCGAACCCGACGACGAGAGATCACGACGATGACCAACCCCAGCCAGTACGGAACCCAACCTGCCGGCCAGTACGGCACGCAGGCCGAACCACCAGATCACCACCAGGCCAAGCGGGTCATCGCACTCGGCGCACGGTTCGTGGGCTACCTCGTGTACTTCTACATCATCGTCGTCGAGATCTTCCTGCTGTTCGGCTTCCTGCTGCTGCTCTTCGGTGCGAACTCGTCGGCGAGTTTCGCCGCGTGGATCTACCGCAACCTCGATCGGGCGATGGATCCGTTCCGCGGGATCTTCACGCCGATCGAACTCGGCACGACCAGCGGCAACGAGGTCCAGTCGGTGTTCGACACGTCGATCCTCTTCGCCATGATCGTGTACGCGATCCTGGCGATCGCCGTACATGCCTTCATCCACTGGCTCACGGTGCGGCTCCACAAGCTCGACCAGGCGGAACACGAGGACCAACTGCGCTACGAGAACCAACTCCTGCGCGATGCGTTGGCTCGGTCGACCGAGCTGCCTGCGGATCCGACTCCGGTGAACGCACAGCAGCCACCCCGCCCGCCCCCGCCGGCGCAACCGCCGGCCGCCCAGCAGCCCACGCAGCAGACACCGGGACAGCCGCCACAGCCCGGGATCTGACACTCGCTCCGGACGCGGCGTTCGACGATTGACGGGTGCGACTTCGGGGTACGCGTTCCGCATGACCTCCGAGAGCTCCACAACCGATTCGACCGTGGTCGATGTCCTCGCGCGCTTCACCGACGACGGCTGGACGTCCAACCACGTCGCCCGGCCGGGCGCGGTGATGAAGTGCGGCAACTGCGGGAAGGAGACACCGACGACCGAGTTGGACGTCGATGCGCTCCACCGAGTCGAGGGAGACTCCGATCCCGACGACATGCAGATCGTCCTCGGGATCGTCTGTCCTCGATGCGACACACGCGGTGCCGTGGTGGTCGCCTACGGACCGTCGGCGCCGGAGACCGACGCCGAGTTCCTGGTCGATCTCGACCTCGACGGCCGCGACGACCCGGTCGCCGTCGACCCGGATCCGAGTGAATCGGCGGAACCGGGACCCGAGTAACGTCCATCGGGCTGGAGGTACTGCCCGATGGACATCACACCACACACCGACGCCGAGCAACACCGACCTTGACGGAGCGGGCCACCTCCCTGGTCGACCTCGCCAAGCGGACGGGTCTGCTCGACCCTCGTCGGATTCCGTCGCTCACCGCGGCGACGGCGCGGTGGGGGCCGACGATTGCGGCTCCGTTCACCGCTTCAGCCCTGAGCTCACCCCGCGGCACGGCGATCATCGACGATCACGGTCCGATGACCTTCGCCGATCTCGATCGGAACTCGAGCCGCCTCGCGACGGGACTGCACGGCATCGGGCTCGCTCGTGGCGATCGGCTCGGCCTCGCGTGTCGCAACCATCGCGACTTCGTCGAAGTGACGGTCGCCGCGGCCAAGGCCGGCGTCGGCGTGGTCTACCTGAACACCAGCTTCGCGGCTCCGCAGATGGCCGAGGTACTCGCACGCGAGGACATCGCCGCGGTCGCGATCGATGCCGAGCTGCTGCATCTCGTCGACACCGACTCGGTGACGTTGCCGATCATCGTGACGGCTCGCTCCGGTGACGACCTCGGCGACCTCGAGGGTCGCGATCTGCACACGCTGACTTCCGTGCGCGGTGCGGGCTCACGTTGGCGTCCGCTGCGCGCATCGTTGCCGGTACCACCCGTCCTGCTCACCTCGGGCACCACGGGAACGCCGAAGGGTGCCCAACGGAGCAATCGTGTCGACCCGTCAGGCGCCGCGTCCGTCATCGACCGGATTCCGTATCGGTACGACGACATCGTCGGGATCACGTCGCCGCTCTTCCACGCGTGGGGTCTGGCGCAGCTGGCATTGGCATCCACATTGGGCGCGACCGTGGCGCTCACGACCACGTTCGATGCCGAGACCACGCTCGCTCAGATCGAGCGCGAGCGGATCACCGTGCTCGCCGTCGTGCCGGCCATCATCCAACGACTCCTCGCGTCGGCATCACTCGACTCGACCGACCTGTCGTCCCTTCGGGTCGTCGCTTCGAGTGGCTCCGCGCTTCCGGTTCCGGTCGTCGAGGAGTGGTTCGACCGGGTCGGGCCGAATCTCTACAACCTCTACGGATCGACCGAGGTCGGCCAGGCCACGCTGGCCACTCCCGATGACCTGGCCGCCGAACCCGCAACCGCAGGGCGACCGCTGGCGGGTTCCACGATCGCGATCCTCGACGATTCCGGCAACGAAATCGGGCCCGGCGCGGTCGGTCGGATCTTCGTCGGCAACGGCGCCCAGTTCGACCGATACACGGGTGGAGGCGGCAAGGAGATCGTCGACGGGTTGATGGCATCGGGCGATGTCGGATATCTGACGCCCGAAGGTCTGCTGTTCGTCACCGGACGCGCGGACGACATGATCGTGAGCGGGGGCGAGAACGTCTTCCCGCAGGAGATCGAGGACCTCCTCCTCACGCACCCGGAGATCAGCGACGTCGCCATCGTTGCGGTCGACGACGACGACTTCGGGCAGCGGTTCGCGGCGTACGTCGTGAAGCCACCGGGATCGCGCTTGTCATCGTCGGCCGTCAAGCAGTGGGTCGGCGATCAGCTCGCGCGTCACAAGACCCCGCGTGACGTCCACTTCGTCGACGCACTCCCGCGCACCGAAACCGGCAAGATCCGCCGCAATCAGCTCGGCTGACCGTCCCGAAACCGGCAACTCGTGAACCGTTCGCGCACGGAGCGCCGGAACTGATCACGAG
>NZ_BAOL01000327.1 GCF_000350145.1 Ilumatobacter nonamiensis YM16-303 | reverse complement strand
GCGCTCCGTGCGCGAACTGTTCACGAGATCGCTGAAACCCGGTCATGATCCGACGCCGACGGGCTGTCGGTCGTCACGAGGCTCGACCGTGTCGGGGACGTCCGGCTCGGCGTCGATGTCGACCGTCGGGAGGATCCGGTCCAGCCAGGCGGGCAGCCACCAGTTGGCGTCACCCATCAGTTTCATGGTCGCCGGCACCAGGACGATCCGCACGATCGTCGCGTCGATGAAGATCGCGACCGCAAGGCCGAGCCCGAACATCTTGGTCGTGGGATCGCTGCCGAACACGAAACCACCGAATACCGAGATCATGATCAGCGCCGCCGACGTGATCACCCGCGCGGTCGTCGCCAGACCGTGGATCACCGCGGTGTCGTTGTCACCCGTCGCCAAGTACTCCTCGCGGACACGGGAGAGCAGGAACACCTCGTAGTCCATCGA
>NZ_BAOL01000328.1 GCF_000350145.1 Ilumatobacter nonamiensis YM16-303 | reverse complement strand
CGCGCACGGAGCGCCGGAGAAGATCACGAGAACGCGGGTCAGAAGACGGTGGACCGGGAGGTGTTGCCGCCGGCGTTCCGGGCGATGAGCGTGACGGTGTCGCCGGGCTCGAGGCACAGCGCGCGATCGCCGTCGACCGCCACCGCCTCGCTCTGTCCGTTCCATTGGAGTTCTGCGGAGTCGGCCTGATCCGTGATCCATCTCACCGTCGCCGGCTGTGTCGGTGTCACACAGAAGCTGCTGCCGGCCACGATCGACAGTCGCTGGATCGTCGGCGGTGCCGGTGGGGGTGGAGGCGGCGGCGGAAGCGTCGTGTCCGGCGGTGGTGGTGGTGGGGTGTCGGTGCCACCGGGGGTCGGTGCGGCCGGTGGTGGATCGGCCGCGGGCGGCACGATGGGTGGTGGCGGCGCCGGTGGGTTGTCGGAGGGCGGGACCGGCGGCGGTGGGAGCACGACCGGCGGAGGGGCCGTCGTGGTCGGAGCGGGGACGGTCGTCGTGGTGGTACTCGTGGTCGTCGATGTCGTGCTCGGTGGCATGGTCGTCGTGGACGGCACGGTGGTGGAGGGCGCCGGTGCCGCGAGGTCGGTCGATGTGGGCGAGGCGATTGCCGAGGTGGCACCCTCCGGAGCCGACGACATGCTCAGGACGAGGAGGGCGCCGCACCCGAGCAGAACGACGACAGCCGCGGCCGCGAGTGCGACACGGCGTCCCACGCGACCGGCCCGCGCGGTGGTCGGGAGTCCGGGTTCCGGATGGCCGACGGAATCCGGACCGAGGCCGTCGGTGTCGACGTCGCGGTCGTGCGCCTGATCGTCGGTGTCGGTGTCCTCCCGTTCGAACCGGATCGTCTGCGCGTCCGGGTCGGTCGGCGTCGGCTCCGCGTGTGCGCGAGGTGCGGTGAGACCGGTGGGCATCGGTGCGCCGGCCTGCTCCAGAGCGAACGCCGTTCGGGCACGAAACGCCAACGGGGCGAGCGCGAACGGAACGGTCGCGAACAACCTGGTGGGATCGGTCTGGCGTTCTCGTTCTTCGCTGCATGCCGAGCAGGTGCGGAGATGGCGCTTCACGATGCGTGCAATGTCGGCGTCGAAGGTCGACCCGAGGCTTCCGGCGAGATCGGCGCACCGCGGCGCTCCCCGGTTCCAGAGCAGGAACGCGCCGATCGCGTCACCGAGGCGTTGGCGGAGTCGGTGGACGAGTTGGTGCGCGTGGTTGGGTGCGACGCCCAGGTCCTCGGCCAGCTCGGCGGGTGTGAGTCCGTGGCGGAGGTGGAGGTCGAGGACCGAGGCGTCGCGCTCGCCGAGCGCGGCTGCCGCCGCCCACAGCAACTGTTCCTGTTCCTGCAGTTCTGCGGCCGCGGCCGGCCCGGGCGACGAGGTCGCCGCCACCGGGTTCGGGAGGCCGCGGTCGTGCAGGGCGACCACGGTGGTGTCGTCGGTCGCGGTCGACCGGCCCTCCCTGCGGATGGCGTCGAGCGCCCGGTTGCGGGTGATCCTCAGCAGCCACCCTCCGAACGCGTTCACGTCGTCCAACCGATCGAGTTGTTGCCACGCCGCGACGAACGCGTCCTGGGTGACATCGGCGGCCAACTCGGGTCGGCGGACCACGCCGCGCGCAACGTTGTACGCACGGTCGTACCACCGCTCGAAGAGCGGGGCGAAAGCGGTGGGGTCACCGCTGCGCACCCGCTCGACGAGTTGGGCGTCATGGCCCGGGTCCATCGTTTCAGGATCCCACGGATCACACGATGTGGACAGGGGTTCCGAGCGGCAACCGGTTGATCAAGTCGTCGATCACCTCGTTCGGGAGCCGGACGCAGCCGCTCGAGACGTCGTTGCCGATCGAACTCGGATCGTTGGTGCCGTGGATCCCGACCTGACCGATGCCGCCGATGAAGTCGTCGAGCACATCGGAGTAGGCCGACACGCCGAACGCATGGGCACCCCAGACGCTGTCGGCGTCACCGGTCGCCAGCTTGTCCGTGATGAAGAAGCTGCCCGTCGGTGTGGGACGGTCGCTGCGACCGATCGCAACCGGCCACTCGCCGGTCGTCTCGCCGTTCTCGGTCAGCCGGAGGGTGCGGCTCGTCAGGTCGATGTGGATCTCGGCGTCGACCGCTTCGAGCTCGACGTCGGCCTCGCGGATCCAACCGCTGAGGTCGTTCGGGCGGATCGGGACGAGGACCTGGACCCAGCCAGGTTCGGTGTCGAGCACTCGGACCACGGTCGGCGTACCGAATGCGGTCGTAGCCGGGAGCGTTGCGACTTCGGCGCCGTCGGGTGCATCGAAGACGACGAGTTCCTCGACGAGCGAGACACCGCGGAACCCGGCGGCACCGGCGGTTGGTGCGCCGGACGTCGTGTTCTCCGACGTGGTGTCGTCCACGGTCGAGGTGTCGGTGAGCGTTGCTTCCGAGGTCGGTGGTGCTTCCGGGGTCGAGGTGTCTGGCTTGACCGAGGTGGTCTGTGCACCGGCCGTCGGGGTGTCGTCGGTGGGTGTGGCGTTCGCGGGAACGATGACGGCTGGAGCGGTGTCCGCTGCGTTCGACCCACCCCCGACACCGCAGCCTGCGAGGACGGCGGTGACGAGGGCGAGCCCGGCGACGAAGCGGAATGGACGGGAATCGTGACGGTTCTGCATCGTCGCTCAGCCCGTGAACGTGGGAGTCCGGGTGCACACTTCGTCGAGTGGGCACGGCTCGGGCTCGGGGTTGGTTTCCGGGTCGTCGGGTCCGGGTC
>NZ_BAOL01000329.1 GCF_000350145.1 Ilumatobacter nonamiensis YM16-303 | reverse complement strand
TTGTCCGAGCTGCGGGACGGGAGCGGTGTACGTGTACGACCGCGCCGGTCCGGGAGCGCCATGGGAGTCGGCTGGTTTCATCCCGAACCCGGCGCCGTCGTACGGGCTGTTCGGCCAGTCGATCGCGATCTCGGGCGACCGCATCGCGATCGGCGCGCCCGGAGAATCGTTCGGCTTCGCCGATCAGGGGGTCGTGCTGCTCTACGACTACGACGGCGGGCTCGACAACTGGACCGAGACGACGACCCTCGGCGCTGGGGGAGCCGGGTCGTACCAGTTCGGCTGGTCGATCGACTACGCACCCGACGGCACACTCGCGATCGGCGCGCCGGGCATCGACGGAGGCGTGCCACAGAACGAGGGCCAGGTCTTCGTCTACGACGGGACCGTCACCCAGATCGATCCACTCGTCGTTCCGACGGCCGGCGTCGGCGCCGAGCTCGGAGCGTCGGTGTCGATCGACGCGCGTCCCGGCGGCGGACACCGACTCGCCGTGGGAGCGCCCGGCAATGCCGCCGGTGAGGGGTTGTATCGCGTTCTGGACGACACCGGAGGCGGATTCGTGAGCGTCGACGCCGGCACTGGCCCGGCGGGCAACCGCATGGGTCAAACGGTCGTGGTCGACGGTGACCGGGTGGCGTACAACAACGGCACGGGCAACGCGAACGTGCGGTCGACGAGCGACGGTGGCGCGACGTGGACAACGGAACTGATCGCGTCCATTCCCCGCGGTTCGTACTCGCCCGCGAGCAACCTGCAGTTCGCCCTCGAAGGTGGGACCTTCGCCGTCGGACAGCCGAATCTGAACCAGGTCCAGATCTTCCGCTACGACGGCGTCGACTGGGGCGGAGCGCTGGCGCTCGGTGGCGGAGTCGATCGCCTGCTTCCGACCGGTGCCGACGGCGACGACCGGGCCGGCTGGTCGGTCGCGCTCGACGGCGGGTCGCTGGTCGCGGGTGCCCCGGGAGACGACTGGTCGGGCGACGGGTTCCCCGACGCTGGTGCCGTGTACACGGCCGACATCCCCGTCGTCGCGACCTTCTCCGGGACGTCGGCCGGCGACGCCACCGCCTGGAACGACCCGACCAACTGGGATGTCGGCCGGGTCCCAGGCCCGAACGACACCGCGATCCTGCCCTCGTCGGTCGGCACGGTCAACGTCGTCGGAGCGACACCGTCAGTCAGTCGGCTGATCACGTCGACCGGCGGGTTGGTGCTGGCGACCGGCGGTCGGCTCAGCGTCATCGGCAGTCCCGACGGTCCGTCGGAGATCCGCGACGGCATCGTGCGGGTGAACCTCGACGGTGGTCTGGAACTCGTGTCCGACCTCGTGATCGACGCCGACGGGATCCTCGCGACCAGCTACGACGACCTCGCTCCGGTGCAGATCGACATCACGGGGACCGACGTGGAGATCTCCGGCAACGGCACGATCCAGAACGACGGGGGGATTCGGTACTCGGGTGCGGGCACGTTCACGCTCGACGACCCGAACATGAACTGGTCGGCCGGGCCGTCGAGCCTGCTGCGCGCCGACGACGGCACGATCAACCTGTCGCCCGCGGCCTTCGACTGGTCGCAGGGCACCGTGTCGATCGGGGCCGGGGCGCGGGTCGCCTTCGACGCTCCGGTCGTCCAGGGCGGACTCGGAGTCCTCGAGATCGACGTCGACGGCGCCCCGACCGACCCGGCGAACTTCGGTGTCATCGAGGCCGCGGAGTACGGACCGAACGGCACGTTGCGTGTGGTGCTCGCCGCTCCGGCGTCCTCGGGCGAGGTGTACCCGGTGATCGAATGCTCGTCGTTCTGCAACGAGGCCGAGGCATTCGACTCGATCGACTTCGATCCGCCCACAGTCGAGTTGCAGCCGACGCTGATCGACGATGCGGGCTCCGTGGCAGGCATCGGGCTCGTGCAGATCGACGCCAAGCTCACCTCCCCGCAGGCGATCATCGACGCCGGATTCGGCACAGCGATCGACGTGTTCGGCGACACGGCCATCGTCGGCTACGACGACGGACCGACCGCACGGGCCGAGGTGCTCACCCGCGATCCGGGCACCGGCGACTGGACGGTGGAGCAATCGCTCTTCGTCGGCGCGACCGACATCAACGACGTCGCCATCAACGACCAGTACGCGGTCGTCGCTGCGGCCGACGGCGTGAGCCGCTATGTGTGGGACGGGTCGAGCTACGGCACCCCCTCGTTCCGTCCGGTCGACGTCCCGGCGGTCGACGTCGAGGGTCAGTACCTGCTGTACGTGCTCGCCGGAACGCAGGCCCAGGTCGTCGACCAGACCGTCGGCTCGATCGCCGAGTTCGGCGACGCGCCCGGCGGATTGACGAGCTTCGGCGACGCGGTTGCGTTCGTCGATGGGTATGCGCCCGGGAGCGGCCAGGTGGCGATCGGGTCACCCGCCGACGACACCGTGGTCGTGCTCGACGCGGGTGTCGGCGTGGGTGGCCTCGGCAACCCCACAACGCTGACCGGCCCCGAGGGCCCGAGCAACTCGTTCGGCGCGTCGCTCGCAGCCACGGACGGTCGCATCGCGGTCGGCGAGCCGAACAACAGCACGACCGACCTCGACGCAGGAGCGGTGTGGGTGTACGACGCGTCGACGCTGACCGCGCCGGACCGGCTCGAACCCGACAGCGTCGGCGACCCGGGCTACGACTTCGGGACCGACGTGGCGATCGTCGACGACCGCATCGTCGCCGGCGCGCCGGGGGCGAATCCCACCGCGTCGCAGATCCGCGACGGGCTCGCCTACGCGTTCGAGTTCGATGGATCCGATTGGAGCCAGACCGAGCAGTATCAAGCGGTCGACCTGTACGACGGCGACGAGTTCGGCGCCGCGGTCGGCCTCGCCACGGACCACGTGCTGATCGGCGCACCCGGCGACGCCAACGCGAAGGGTCCCGACGCCGGGGCCGTGTACTGGTACGAGTTCGCAGCGGCACCCGAACCGCCCGATCCAGCGGACAACCCGACATTCGCGAAGTTCGAGTTCGAGGCATCGAGTGACCCGACCGTCGCGGTGAGTGGAACCGGAATCTCGACCGCGTCGGTGTCGCGCGACATCGTCAGCGGACGTGAGCAGAACGACGGCTCGGTGGCCTCCACCGCGCTCGGCTCGATCGACGTCGACGCGCCGGTCGGGACCGGTGTGGAATCGTCGCCGATCGCCAGCCTCACGCTGGACGAAACCGTCCTCGCTGCGGTGGACGGTACGTCACCGCTGGACCGAATCCCGTTGACCGACATCGAACTGCGGGTGCCGATCACCGGCACCAGCCCGCAGGAGTTCGGGGGATGGGAGTACCTGCTCGAACGGATCGCCCGGGCTCGTCCCGGCGACGCCGCGGCTCAGGCGCTCGTGCTCCGGCCGGTCCAGAACATCCTGTTCGGCGAAGTGAAGTCGTTCGACGAGGTCGCCGAGCTTCGGCTCGATCAACTCAGCGTGGCCGGAACGCCGATCGCCTCGCTGCCGATCGCCAGTCTGGTGCTCGGCTCCACTCCGATCGCCTCGCTTCCGATCGCCTCGCTCGAGGTCGATGGTTCGCCGGTCGACGGCTGGTGCGATGCGATCGCCGCCGTCGGGAGCGACGTCGCCTGTGGTCCCGGTGAGGTGGTCGACCCGGTCTCGACGACACTCGTGGAGCTGGCGCTGGTCGGGGTCCCGATCGCCTCGCTTCCGATCGCGAGTCTCCCGATCGCGTCGTTGCCGATCGCGTCGCTGGCACCCGACGGAACGCCGATTGCGTCGTTGCCGATCGCGAGTC
>NZ_BAOL01000330.1 GCF_000350145.1 Ilumatobacter nonamiensis YM16-303 | reverse complement strand
GAGTGCGTCGCCGTCTCGAGCAGCACATCGACGAAACCGAGTCCGCTCCCAACCAGAAGTGAGCCCGACCCGGCGCGTCGTGCGTGCGACGCCGAGGTTCTTCGAAG
>NZ_BAOL01000331.1 GCF_000350145.1 Ilumatobacter nonamiensis YM16-303 | reverse complement strand
CTCCCTCGGCTGATTCCGGAGCGAGAGGACTACCGGGTGCTCGTGATGTCGGGAACCCTGGTGCCGGGCTTCTCGGTCATCGGCCAACTCGCAAGCGACGGTGCGATCGAACTCGTGCAGCTCGACATCGACACTCAACTCGATTGGTAGCGGTCCCCTCGACCCGATCGATATCGACACCACGGCGGCGCTCCCCAGCCAGCGAAAGAACCGGCACGGGGCGCACGCCTACCCGTCCGATAACGCTCAGGTCGTGGAGAGCGTCCGGTATTGCGCAGCGCCGGAGACGCTCAGGCCCGTCCTGGAACCGGCAGGATGCGCACCGCCAGCCGCTCCATATC
>NZ_BAOL01000332.1 GCF_000350145.1 Ilumatobacter nonamiensis YM16-303 | reverse complement strand
CCATCCGGTGTCTGACACCGGATGGCACCGGTCAGTCGGAGGCGAGGGCGTTGTTCGTGACGACCCGCTTGGCAACGATCGGCAGCATCGCGACGGCGATCTGCGGCGCTTCGTTGAGCACGTTGTCGAACGAGCGCGAGTCGATGTGGAGGAGCCGGGTGGGAACCTTCGCCGTGACCGTCGCATTGCGCGGCATCCCGGCGAGCAAGCCCATCTCGCCCGCGAAGCCACCGGCGTCGATCGTGGCGATCTCGGTGTCACCGAACAGCACGGACAGCTGACCCTCGAGCACGATCACCATCTCGCGCGCCGAGCTGCCGGCCCGCATCAGTACCTCGCCTCCGTCGAACGACAACTCGGTGACCGCCGCGCCGATCACGTCGAGGTCATCGTCGTCGACGTTCGCGAAGAGCGGAACCGCTTTGAGGTATTGGTGGTAGTCGTGACGCGCCATCCGGCGGACGATAGTGCCGTGCCGGAGTGTCGGACCGACCGGACGTCACAGCGGTGACAACTCGTGGAAGCCCGTGGGCACTCAGCGACTGGCGAGGACGTCGGTGATCGTGTCGATGACCGAGGCGATCTGCTCGTCGGTGATCACCAGGGGCGGGCACAGCGCGATCGCCGTCCCGATGCCTCGCACCACGACTCCCCGATCGAGGAGCCGGGATCGGAGTGACAGGGCATCGTGCCCGACGTCGATCGCCCAGATCGCGCCGACGCCGCGGAAGGAGCCGATCACACCGTCGGACTGCATGGCCTCGAAACCCGCGACGAACTCGTTGCCGATGTGTTCCGCACGCGCGCACAGCCCCTCGTCGCGGATCAGTTCGATGTTGCGGATCGCGGCCGCCGCGCATGTCGGATGACCCGAGTACGTGTATCCGGTGCGGAGCATCTCGTCGCTCGATTCCAGCGTGTCGCACACAGAACGCGCGGCGACCACTCCGGACAGCGGGAGGTACCCCGACGTGACACCCTTCGCGAACGTGATCAGATCGGGCGCGACGTCGAAGGTCTGTGCACCGAACCAGTTCCCGGTCCGGCCGAATCCGCAGATCACCTCGTCGAGGATCAGGAGCGCGCCGTGTTGGTCGCACAAGCGACGAGCGGACGCCAGATATCCGTCGGGCGGCATGAGTACGCCACCCGCGCCTTGCACCGGTTCGGTGAGGAAGGCGGCGATTCGGGGGCCATGTTCGGCGAACACCGTGGCGAGTGCCTCGACATCGTCGCTCGGCACCTCGATGAAGTGCGGCACCAGGTCACCCCAACCCTCGCGGTTCGGCGCGATGCCTTGAGCGGAGGTTCCCCCGAAGTTCGTGCCGTGGTATCCGCCGGTGCGCCGCACGATGATCTGCCGGTCGTGATCGCCGCGCCGTTGATGCGTGAGCCGTGCGAGTTTCAGGACCGTGTCGATGGCTTCCGATCCAGAACTCGCGAGGAACACTCGCCCGTCCGGCATCGGCGCCACGTCGGCGATCATCTCGGCGAGTCGAGCCGCCGGTCCGTTGGTGAACGGATCGAACACGTTGTACCCGGCGATCCGATCCAGTTGCGCGACGATGGCGTCGCGCATCTCGACGCGGCCGTGACCGATCTGGCAGTACCACAGGCTGCCGAGCGCATCGATGTAGTCGTTCCCGTTGGCGTCGGTCACGATCGCGCCCGAGCCACCGACGATGTCGACGAAGTCCGACTCGGGTTGCGTCGGTGAGGCGAAAGGGTGGAGGAACGGGTGAGCGGCCATCACCGTCGCACGCTAGGTCACCGCACGACCTCAGACCATCGCGGTATCGGGGACCCAGCTCCCATGAGCACCGTACGGCACCCGCCGGGGCAGATGCACCGTTGCGACCGGCGGAGCGGAGAAGTCCTGGGCATCGACGATGATCAGGCGGGACTGGTCGGACGACGTGTCGTGCGTGAGGCTGATCACCCATCCCTCGTCCTCGCCGGAATCGGCCGACGCCGCGGCGAAGACCGGCTCGGCGCCGCGCACCCCGTCGCCGAGGTGGTGCTCGGTACACGTCCCGGTCGTCAGGTCGTACTTCCAGAGCGCCGATCCGTACACGGGCTCCTCGGAGTTGCCCTCACCCGCCAGCGCCATGAGGTATCCGTACCGCGCGTCGAGGCCGATCATCCGGTCGTCGACGCGGCCGAAATCGCCGGGTCGGTCGTCGATCTGCGCTTCCGTGACCGTGCCGGTATCGAGGTCGATCGTCCACTTCCAGAGGCGTCCGACCTCGGCGTAGTCGTCGTTGCTGGTTCCGAACGCCTCGTCCTGACGCGACACGTGGAGCACGATCATGTTGCCGTCCTCGTGTGCGTTGACCGGATGGAACACGTAGCACGGATCGATCTCGAACCAGCGGACGTCCGCGTTGGTGCCGTTGCGGGGCATCACCCCGAGCCGCGCGCCGGCGTCGCGGTTGAAGCTGAACGGGAATCCGCTTCCGAGCAGGTCGAGGTTGAAACACACCGGAAGGTCCATGAACACGACGTGGTTCCGGGTGACGTTGAAGTCGTGCATCAT
>NZ_BAOL01000333.1 GCF_000350145.1 Ilumatobacter nonamiensis YM16-303 | reverse complement strand
GCTCCGTGCGCGAACTGTTCACGAGAACGGCGGTGGCGGAGCGGTCAGGCGGCGCGCTCGACGGCGCGCAGTGCGTGGCTCTCGACGACGTCGGCGATCTCCCGGTCGAAGTCGTCCTTCAGCGCCTGATCCGTGACGCAGTCGACGAGCCACCCGGCTGTGCGTGCCTGACGATCCCGAGCCTTGTCACGCTGGGCTTCGAAACGACCGCCGTGCCAGGTGACGTGGTCGATCTCGAGTGCCCAACCGATCGCGGGGTCGGCGATGTCCGCATGGATCACGACCCCGTTCGGCAGTCGAATCGGATGCTGGTTCGTCAGGCCACGGAGTCCGGCCCGACGGAGCGCGGACAGCACCTTGGTCTCCAGGCCCGACTGTGCCGGCTTCTGCCACGCGGGTCGTTGCGACAGGACGCGATGAACCCGTGCGAGACCGGGGCGACCCCGAGTGTCGAGGCGGCGCACGGTCCGAAACAGCGTCGCGACATCGTCGTGGCGGTCGAGCACCCATTCCGTGAGCATCTCGAACTTCTCGTCGCCCAGTTGTGATGCGCAGTCGAACCATGCTCGCGGTGGGCTCGCGACGCGGATCCCGTCGGTGCGGACGACGACATCCTCGGCGGTGAGCACATTCGTCCTGCGGAGCGTGACACCCGAGGTGATCGGCGTCCGGTCGTGGCGGACCAGGACCTCGGGAACGCGCGGCTGGAACACGTGTCGGAACTCCCACAACCGAGCGGCCGCGGGACCCGTGATCACCGCCTCCGGATCCGCCTGGCACGCCGCGACGCAACGCGCCTCGAACGTGAGCGGTGAACTGGCGATGAGGTACACGCCGTTGTGGAGTCGCTTGAGGATGCGTTCCTGGGACAGATGGGCGATCGCGTGACGGGTCACCCCGTCGTCGAGCATCTGTCGGGTCGTGACGACACCGTGGTGCGACGCAACATGCGTCAGCAGGTCGGCAGAGAATCGTGGCATCGGAATCGGGCCTTTCGTCATGGCGACGTCGATGCGTCGCTCACGTGACGGGACGAACGTGTCCGATCGGGCGCGGGTGCCGAAGTCCGAACGGTACCGAGACCCGCCACGATCGCCTCCCATGGCACGTTCTCGTGAACAGTTCGCGCACGGAGCGC
>NZ_BAOL01000334.1 GCF_000350145.1 Ilumatobacter nonamiensis YM16-303 | reverse complement strand
GACGCGCCGAGCGAACTCGGCGCCGTGCGCGGCGCCGCCCCGCGCAGGTTGACGGTCTGCTCGGCGATCACGCCCGGGGCGGCGGTCGGTGTCAACTTGATCGGCAACGAGCGACCCAACCGGCCGCGCACCGAGTCGGTGCCGGGAGCCGGGCGCCGCTTGATCCGACCGTCGGCCACCGTGGTCGTGGTGGTGGCGAGCTGGACGCCTGCGCCGTTCGCGAGATACCCCGTCACGAACGGGGCGCGTGGCGTCCGGCCGATCGACGGGGTCGGTTCGTCCATCCGCGCCGCGGTCCGGTTGGCGTCGTTCGTCGACAGGATGCCCTCGGCGAGCGACCCGAACAGCGGCGGTGCGCTCCGCGTCTGGCGGTACGCGCGCCGTCCGACGTTGCTGCGGGCACCGATGCCGACCACCCCGTCGAGCGACGTGTCGGAGCGGTCCCGGAACAAGATCGATTCGGCCAGGTCGAGCGCCTCGGTGACCGTGGCCGTCTGCCGGTCGATGCCGAGCGCGGCGGACTCGGCGATCATCAGCGCCCGAGCGTTGCCGGCAGCGAGCAGCGGCAGCGGACGCCGGCCACTCTCGACGCGGTAGTAGTCGATCGGCGGGCCGGTCGCGTTGTCGAGACTGGCCGTGGCGACGAGCTTGACCCGGTTGCCGGCGAACACGACCTCGCCCTTCGGGATCGGTTGGCTCGGTTGGTCGGGATCCTCGGGCTGGCCCCACACGCCGAGCGGGAACGCGTCGACGCCGAAGGTCGGCCCGTCGGTCTCCGTGGTGTCCTGGACCATGCCCGACACCAGCGGGACCAGGTCCGCCGTGCGGTCGACGTAGGTGCCGGCGGCGTTGGCGAGCGCGAGGGTGAAGTCGAGGATCGAGTCGAGGTCCCCGGCGTTCATCGGGCTCAACCCGAGCGCCGCGGTCGACCCGTCCGACCGCACCGGCGTGACGTCTCGGTCGGTGGCGCCGAAACGGAACGTGGTGGTCGGCACGGTCGTGACGACCTGGATCTCGAACTCCGCGAACACCTCGAAGGGCCGGTTCCGGGTTCCGTCGGACGACGGCGCCGACGTGTCGCCGTCGGTCGCCGCCGGCAGCGTGCCCTTCCCGGTGATCCCCGAAACCGCTCGCGCGGTTCCGCTCGACACCTCCTCGAGGTACTTCGGGACGAACTCGGCCCACGTGACGAAGTTGCCCGGGTGTTCGGCCGAGTTGCCGAACGGCACGCTCACGTCGCACGGCCCGATCTCGAACGTCGCCTTTCCGTGGAAGTCCGGACCCTGGACCTCGATCCGCGCACCGATCGAGATGCTGATGCGGATCGTTCCGAGGAACGTCTTGATCTTGAGCCCCGCCGAGATCCGGGCGTACGCATCGGCCATGAAGTAGAAGGGGTCGAAGTAGACGATCGCGTTGGCGCCGAACGCGACCTTCGCCCACACGAACCCGAAGTCGGCGCTGACCTCGACTTCGACGCCCGCCATCAACGCCTCGGAGGTGAGCGCGAAGTACGAGCCGCCCTTGATGACGATCGCGTCGCTGACCCGCCACTCGAGGCCGAGGCGCGGGACGTCGGGGTAGCCCGGCCGAGAGAAGCTCGGGTGGTAGCCGCCGAGCGTCAACACGAACTGGCCGGCGTTCTGGCCCTTCCACCACACCGCGAACGCGAACCCGCCGGTGAGGCGGACCTCGGGATAGAGCAAC
>NZ_BAOL01000335.1 GCF_000350145.1 Ilumatobacter nonamiensis YM16-303 | reverse complement strand
CATCACCACAAGATTCACGACGCCGACTGGCAGGTGAAGCTCGGCCCGCACCGAGAACTCACCGTGCATCTTCCCGACGGGACGATCATGACCACCGGACCGCCGTCACGACTGGCGAGTTGAGCCCGTCAGAGCCAGCCGCTGCGCCTGAACGCCCGGTAGAGCCCCAGGCACGCGGTGACCATCACCACCAGCACGATCGGATAGGCGAATCGGTTGTCCAGCTCGGGCATGTTGTCGAAGTTCATGCCGTAGATCCCGGCGATCATCGTGGGCACCGCCGCGATCGCGACCCACGCCGAGATCTTGCGCATGTCGTCGTTCTGGCGCAGGCCGACCTGGGTGGCGTTGGCGGCGAGCGCACTGGCGATCAGGTCGCGCAGCGTGTGCAGCTGATCGATCTGGCGCAAGAGGTGGTCGACTACGTCGCGGAAGTAGGCATCCCAGTCGGGGCGTCCCTTCACCAGTGGGTCGGCGCGCAGCGCAGCGATCGCCGTGCCGAGCGGTTGGAATGCCCGGTGCAGGCGGAGCATCTCGCGCTGGAGGAAGTACATCCGCTCGACCAGGTCGGCGTCGCGTCCCCGATCGTCCTCGGCGAAGACCGCCAACTCGACTTCGCTCACGTCGTCGTCGAGTCCGGCGAGCACCGCGTCGTAGGAGTCGACGACCTCGTCGATCACGCCGTGAACCACCGACACGGGGCCGTCGGCGACCGCCTCGGGACGCGCTTCGAGCCGCCGTCGAGCGGCGACGAGCGGTGTCGGGGCGCCACGCCGGATGACGACTGCCGAAACGTGGTCGCACAGCACCTGGATCTCGCCGAACTCGACGGTCTCGGGGTCGTCGACATAGTGCGCCGTGTGGAGCACCAGCAACGACCAGTCGTCGTAGCGCTCGAACTTCGGTCGTTGCCGGGCGGTGACCGCGTCCTCGACCGCCAGCGGATGCGGTCCGAACACGGTGAAGAGTTCGTTCAGTTCGGCCGAGCCGGGGTCATGCACGCCGGCCCACACGAATCCTCCGTCCTGGTGCGCCTTGCGGACGAGACGGTCCAGGTCACCTTCTTCGAACGACCCGTCTGCGTATCGCCGTGCATTCACGAGCATCGGGCGTGACCCTATTCGACCGCGAGGCGCCGTGGTTCGATGGCGTCACTCCTGATCGGACGTCACTCCTGGTCGGGCGTCGCGAGGATCCCCGCGACGAGGTTCGCCACGAGAGCGGCACGGGCAGGCATCGTCTCGACGATCACATGCTCGGAATCCGCATGTGCTCCCCCACCGACCGCGCCGAGACCATCCAGCGTCGCGACGCCGCGAGCGGCGGTGAAGTTGCCGTCGCTGCCTCCGCCGACGGCGAACCCTTCGATCCCGGGCGACACCCGCACAGCGATCGGGAACAGCGTCGCCGACGCGGACTCGGGCATCGGCGGCCGGTTGACGGCCCCGGTCACCGTGAGGCTCGCCGATTCGTCGACGGCCGTGAGCGCCGCCATCGCCGCCTCCACCCGTTGCTTCTCGGCTGCAGATTCCACTCGGACATCGACCTTGATGCGCGCCTCGGCCGGAACGACGTTGTCGGTCGTGCCGGCGGTCGCCACCGTGGGCGTGACGGTCGTGCCGACATCCGGGCGTCCGATCTCGTTGATCGCCAACACCTGATGAGCGGCCTCGACCAGGGCGTTCACACCGTTCTCGGGCTCCAGCCCCGCGTGCGCCGCCCGACCGGCGACCAGGACCTCGAACGTTCCGCACCCTTTGCGCCCGGTCTTCAGGCCACCACCGTCGGCCGACGGTTCGAGCACCAGCACGTTCCCACATGCGAGCGCCCGTTCCTCGATCAGGTCACGAGAGTGCACGGAGCCGACCTCCTCGTCGGCGCTGAACAGGATCTCGACGCCCGACACGTCGTCGAGGCGACTCATCCCGTGGAGCGACTGGACGATGCCGCCGAGCATGTCGAACACGCCCGGACCGGTCGCGACGCCGTCGGTCACGTCGAACGGTCGCTGTGCGAGCGTGCCCATCGGGAAGACGGTGTCGTGATGCCCGAGGATCAGCACCTGCGGGTCGCCGCCGCCCTTCCAGTGCACGTGCGGCCCGGCGGGACTCTCGACGAGCTCGCACGTTCCTCCGAGATGACGCTCGATCATCGACGCGACCGTCCGAGCCGACGTGGCGAGCGCGTCGAGATCGAGCGACGGCGACTCGATGTTCACGAGTTCGGCGAGGTCGTCGAGCATCGCGTCGAGATCGAAATCGGAGGCATCGACGAGTTGGGTCACGCGTTCGATCGTATTGGGTTCGCCCGCGCATCGAACCGGGAAGCGACGCCACCACCCATCGGGCACGGCCCGCGCGACGCGTGATGCGAGAATGCACCGATGGGTTCGGGGGATCATCGCCAGGAGTTGGCCGAGTTCCTGCGTGCCCGACGGGAGTCGATCCGTCCGGACCAGGTCGGTCTCCCGAGCGGTCGGGGCCGCCGCACGCCGGGGCTTCGCCGCGAGGAGGTCGCGCTCCTCGCGGGCGTCTCGGTCACCTGGTACACGTGGCTCGAACAGGGCCGCCGGATCAATGCGTCCGATGACGTGCTCCTCGCGATCGGGCGCGCCTTGCGCCTCGACGAAGCCGGCCAGGCGCACCTTCTCGCGCTCACCGATCCGGGCACGACCACCATCGAAGCCCCGAAGGAGGCTCCGAGCGCGTTGGTCCGACTGCTCGACGCGCTCATGCCCGCACCTGCATACGTGCTCGGACCGCACTGGGAGTTCGTGGCGTGGAACGATGCCCAGGAGCGGCTCTACCCCCGGCTCGCCGAGCTCGAGGGGACTCGGTGCAACCTGCTGTGGGTGCTGTTCGCGGACCCGACGACGCGCGACCTCATCATCGACTGGGACATTCATGCCCGCCAGGCGCTGGCCGAGTTCCGGTCGGCGACCTCGTCGCTCCGCCACGACCCGGCCATGGTCGAACTGGTCGACCTGCTGACCGCCGAGAGCGACGCGTTCGCCGAATGGTGGCCCGAGCACGACGTGTCCGACTTCGAGACCCGGCTGCGTCGCTTCGCCCACCCATCGGCGGGCGAGTTGACGTTCGAGTATCAGCAATTGTCGCCCGCCGAGTGGCCGGCGCTGCGCGTCGTCGCTCAACTCGCGGTTCCCGGCGACGATTCCGCGCAACGCCTGGCCGTTCGCCACTACCTCGTCTGAACCCGGCTTCAGCCAGGGCAGATATCCTGACCTTCCCCCCAATTCGACCAGAGGAAGCGATGGAGACGAACCAACTGACGACCGGCCAGCCCAAGAAGATCGGTGGATTCGCGACGCGCATCGCCCTGCTGATCGGGACCAACGTGGCCGTGATCGCCCTGCTGACGATCATCGCGTCGTTGTTCGGGATCAACCCGCAGGGCCTGGTGGGCCTCACGATCTTCGCCGCACTGTTCGGCTTCGGCGGGTCGTTCATCTCGCTCGCAATGTCGAAGAAGATCGCCAAGCGGTCGACCGGAGCGGTCACGATCGTCACCCCACAGAACGACACCGAGCGATGGCTCGTCGACACCGTCGCCCGCCTGTCCCGCGATGCCGG
Source organism: Ilumatobacter nonamiensis YM16-303 (assembly GCF_000350145.1). GTDB lineage: Bacteria > Actinomycetota > Acidimicrobiia > Acidimicrobiales > Ilumatobacteraceae > Ilumatobacter_A > Ilumatobacter_A nonamiensis. Next base: position 639 of record NZ_BAOL01000335.1, on the reverse strand, counting down.
CATCGAGACCCCCGAGGTCGCCGTCTTCGACCACCCGGCACCGAACGCGTTCGCGACCGGAGCCAAGCGCAACGACGCGCTCGTCGCCGTGAGCGTCGGACTGCTCCAGCAGATGAAGCCGGACGAGGTCGAGGCCGTCCTCGCGCACGAGGTCGCACACGTCGCCAACGGCGACATGGTGACACTCACGCTCATCCAGGGCGTGGTCAACACCTTCGTGATCCTCATCTCACGCATCCTCGCGAACGTGATCATCAGCGCGATCTCGCGCGACGGTCGCGGCGGCGCGGGGATCTACTTCGTCGTCGTGATGGCACTCCAGGTCGTGCTCGGCTTCTTCGCCACGATGATCGTGATGTGGTTCAGCCGTCACCGCGAGTTCCGCGCCGACAGCGGATCGGCACGACTCACGAGCAGCGCGCAGATGGTGTCGGCACTCCAAGCGCTCCAACGCCAGAGCCTCGAGGACGATCTTCCCGACGAGGTCGCCGCCTTCGGGATCCGGCCGAGCAAAGGCGAGGGAATTCGCAAGCTGTTCTCGTCGCACCCTCCGCTCGACGCGCGCATCGCCGCCCTCCAGAACCCGAGGGGCTGAACCCGCAACTGCTCGTTCTCGTGAACAGTTCGCGCACGGAGCGC
>NZ_BAOL01000336.1 GCF_000350145.1 Ilumatobacter nonamiensis YM16-303 | reverse complement strand
GTTCTCGTGAACAGTTCCGGCGCTCCGTGCACGAACTGTTCACGAGAACGCGGATCGTGATGGACGTGTCAGGCGGAGAGGGTGGCGACCTGCACGATGCCCGGCGCTGCGCGGAGATCGTCGAGGACTTCTCGGGCTACGGGCTTCGTCGGGGCGATCAGCATGACCGCCTTCTCGTCCTCGGTGCGGCTCACATCCATGTCGTTGATGTTCACTCCGGCCTCGCCGAGCAACGTGCCGACCGTCCCGATCACGCCGGGGCGGTCGTCGTTGGTGATCATGACCATGTTGTCGACCGGCGGCACGTCGAACGTGACACCGTCGATGTTGGTCACGCGCTGTCCCGCCCGCGGGCCCGAAAGCGTGCCGCTGATCGAATGCCCGCCCCCGCTCACCGTGAGCAGGTTGACGTAGTCGGCCGACGTGGCGCAATTCACCTCACGCACACTCAGGCCATGGTCCTTCGCGAGCTGCGGAGCATTGACGTAGGTGACGGGATCCTCGGTGATCGATCCGAAGTATCCCTTCAACACCGCGAGTTCGACGATGCGCGTGTCGTAGCCGGCGATCTCGCCCTCCACACACACTTCGAGCACGTCCGGAGTCGCACCGACGAGCGACTGGAACATGCTGCCCAACCGCTCGGCGAGCGGCAGGAACGGACGCACGGTCTCGTTCGCCTCGGCCGCGTTCACGTTGACCGCGAACGGGACGAAGTCGCCGGCGAGCGCGAGCTCGACCATCGTGGCGATCGTGTCGCCGGCCTTGTCCTGCGCCTCACGCGTGCTCGCACCGAGGTGCGGGGTGACGACGACCGACGGCAGACCGAACAGCGGCGACTCGGTCATCGGCTCGGTCGAGAACACGTCGAGAGCCGCACCGGCGATGATGCCATCGGAGATGCAGTCGGCGAGATCCTGCTCGTGGACGATCCCACCGCGCGCGACGTTGACGACGCGCAGCGACGGCTTCGCCTTCACGAGCAGATCACGATTGATCAGGCCCAGCGTCTCGGGCGTCTTCGGCAGGTGGA
>NZ_BAOL01000337.1 GCF_000350145.1 Ilumatobacter nonamiensis YM16-303 | reverse complement strand
GTGCCATCGGGTGTCTGACACCCGATGGCACGAAGACGTTGCTCATGTCGTTGCCCAGATGGTGTGGTTCACGTGGTTCTCCAAGTGTTCCTGGCGACCGGATACGGGGCGGGGGTCGAGACCGCTGCGGGTCACCTCTTCAGCGATCGAGTCCAGCGTCGCACCTTCGGCTCCGATGAGCTGACCGAGGCCCCGGTTCCAACCCGAGTAGCGCTGCTCCCGTGCGCCGTCGAGTGTCCCGTCGGCGATCAATTGCTCGGCGACCAGCAATGACTGGGCGAGCGTGTCGATCCCCCCGATGTGGCCGTGGAACAGGTCGTTGCGATCCAGGCTCTGACGGCGCAACTTGGTGTCGAAGTTGAAGCCACCGGTCGTGAACCCGCCGGCGCGCAGGATCTCGAACATCGCCAGCGAGAGTTCCTCGACCGAGTTCGGGAACTGGTCGGTGTCCCACCCGTTCTGCGGATCTCCACGATTCGCATCGACGCTTCCGAAGATCCCGTTCTGGAGTGCGTAGGCGACTTCGTGATGAAAGCTGTGGCCCGCCAACGTCGCGTGGTTGACCTCGATGTTGACCCGATACTCGTCGGCCAGGCCATAGCGGTCGAGGAAGCCGTGCACCGTGGCCGAGTCGTAGTCGTACTGGTGCTTGGTCGGCTCC
>NZ_BAOL01000338.1 GCF_000350145.1 Ilumatobacter nonamiensis YM16-303 | reverse complement strand
AGTACAACCAGATGTTCACGATGCACGCCACCACCATGGTGTTCCTGTTCGTGATGCCGATGGCCGCCGCGTTCGCCAACTACATGATCCCGCTGCAGATCGGTGCCCGTGACGTCGCGTTCCCACGACTCAACGCGCTCAGCCTGTGGCTGTTCGTGTTCGGTGGCATCTTCCTCAACACGTCGTGGTTCCTCGGTGGCGGCGCCGACGGCGGCTGGTTCATGTACGCCCCGAACTCCGATGTGCCGTTCTCACCGACGAACGGCGTCGACTTCTGGGGTCTCGGCCTGCAGATCACCGGGATCGCCTCGCTGGTCGGTGCGATCAACCTGATCGTCACGTGCCTCAACATGCGCGCGCCGGGCATGTCCCTGATGAAGATGCCGATCTTCACCTGGATGGCGATGGTCACGCAGTTCCTCCTGCTGTTCGCCATGCCGGTCATCACGGTGGCGCTGTTCCTGCTGATGTTCCAGCGCTCGTTCGATGCGACGTTCTTCTCGGTCGAGGCGGGTGCCGACCCGTTGCTGTGGCAGCACCTGTTCTGGATCTTCGGTCACCCCGAGGTGTACATC
>NZ_BAOL01000339.1 GCF_000350145.1 Ilumatobacter nonamiensis YM16-303 | reverse complement strand
GACCGGTGATCAGCGCGGCGATCGCGAACGCGAATGGGACGGTGAAGCCGACGTAGCCGAGGTAGAGGATCGGCGGGTGGAACAGGACCAGGATGTGGTTCTGGAGCAGCGGGTTCGGGCCGGTCGCGTCGACCGGGTTGAAGTTGGTCGCCCCGGCGGCGAACGCGTCCGCCGGTCCGAAGCTCAACATCGCGAAGAACGCCGTGACGACGAACATCACGACCAGCGCCCACCCGACGAGTTCGTCCCCGTTGCGTTTGCGGAAGCGCCATGCCACGGCAGCGGTGAACGCGGCGAGTGTGATTCCCCACAGCAGGATCGACCCCTCGAGGGCCGACCACATGGCGGCGATGTTGTAGAGCGTCGGCGTGTCGGGCGAGCCGACCTGCTGGACGTACGCCAGCGAGAAGTCGCGGGTGATCAACGCCCGCTGCATC
>NZ_BAOL01000340.1 GCF_000350145.1 Ilumatobacter nonamiensis YM16-303 | reverse complement strand
GCTCCGTGCGCGAACTGTTCACGAGTTGCCGGGTGGGAGGATGGACGGCGATGAGCGAGTTGACGCCACCGTGGACGACCGTGTTCGACGAGGCGTGGGCGTCGTTCCGGGCGGGGAGCTTCGGTGTGGGTGCGGCCCTGGTGGATCCGACCGACGACTCGATCGTGGCCGTCGGTCGAAATCGCGTCGCGCAGCGTGACGCTCAACCGAGGACCCTGTCCGGCAACATGACGGCGCACGCGGAGATGAACGCGTTCGCCGGACTCGACCGCTTCAACGCTGCCGGTCTGCACCTCTACACCACACTTCAGCCCTGTTTGATGTGCGCGGCGACGGCGATGCAACTGAAGGTGGCGCACGTTCACTTCGCTGCGGAGGACGAGTTCTTCGTCGGGATGGACGAGTTGTGGCTGCAGCACCCGGTCACGGCCGAGCGGGCACCGGCTTCGAGTGGTCCGCTCGGGGATCGTCTCGCCCGGTTCGCGCGGCTGTTGCCGATGGTGTTCACCTTGCGCCACTTCCCCGGCCGCAGTGCGGAGCAGCAGGCGCGCCGCGCCCATCCGGAGTTGGCGTCGACGGCCGACCGTCTGATCGTCGACGAGGAGTTCGCCTCGGAGGTCGACTCAGCCGATCTCCGCACCGCGCTCGACCTGCTCATCGGCCCACCCGACCCGAACTCGTGAACAGTTCGCGCACGGAGCGC
>NZ_BAOL01000341.1 GCF_000350145.1 Ilumatobacter nonamiensis YM16-303 | reverse complement strand
TCACGCAAACCAACGATCTCGATCTCATCGCCGGTGTGGATGATCCCCTGCTCCACCTTGCCGGTCACGACCGTGCCACGACCCGTGATCGTGAACACATCCTCGATCGGCATCAAGAACGGCTTGTCCAGATCACGCTGCGGATCCGGGATGAACTCATCACAGGCCGCCATCAACTCCATGATCTTCTCCTGCGCCGCCTCATCACCCTCCAACGCCTTCAGGGCGCTGACTTGGATGACCGGAGCATCATCGCCCGGGAACTCGTACTCCGTCAGCAGCTCACGCACCTCGAGCTCGACCAGTTCGAGAAGCTCTTCGTCATCGACCATGTCCGACTTGTTCAACGCACACACGATGTACGGAACACCCACCTGACGCGCCA
>NZ_BAOL01000342.1 GCF_000350145.1 Ilumatobacter nonamiensis YM16-303 | reverse complement strand
GAGTATTGGTTCCGCCGGGGATGGACGAGCGTCGATGGCGTCGAACTGAGCGGCGACACCGCCGATGAGATCGTGTACTACGACGCCAGGTCGGGTTTCACGCGGTTCATGAATCCGAATCACCGGGGTTCGGGTCGGTTGTTGGCTCAGTATTCGTTCCGACCAGGATGGACCAGCGTGACCGGAGTCCAGCTCGACGGCGGCGCCGACGAGCTCCTCTACTACGGGACCTAGAGACACGCCCCCATCCGGATTGCGTCGGAATCGAGCCCGCGATCTAGCGTCTGGCGAATGGACATCACAGGTGCAAGTGCAATCGTCACGGGTGGGGCCTCCGGCATCGGAGCGGCCACCGCCCGCATGCTCGCCGACCGCGGCGCAAAGGTCGTCATCGCCGACCTCAACGAGGAGGCGGGCACGGCGCTCGCCGACGAGATCGGCGGCGCGTTCGCCAAAGTCGACGTCACCAACACCGACGACCTCGTCAACGCCGTCGAGATGGCGAAGTCGATGGGTCCCGTTCGCGTGCTCGTCAACTCGGCCGGCATCGGCTGGGCGCAGCGCACGATCGGCCGTGACGGCACGCTCGAATCGGCGGCGAACCTCGACGCCTTCAAGAAGGTCATCGCGATCAACCTGATCGGATCGTTCGACGCGATCCGCATCGCCGCCACGGCCATGAGCACGGCCGAACCGATGGAACACGGCGAGCGCGGAGCGATCGTCAACATCGCATCGGTTGCCGCGTTCGACGGCCAGATCGGCCAGGCGAGCTACTCCGCGTCGAAGGGCGGCGTCGTCGGGATGACCCTGCCGATCGCCCGCGACCTCTCGGCCGCCGGGATCCGCGTCAACACCGTCGCCCCCGGACTGATCGACACGCCGATCTACGGCGAGGGCGAGGGCAGCGAGCAGTTCAAGGAGAACCTGCAGAAGGGCGTGCTGTTCCCGAAGCGTCTCGGCGATCCCGAGCAGCTCGCGTCGATGGTCGTCGAGTGCATCACGAACAGCTACATGAACGCCGAGTCGATTCGCGTCGACGGCGGCATCCGCATGCCCCCGAAGTGACCTACGCGGGGCTCGACGTCTCGCTCTCGTAGCGGGCGGTCGCCTCGTCGACAGCGGTGAGCTGCTTCTCGGCGAGTTCCGGTCGTGCCTGCTGGGCGCGGTCGGCAGCGCTGATCAGTGACGAGACGCTTCCTTGGAAGCGCGGCATCACGTGGCGGGCGAACAACTCGTAGCTCTTCTTCGTCGCGGCGTTGTTCGCCCAGTTGTGGGCGAGCGTGAGGTACGCGCCGAAGCCACCGTTCGACTGTTCGAGCAGTGTCTCGATCTGCTCGATCGCCTGGTCGGGAGTGCCGATCACGCCGAGTCCGCCGTTGACGAAGTCGACCATCTCGTCGATGTCGCCACCTTCGACGGCCATCTGCGGGAACGCCGCGACGTTCTGGAAGTAGCGGAACCACTGGACGATGCCGTACTCGACGTCGCGGCGAGCCTCCTCCTCGGACTCGGCGAGGTGCATCAGACCGACCAGGCGCCACTTCGCCCGGTCGGCGACCTGGTCGTGCTGCGCCGCGACGTCCTCCTGGATCGTCCAGTGGTGGGCGAGGACGTCCATGCCGATCGCGACCGTTGCGCCGAGCGACAGCACGCCCGCTCCGTAGCGGCCGGCGATCTTCGCGCCCGATGGAGACGCAACCGCGGCGACCGCGATGTCGAACAGCGGATCGGAGTACGGACGCAGGTGGAGTCGTGCGTCGTTCAAGGTCAACCGATCCGAGGAGTAGCTGATCGGCTCCTCGGACGTGAGCAGGTGCATCACGATCTCCATGTACTCCTCGAGCAACGGTCGCATCTGGGTCGGCTCCAGGCCGAGCATCGCCGCGTCGGTGGGAAGCGCGCCGGGGCCGACACCCAGCATGATGCGCCCTCGGGTGAGGTGATCGAGCAGCACCATTCGCTCGGCCACCCACAGCGGGTTGTGGTACGGCAGCGAGACGACGCCCGTGCCGAGCTTGATGTGTTTCGTGCGTGCCGCAGCGGCCGCGATGAAGATCTCGGGGGAGGCGATGATCTCGCTCCCCGCCGAGTGGTGCTCGCCGATCCAGGCCTCGTCGAACCCGAGCTCGTCCATGTGGGCGAGGAGGTCGAGATCGTGTTCGAGCGAGAGCGTCGGGTTGTGCTCGGGTGGATGGAACGGAGCCATGAAGGTGCCGAATCGAAGTCGCATGTGAATTCCCCTCGTGTGTGACGTGTCGGTGCCGTCCCCCGGGATCTGACCGTAGACCTTCGGCGATGGTCGGTCGGACGCGGACAGCGGAGTGCGTGCTGTCGATCGGGTCGTGGCGGTGTGCCATCGGGTGTCTGACACCGGATGGC
>NZ_BAOL01000343.1 GCF_000350145.1 Ilumatobacter nonamiensis YM16-303 | reverse complement strand
GGCGACCCGTCCGGTGGCCAGCGTCGACCCGCAGCACGCGAGCAGCGTCGTGACCGCAACGATCGCGCGGACGGTCGCTACCGCCAGCCGCGACCCGTTCGCGAGGAGCCGCGCCACTCCGACGACCACACCGCTCCGACCGGTCGCCGGTCGCACGGTGACCCCACCGGTGAGCGCCGTCGTCCTGCGGCACCTGCACAGCGATCGGCGCCGACGCCGCCCCACGGCGTCCGCAACCCTGCCAAGCAGCGTCGGTCGAACGTCTTGTTCGTGCTCGTGATCACCACGGCGTGTTCGCTGTTCCTCGCCGTCACCACGGGTGCGACGGTGATGCTGTACGGCTTCGTGCTCGCGGCGCTGGCGCTCTGCGGATACGTCTACATGCTCGCGCAGAGTCGCCAACGCGTCGCGAGTGCGGCGTACGACGACTGGCTCGACTGACCGTCCGATTGCCGGTCTGATTGCCGGCGACGTTCGGTGTGGGCGCCGAGATCGGCCCGCTACACTTCGTCGCCCTCGGGGCTATAGCTCAGTTGGTAGAGCGCATCGTTCGCAATGATGAGGTCAGGAGTTCAATTCTCCTTAGCTCCACG
>NZ_BAOL01000344.1 GCF_000350145.1 Ilumatobacter nonamiensis YM16-303 | reverse complement strand
GATGTACACCTCGGGGTGACCGAAGATCCAAAACAAGTGCTGCCACAGCAACGGATCGGCGCCCTTGTCGACGGAGAAGAACGTCGCATCGAAGGACCGCTGGAACATCAGCAGGAACAGCGCCACGGTGATCACCGGGATGGCGAACAGCAACAAGAACTGGGTCACCAAGGCCATCCACGTGAAGATCGGCATCTTCAACAGCGACATGCCCGGGGCACGCATGTTCAGACAGGTCACGATCAGGTTGATCGCGCCGACCAGGGAGGCGATGCCCGTGATCTGCAACCCGAGTCCCCAGAAGTCGATCCCATTGCCGGGTGAGAACGGAACGTCGGAGTTGGGGGCATACATGAACCACCCGCCGTCGGCACCGCCCCCAAGGAACCATGACGAGTTCAGGAACAGTCCGCCGGCCAGGAAGACCCAGAAGGACAGTGCGTTCAAACGGGGGAACGCGACGTCGCGTGCGCCGATCTGCAGCGGGATCAGATAGTTGGCGAACGCGGCCGCCATCGGCATCACGAATAGGAACACCATCGTGGTGGCGTGCATCGTGAACATCTGGTTGTACT
>NZ_BAOL01000345.1 GCF_000350145.1 Ilumatobacter nonamiensis YM16-303 | reverse complement strand
CCGACCTGGAGGGTTACCAGGAGGCAGCAGGTGCGTTCTTCGAGGAGATCACCGGCGGCGAGATCCAGGCCGACGTGCTCGTCGACGGACTCGCGGAGCACGTCGCAACGCTGACGACGGCGATCGACGGCATCGTTGCCGACGACCCGGCGGCGTTCGACGACCTGCAGGCCGCGGCAGCGCACATGGAAGGTGCCGCCGACCTGTTGGCCACCGGCATCGTCGCCGCAGTCCCGGACATGTTCCCCGGCGCGACCGACAGCGTCCCGGCCATGACCCGCTCGACGCTCACGTTCCAGCTGCAGGAGCACGTCTACCTCGCGGGGATCGCCCTCGAGCAGGCGATCGAGAACGGTGGTGACCTCGAACAGCCGAACGTCCAGGCTGCGGTCGAGACACTCGACGGCAACACGGTTCGCCTGTCGGAGACGGTTGCGTCCGTCGCCGGCGAGGAGAACGGTGAAGCCTTCAAGGAGCTGTGGCGTCAGCACATCGGCTTCTTCGTCG
>NZ_BAOL01000346.1 GCF_000350145.1 Ilumatobacter nonamiensis YM16-303 | reverse complement strand
TATCCGTTGCTCCGCGCGGCGACCACGGTCGGGCTCGCCGAGATCACCTGGGCGGTGCTCGTCGCCGACATCGCACGCGGGGTTCCCTCGGCGTACGTCGACCTCGTCGGCTATGACGAGGTCGCGCACCACTCCGGGATCCTGGCCCCCGACGCGCTCGACACGCTGCGGCGCACGGACGACCAGTTGGAGCGGCTGCTGACGACGCTCGACGATGCCCCTCGGCCCTACTACGTCGTCGTGCTCGCCGATCACGGTCAGACGCAGGGTGCGACCTTCGAGGATCGCTACGGCGAGACGCTCGACTCGGTGGTCGAGCGATTGGCCAGCGGCGGGGTGAGCGCACCGGTCCTCGCGGAAGAGGGGTGGAACAACGTCAACGGCCTGCTCACCGACGCCGCTGCCGATCCGTCGCCCCTGGGTACCGCGGTGAAGGCCGCGACGCGCAAGAAGACGGCCCACGGGGAGGTCGCGATCGGTCCCGCGACGGAGCACAACGTCGAGGTCGATGACGAGAGGGTGATCGTGCTCGCGTCGGGCAACCTCGGATTGGTGTCGTTCACCGACATCGAGGGGCGCGCGACCCGCCAGCAGATCGAGGCCGACCATCCAGGTCTCATCGACGGCGTGCGCGGACACCCGGGGGTCGGTCTCGTGCTCGTCCGCGACGAGATCGACGGTGACGTGGTGCTCGGTCCGTCGGGAGCCCATCATCTCGACACCGGCCGTGTGGACGGCGACGATCCGTTGGCCGTGTTCGGCCCGCACTGTGCCGATCACCTCCGGCGCACGAGCAGCTTCGACAACTGCCCCGACCTGTTGGTCAACAGTTTCTACGACCCCGACACGGACGAGGGTGCCGCGTTCGAACCGTTGATCGGGTTCCACGGTGGGCTCGGCGGCCGGCAGAGTCACCCGTTCGTGCTGGCGCCCGCCGGACTCGAGCAACCCGACGACGACTCACTCGTCGGGGCGCGCTCGATCCACGATCTCTTCAAGCGGTGGCTCCGACAGACCCAGGGCGACCGAGCGATGGCCGGCAACTGACCGGGAGAATTAGCGATCTCGTGAACAGTTCGCGCACGGAGCGC
>NZ_BAOL01000347.1 GCF_000350145.1 Ilumatobacter nonamiensis YM16-303 | reverse complement strand
CGGGCTCGACCTGCTCGAGGCCGATCGGTTCACCGCCGCCAAGATCACCGCGTTCGCAGCCGATCCGGTGGCGGCCCTGCTCGCTCGAACCGGGAATCTCGTGGTGGCGGCCGGCGCCAACCTCGCGCAGGCGATCGACCCGAACGGCGCCGTCGTCGCCGCGGTCAACACCGTCGCCGGCGTGCTGCGCCTGGACTTCGGCGCCACCGCCGCGGCCTCGGTGATCCTCGATGCGACCGGCGCCACGCCGGCGATCGAGCTGTGCGGCGCGCTCGCGATCGACGACGTCGGCACGATCACCGTCGAACGGCTGCGACTGACCACCGACGGCGCCGAGCTCCGCGTGCGCTTCGATGCGGTCCCCATCGCCGTCGGCGCCGGAATCGAACTCGTGCCCGTCGCCACGGCCCGGGTCGGCATCACCGCGTCCGGGGTCGATCGACTGATCGGCATCGGTCTGGCAACCGACGGCGTCGGTGCCGAGAGCGTGCAGTTCCGCTGGGGGCTCGACGGCGCTGCGCCGCGCGTCGTCGTGGTCACGCGTACCACGCCCGACCCGGCCGACCCGAAGCTCTTCTCCGAGTCGGAGAACGCCGACCTCGAGGCGGTGGCGACCGCACTGGTGTCGGTGGCCGGCTCGATGGCGATCGGGCTCGCGCTCGACGCCCTCGACCCCGTTGGCCAGACCGTCGCCGACGTGCTCGACGGCGTGATCTTCACCGCCGGCACCACCACGATCGACCCGCAACTGTTCCGCGATCTCGGCGACCCAAGCGCGCTGCTCGACCGGTTGTATCTGCTCGGGTTCAACCTGGCCGCCGAGAACATCAAACTCACGATCGACTCCGCGGTCGAGATCGGGTTCACCGGCGACGGCACCCGGGCCGGGGTGTTCGTGTCCCTGGCGCCGGGCCAGCGGATCGACCTGGGTTCGAGCGACCCGACGGTCGCCATCGAGATCGTCGCCGATTGGATCAACTCCACGGTCGCACCCGGCCTGTCGATCCTGCTGGTCGAACGTGGCGGCACACTCGCGAACCCCACGTTCTCGCTCGAACCGAGCGTGGCCATCGCCGGGCTCGGGCTGCGCATCGCCAAGACATCGGGTCCGCTGCTCGATGTCGGCGTGCTCTCGGTCGATGCGATCGGTGTCCACGTCTACGGCGAGGCGGCACCCGCGGGCGTCGGAGCCGGACTGCACGTCCAACTCGATGGCGTCGCGTTCACGCCGACGGCCGGCGGCGGCGACAATGCCGTGGCGAACAACCTGATGAGCGATGCCGCCGACTCCGCGACCCCGGCGGCGCGGCCGTCGTTCAGCCCCGCGCTGGCGATCCAGGCGCCACCCGGCGGCGATCTCGGCATCACGTTCCGGGCCGGCGACCCACCGGGTCCGTGGTGGGTGGTCGTCCAACGCCAGCTCGGCCCGCTCTACCTGTCTCAGTTCGGCATCGACGTCACCGAGGCCGACGGCACGATCACCGGGCTGTCGCTGCTGTTCGACGCGCGGGTCTCGATCTTCGGCCTGTCCGCCGAGGTCGACCGGCTCGGTCTGCACTGGCTCGGCGGCGACTTCTTCGACCTCGAGCAGTGGAAGGTCGATCTCCAAGGCCTGGCGGTGTCGGCCGACTTCTCGGGTGTCTCGATCTCGGGCGGGCTGTTGCGCACCGACCTCGACGGCCAGATCGGCTACGTCGGCATGCTCATGGGCCGGTTCGGCGTGTACGGCCTCTCGCTGTTCGGCGGCTACACCGACGACAACGGCTCGCCCTCGTTCTTCGTGTTCGGCGCCGTCAACGGCCCGATCGGCGGCCCGCCCGCGTTCTTCCTCACCGGCATCGGCGGCGGCCTCGGCATCAACCGCGGCCTGCGGGTGCCCGACGACCTCTCCCGGTTCGACGAGTACCCGTTCATCAAGGCGCTCGACCCGGCCGCAACCGCGAGCGAGAGCCCGCTCCAGGAGCTGCGCGAACTCGCCGAGTACTTCCCGCCTCAGGCGGGCAACTTCTGGTTCGCGGCCGGGATCAGCTTCAACAGCTTCGCGCTCGTCGACGGCATCGCCGTGGTGTCCGTGTCGTTCGGCGCCGGCCTCGAGATCAACCTGTTCGGGTTGGCGCGCCTGGCCCTGCCCCGGCCGCAGGTCGCGCTCGTGTCGCTCGAGATCGGGCTGCTCGCTCGATTCTCGACCGTCGAGGGCCTGTTCCTCATCCAGGCCCAGCTCACCGACAACTCGTGGTTGCTCTATCCCGAGGTCCGCCTCACCGGCGGG
>NZ_BAOL01000348.1 GCF_000350145.1 Ilumatobacter nonamiensis YM16-303 | reverse complement strand
TCGCCGACTACAACTTCCGACGCGGGTGGACCTCCATCACCAACGTCGACCTCGACGGCGACGATCGCGACGAAATCCTCTACTACAACTCCTCGACAGGATTCGCACGATTCGTCAACGCCGGCTCGAAGGGCAGTGGTTTCATCATCGCCGACTACAACTTCCGACGCGGGTGG
>NZ_BAOL01000349.1 GCF_000350145.1 Ilumatobacter nonamiensis YM16-303 | reverse complement strand
TGGATCTTCGGTCACCCCGAGGTGTACATCATCGTGTTGCCGGCGTTCGGCATCGTGTCCGAAGTGCTCCCGGTCTTCTCGAAGAAGCCGCTCTTCGGCTACCCGTTCGTCGTCTTCTCGGGTGCGGCCATCGGCTTCGTCGGCTGGGGAGTGTGGGCGCACCACATGTTCGCCTCCGGTCTCGGTCCGGTGTCGGTCGCCGTGTTCTCGGTCGCCACCATGGCGATCGCGGTGCCCACGGGCGTCAAGATCATCAACTGGACGCTCACGATGT
>NZ_BAOL01000350.1 GCF_000350145.1 Ilumatobacter nonamiensis YM16-303 | reverse complement strand
TGGACGGCCAGGAGGTCGAGACGGTCCAGGGCGGCACGTTCACCGTGAACGTCGGCGATGACGGTGCGGTGTCGCTGACCGATGCCGCGGGCAACGAGGTCAACGTCGTCACCACGGACATCGAGGCCAGCAACGGTGTGATCCACGTGATCGA
>NZ_BAOL01000351.1 GCF_000350145.1 Ilumatobacter nonamiensis YM16-303 | reverse complement strand
CGAACCATCGGGTGTCTGACACGGAATGGCGCGGGAGCGGACCGATGAGGGTGCTGGTGTGCGTGAAGCGGGTGCCCGCCCCCGGCGCGAAGATCAACATCACCGACGATGGCCAACAGGTCGACGCAACCAACCTCGGTCACACGATGTCGCCCCACGAGGAGTGTGCGCTCGAACTCGCCGTGCAGTTGATCGAGGCGCACGGAGGCGAGTCGCACGTGCTGACGCTCGGGACGTCCGACGCCGACGAGCAATGTCGGTGGGCAGCGTCGATCGGAATCTCGAAGGCGACCTTGGTCGACGTCGATTCGATGGACTGGGATCCGCAACGGACCGCACGCGCCCTGACCGACGCGATCCGGTCGATCGAGGACGCCGACGGTGCGTTCGACGTCATGATCTTCGGCAACGAGTCCGCCGACACGGGCGGCTTCCAGGTCGGTGTCCGAGTCGCTCGGGCCCTCGACCGTCCGATGGTCAACGCGATCAAGGGGATCGAGATCGCCGACGACGGGACCACGTTGGAAGCGCGGCGCGAGACCGACCGCGGCTTCGAGGTGTACCGCCTGCCGATGCCGTGCGCGATCGGCGTGAAGGAGGGGATCACCTGGCCGCGCTACCCGACGATGCGCGGGCGGCTCGCGTCGAAGAAGCTCGCCGTCGACGTCACGACCTCCGATGCCGCTCCGGGCGGCCAGACCAAGGTCCGTCTCGACCGCCCGGAGGAGAAGGTGTCGGAGACGGTGATCCTCGGTCACGGCCCCGACGCCGCACCCCGGGCCGTCGAACTCCTCAGAGAACTGGGCCTCCTCTCATGACCCCCCAGCCGACCCCAACCTTCCGTTCTCGTGAACTTGTCCGGCGCTCCGTGCGC
>NZ_BAOL01000352.1 GCF_000350145.1 Ilumatobacter nonamiensis YM16-303 | reverse complement strand
GCAGGTCGAGCCCGGTCCCGAGATCGAACACCACACGTGCGACGTCGCGCCGCAGCGAGGCCGCCGCGTTGTCGCGTTCGTCGATGACCGCGTTGAGGAGGAGGGGGATCGCCATTCCGGCGGCGGTGTCGAGCAGGCCGGCCAGCCCGGCGCCGGCGGGCAGGATCGGCACGGGAGCTGCCGGTGCCGGCCGGACCAGGTCGATGCGCGGCTGCGGGTCGACGGCGACGCGCACGCCGTTGCCGTCGAAGGTGACCGCCGCTCCCATCGTGGGTGCGACCAGTCCATCGGGTGCGAGCGAGATCCCGCCGGTGAACGTGGTCCGCAGATCGGCCCCGTCGAGGTCGTGCTGCGCGGCGACCGAGGCCGTGAGCTGGAGACGCCCGTCGGCGACCGCGTAGCCGATCGTGACGTCGGGGCCGAGAGGCCAGCCGACCTCGCCCGGAGCCGCGGTGGGCGCGACGATCGGGCGCAGTGCATCGAGCACTCCGATCGCCTGTGCGAACGGGTCGGCGATCCACGGCGACGCGACTCGCGTGAGCCAGCCGCCGGGGTCGGCGAGCATCGCCCAGGGCACGCGGACCCCACGCTGACCGCCGATCGGCGCGTCGGTGAGCAGTTCGAGCCCGTCGAGGATCGCCTCGATGGCGGTGCGGGCGTCGGTGGTGAGCCGACCGCGTAGATGCTCGACGAGGCCGCGCACGAGGGCCGCGCTGACGAGTCGGCCGGCGACCGTGGTGAGCGCCGACGCCGTGAGGTTGGCCGGGGTCAGCTCGACATCGGCGAGCTCACCCGGCAGGCGATGACGCAGGCACAGCTCGGACGTGACCGACGCACCGGTCGTCTGGATGCCGGCCGCGAGCGCGATGCCGCCGGCCACCGGGTCGACCTCGCCCAGGCTCGCGGTGACGTCGAGGCCGCCCGGGTCGGCATGCACGCTGATGCCCGCGGGGACCAGCCCACCGGCCGGAGGGCTGACCGCGATGGCGATCGAGCGTGTTGCCAGATCGAGCTGGATGGTCGCCGTGTCGACCGTTCGGGTCAGCTCGGTTCCCGTGCCGCCGAGTCCGGCGAGACGCCGGATGGCAGCGGCCAGGGCGGCGGATGCGCTGTCGATCGAGTCGCGGACGGCCTGGGCCGTGTCGAGCACGAGCCGGTCGAGGCCCTGCGGGTCGTAGCCGCCGTCGCGGCGCAGCCCGACGTGGTCGAACAACTCGGCGAGATCGGTGCTCGCCGAGCTCAGACGCGCGATCACCTCGCCGACGAGGATGTGGACCTCGGGTGTGGTCAGCGTGACGTCGGAATCGCCGATGCCGTCGGCGTCGGCATCGATCACCCATCGAGCCCGTTCGACGCCGAAGCACCGGGCCTCGTGCAACACGATCTCGGTGCGCGCATCGGCGTCGTCACCGCCCAACGGAAGCCACGTGCGCGCGGACACCCACCGGACCTCGACGTCGTCCTGGGCCGCACCGGGCCCGCCGACGAGCCATCCGTCGGTGATACCGAACTGGAGGTCGACGATGACGGTCTGTTCGTCGTGGATGACGAACGAGTCGCCACTCGGGCCGCGATCGAACTCGACCAGCTCGAGCGTGACCCCGGCACCGACGTGGACGCCGCCGATGCTGGCGTCGAGCACCGGCAGATCGACACCCACGTGCAGCGACTCGGGTGGGGGCGGTGGCACCGCCAGCTCGTAGCGGTACGCGATCGCCTCGGCGACGACCTCGGCCAGGCCCAGCTCGATCGTGTCGGCGTCGAGCAACCCGAACACCGCGTCGATCGGCACGCCGGCCGGTGGTTCGGGGAGCGAGGCGTCGGGCAGCTCGCCGAGCGAAGCCGACCCGATGCCGGCGGCCGCGATCGCCCGATCGAGCAGCAACCGCGTCCGCAATCCCGGCGACAACTCGCCGGCGATCAGCTCCTCGGTCAATTGATCGTCAGGGTCGGTGGACACCGGGCGCATCGCACGGTCCAGGAACCGCAGAGCGTCGCCGCTCAGGCCGGTCGTGAACGCCGTGGTGGCCACGGGACCCCACGGCGCGCCGACGGTCACGATCCGCTCGATCACGCCCGCTGCGATCCGGGGGTCGGACGCAGCGGTCAGGGCCGCCGCGCCGGCGGCACCGTAGGCGATGATCGTGATCGGATCCGTGCGGTCGCCCAGCGCGGCGACGATCCGCTCGGCCTGCTCGCCGATCCCGCCGCGGTCGGGGCGATCGGCGTCGGCGGCCTCAACCGTGGGCAACGCCACCGAGTGCGGCCCGCTCGACGTGGCCGGAACGGTCGCCGTCGGAGCGGCCGCGCGCGCGTCGATGCTCGCCGCGTCGAACGCCGACGCCCACACATCCTCGACGCCCAGGTAGAGCACCGCTGCGGGTTCGGCGTCGAGCACCTCGAACGAGATCGTGTGCGTGGCCCCGAGCGCGACGAGCTCGCGATACCCGTAGCTCTCGACGTCGATCCCGGTGACGCCATCGGGCAACGCGACGGGGCGCCCGAGCAACCCGTCGGTGCCGACCATGCGGGCGGTCAACTCGGCGAAACCCTGGTCGAGCCCGTCGCGCGCGACGAGCAGGTCGGCGAGCTCCGGGAACACGGTGGCGGCGGCGTGCAGGGCGGCGACGAGCTCGCCGGGTTCTGGTGCTTCGGCGGTATCGAAGAACCCGGGGAGGGGCTCGTACCGGGCGCGGGGGATCGCACAGCCGGGATCGAACCAGGCGGCCAACCCGGGTGCGAGTGGCTCGCCTGCCACGGGGGCGCGGAACCGGTCGAACGGGTTCCCCGACCCGAGCGGAGCGCCGAGCCGGCCACCACTCAGCAACACCGCGGCCGGCGTGAGCGCGAGTCGGGCGTTCCCGCAGTCGAGCACCATGTCGGCCAGCCAGGCCCGCAGCGCCGCGGCCGGATCGGCGAGCACCTCGGCCAGCCGCAGCCGGGCGCCGAACCCCGACCAGCCGACGAGGTCGATCAGCGCATCGACGATCGGCGCGCCGGTGCGCGCGAGGAGGTTCGAGAGCGCGACCTCCACGTCGTCCCAGTCGGGATCGAAGCTGACCGTTCCGTCCGCCGCGACGACCGGGAGCGGGATCCCGACCGACACGTCGTCGACGGTCGTCGCCGGATCGCCGGCGAGCTCGAGCGCCGCACCGGGCGCTTCGACCACCGCGCGCAGTCCGTTCCGGGCGTGCCAGGCGGCGCCGATGGTGAAGCGGTCGATGGCGAGGTCCACCGGCCCGAGATCGAGCCGGGCCGGCTGCTCGTCGCGCCGTTGCACCGAGAGCGTCGCGCGAACTTCGTCGAGGAAACGTGCGGTCGACGCCGCGAAATCGAGGCGCACGATCGCCGCCTGCGCTGTGACCACGGCGGCCAGGTCGTCGAGGAAGTCCACGCTCGCGTCGACGCGCAGGTCGACACGCAGCTCCGAGCCCTCCACCCACACCAGCACGTCGGCGGGGTCGATCCCGATCCGCCACGGATCGGCGGCCGATCCCGATCCGGGGAGGGCGTCGACGGCGCCGGTGAGCAGCTCGCGAGCTGCGGTCACCACTACGGCCAGGTCGGTCAGGTCGCTGACCAGCGCCGACCAATAGGTGCGCAACGTGGCGAGCGGGTCGGCGAGCAGCTCCGGGACCGAGATCGGCGGGCCCGCAGGCGGATCGAGTCCGATCAGGATCGCGACGAGTTCGCCCGTGCGCCCGAAGGTCGCCAGCAGGTCCGTCAGGACGGTTCCGATCACCGCGTCGGCGGCGTCGAGCGCCGCGTCGGGGCTCGACAGGTCGAGCAGCGCGTGCGGCGTGCCGTTGACCGTGCAGTCGTGTGCGGTCAACGCGAACGCCGGGCGACCGGCGATGAGCACCAGACCGGTCCTGATCGAGCCGACGCGGGCAGC
>NZ_BAOL01000353.1 GCF_000350145.1 Ilumatobacter nonamiensis YM16-303 | reverse complement strand
GCACCTGCTGCCTCCTGGTAACCCTCCAGGTCGGTCAACGCCTGCGTCTTCATCTCCTCGTTGCCGGTTGCTTCACCGAGCGTGTAGTCGACGAAGAAGCCGATGTGCTGACGCCACAGCTC
>NZ_BAOL01000354.1 GCF_000350145.1 Ilumatobacter nonamiensis YM16-303 | reverse complement strand
CGGTCGAGCATCGTCGCCATCACCTCGGCCGCCTGAACCGACAGCGAGTGCAACGACCGATGGCGGTGGAGACGGCTTCCGACATCGACCTGCCCGATCGATGACGCGCCCCACTCCCGCTCGATGTCGATCAGCAGGGCCATCTCGACACCCCACCCCTGCACGAAGCGGAGTTGCTCGAGAGCCGACCGTCGAGCGGCGTATTCGCCGGACAGCGGCTGCGCCAGCCCCGCGAGGTTCGGGTAGTACCGCGACATCAACGGCCGGGCGACCAACTCCGTGGTCCGTCCGCCGCCGCCGTAGTTGGTCGGCCGGTGATAGAGCGCCTTCATCATCGTCACCGACGGATCGGTGAGCAGTGGGGTGATCAGCTTGGTCACCCAGTCGGGCTCGAAGCTGGTCACATCTCCGTCGCACCAGACGACGAAGTCGCCGTGGCTCACCAGCAGGCTCGCCCAC
>NZ_BAOL01000355.1 GCF_000350145.1 Ilumatobacter nonamiensis YM16-303 | reverse complement strand
TGGATCTTCGGTCACCCCGAGGTGTACATCCTCGTCCTCCCCTCGTTCGGGATTGTGTCCGAAGTGCTCCCGGTGTTCTCGAAGAAGCCGTTGTTCGGCTATCCGTTCGTCGTTTTCTCGGGCGCAGCGATCGGCTTCGTCGGCTGGGGTGTCTGGGCGCACCACATGTTCGCCTCCGGACTCGGCCCCGTCTCGGTGGCGGTGTTCTCGGTGTCGACCATGGCGATCGCGGTACCCACCGGCGTCAAGATCATCAACTGGACGCTCACGATGT
>NZ_BAOL01000356.1 GCF_000350145.1 Ilumatobacter nonamiensis YM16-303 | reverse complement strand
GCGCTCCGTGCGCGAACTGTTCACGAGAACGGTCGGTTCGACGCGATGAGTAGGGTGACGAGCCCGATGGCCCAGAACATCTACGACGATCCCGCGTTCCTGGCCGGATACGTCACGCTCGACCGTCAGGTCCGCGGACTCGACGGAGCTCCTGAATGGCCGGTCCTACGGTCGATGCTGCCCGACGATCTGGCGGGTCTGCGCGTCGCTGATCTCGGATGCGGCTTCGGGTGGTTCAGCCGGTGGGCGGACGAACACGGTGCGGACTCCGTACTCGGTGTCGACGTGTCGACCGAGATGCTGAAGCGGGCGCGCGCTGACACGGCGTCGGCGGCGATCGAGTACCAACTCGTCGACCTCGACCAACTGTCACTCCCCCGCGGTTCAGTGGATCTGACCTTCAGTTCGCTCACGTTCCACTACGTCGAGGACATCAGTCGGCTGTTCTCGACGGTCGCACACGCAACGGTGCCCGGAGGTCGCATCGTGTTCTCGGTCGAGCATCCGATCCTGAGCGCCCCGTCGTCGCAGCACTTGGAGACGAGCGCTGACGGCCGCCGGATCTGGCCGCTCGAGAACTACCTCGTCGAGGGCGAACGGGTCACGACCTGGTTCGTCGACGGCGTGATCAAACAGCACCGCTCGGTCGCGACCTACCTGAACACCCTCGTCGCTGCCGGATTCACCATCGACCGCATCGACGAATGGGGACCGAGTGCGGGACAGATCCGCGAGCGCCCCGAACTCGCCGACGAACTCCACCGCCCGTGGTTCCTGCTGGTCGCAGGGTCCCGACGCGACGACGCGCCGTCGGCCGCCGGCGCATGAGTCGGCTGTTCGAGGAACTCGACCGGCAGGCCACGCCGATCGGCGAGATCAGCCTCCGCCGCCGCCTCGAGCCGACGCTGCAGATCGATGTGTTCGAGGTGAAGATCGGCGAGGACGGACTGATGTCGAGCCTCATCACCGATGGGGAGGAGGCCGTCTCGACGCTGGGACTGGCCGCCACGGCCAACGACCCGCTCGACGTCGTGGTCGGCGGATTGGGACTCGGCTACACCGCCCGCACAGCGCTCGACGATCCGCGCGTGCGCTCACTGCGAGTCGTGGACGCATTGGCTCCGGTGATCGACTGGCATCGTCGAGGGCTCGTTCCCCTCGGCACGGCGCTGACGGACGACGGACGATGCGAGTTCGTGCATGCCGACTTCTTCGAGCTCGCGGCCGCGGACTTCGCGTTCGACGATGGTGCTCCGACCGCATTCGATGCCGTGCTGCTCGACATCGACCACTCACCCCGTCACCTGCTCGACCCGAAGAATGCCGCGTTCTACGAGCCGGCCGGGATGGCACGACTCGCCTCATGCGTGCGACCCGGCGGGGTGTTCTCGCTCTGGTCGAACGATCCTCCCGACGACCGGTTCGTCGAGGTCCTCGCCGACGCGTTCGACCGCGCCGCAGCCGAGGTCATCACCTTCGACAACGTCCTGACGGGTACGCCCACCGACAGCACGATCTACATCGCCACCATCGACCCCACGTTCTCGTGAACAGTTCGCCCACGGAGCGCGGGAACTGTTCACGAGAACG
>NZ_BAOL01000357.1 GCF_000350145.1 Ilumatobacter nonamiensis YM16-303 | reverse complement strand
TCTCACACGGTCGCTTGATCGTGGGTGTCGGCGCTGGCTACGTCGAAGCCGAGTTCGCAGCGATGGGTGTCGAGCTGGCCGAGCGTGGCGTGCGCATGGATGACCACATCGACGCGATGCGAGCGCTGTGGACGATGGACCACCCGCACTACTCCGGTCAGGTCGTCCAGATCGACGGGGTGAACGCGTACCCGCGACCGGTTCGTCGCGGCGGACCACCGATCGTCGCCGGAGGTGTGAGTGCACCAGCTCGTCGTCGTGCGATCGCCAAGGCCAACGGCTGGTACTGCTTCCAGACGACACCCGAGTGGGCACACGAGGCGACGCAGGTGATCAACTCCGAGATCAACCAGTTCGACCGGCCAAGCGAGCTTGGTCCGCTTGAGATCACGATGACACCCGTCGGTCCATTCGACACCAGAGTTCGGGAGCAGTACGAAGCCCTCGGCGTTAGTCGTCTCGTCTTCCTTCCCGGGCTCGACGCCCCGTCAGGTCGTCGCCACGACCCAGTCCCGGTCGACGACATCCTCCGCACGATCGACCAGCTCGCCTCCACGATGCCCTAGCGAGAGCGCGTCGCTCCCGCGCGCACACGATCAGAGTAGACGTAGCCACGCATATCGCTCACGCCGCCAGGAGCACCGACCCGTCCGGGTACGGCAC
>NZ_BAOL01000358.1 GCF_000350145.1 Ilumatobacter nonamiensis YM16-303 | reverse complement strand
GCGCACGGAGCGCCGGAACTGTTCACGAGTTGCTGGGGTGGGTGGCCGTCGAGGGGCGGCAGCGGAGGCCGACGATGCTGGTGACGACGATGATGCCGAACACGATCCCGGCCATCTGCGGGATCGACATGAACCCGAGCGCATCGACCCACTTCGCCGTGCACGGGCTGGTCAGACCGCAACTGCTCGAACCCTGGTCCGGGAACAGCTGGAGTTGGATGTGGTAGATCGAGATCGCCAGACCGATTCCCGCCAAGGCGAGTGAGGAGCGGAGGATTCCCCGGTCTCGAACGACGAGCGCGAGCGGCACGATCACGGCCATCGGGTACATCGCGATGCGCTGGTACCAGCAGTACAGACACGGCGTGTAGTTGGCGACCTCGGAGTAGTACAGACTTCCCGCGGTCGCACCGATGGCTGCCACGGCCACGACGATCGGTGCGTACTGTGCCAGCACCGCCCGGGTCGACGGGATCGCCACCGTCACGATCGTCGCCGCCGCGGCGATCAACAGCGCCACGGCGAAGATGTTGCTCACGGTCTCGGGGTCCACGCCGCCATCTTGCCCGCTCGCCCCACCCCGACCCCGGCAACTCGTGAACTGTTCCGGCGCTCCGTGCGCG
>NZ_BAOL01000359.1 GCF_000350145.1 Ilumatobacter nonamiensis YM16-303 | reverse complement strand
GCTCCGTGCGCGAACTGTTCACGAGTTGCCGGGTTCGACGGTCAGTCGGAGCCGTCGGTGTGGGCGAGAAGGATCTGGCGCAGGGTCTGGTCGTCGGGGCCGGGAGCAGTGGTCGCCATGAAGTCGATCAACGTCGCCACGAACGCTTCGGGTGACTCGACGTGGGGGAAGTGCCCCACGTCGGGCAGGATCTCGAGGCGGCTGTTCTCGATCATCTCGTGCGCTGCGTACGCGTGCTCGACGGGAATGACACCGTCACGATCGCCCCACACGATCAGGGTCGGGACCCGGGCAGCGAGGTACAGCCGGTCGCTCGCGTCGAACGTCTGCCCGCCCGGTTCGATCACGCTGCGCATCGTCTTCACGAATGCCTGCCTGTTCTCCGCGCCGGCGAGCGATGCGTAGGCACGCCACATCTCGGCGAGGCGTGCCGAGCGGATGTTGCGGCGTCCGAGGAACCGACCGACCTCGTTCGCCCGCTCGACGATCGGCCCGGGAATCCCGATCGGCATCAGGTATTCGGCTCCCGGCAGTGCGAGCAGGCGGAGGAGCGCGGAGACTTGACGCCCGAGTCCACCGGATCCGACGAGCACCAGACGGTCGATCAGATGCGGGTACTGGTAGGCGATCTGCATCGCCACTCCCCCGCCGAAGGAGTGGCCGACGACGGTTGCGCTGCGCACGTCGAGAACCGCCAGGAAGTCGCGCATTCCGCTGGCGAACGCA
>NZ_BAOL01000360.1 GCF_000350145.1 Ilumatobacter nonamiensis YM16-303 | reverse complement strand
ACCATTCCGTGTCAGACACCCGATGGCACGGGCGGTTCGTCGGCGCGTCGGCCGGCGCACTACGCAATGGGGATGACCTCCACGTCGTTCCCGAATCGCGTCACCGACATGCTCGGCGTCGAGTATCCGATCGTGCAAGCGCCGATGGGGTGGATC
>NZ_BAOL01000361.1 GCF_000350145.1 Ilumatobacter nonamiensis YM16-303 | reverse complement strand
TCTTCTACTACAGCCCGATCAGCCACGTCGGCATCTACCTCGGCGGTGGCCAGCTCGTCCACGCGCCGAACACCGGCAGCGTCGTGAACGTTGCCAATGTCAACTGGGGCAAGGTCTCCGGCGTCGGCCGCC
>NZ_BAOL01000362.1 GCF_000350145.1 Ilumatobacter nonamiensis YM16-303 | reverse complement strand
TGGACGGCCAGGAGGTCGAGACGGTCCAGGGTGCGACGTTCACCGTGAACGTCGCTGATGACGGTGCGGTGTCGCTGACCGACGCCGCGGGCAACGAGATCAATGTCGTGGCCACCGACGTCGAGGCCAGCAACGGTGTGATCCACGTGATCGA
>NZ_BAOL01000363.1 GCF_000350145.1 Ilumatobacter nonamiensis YM16-303 | reverse complement strand
GCCGCTCGCATCGACGCGCACCACGCCGTCGCCGATCACCAGCGCATCGACGCGGCGGACCCCCTCGAAGTCGCCCTCCTGCAGCCACTCGTCGACGATGACCTCCACCTCGGCGGTGAGAAGTTCCGCGTCGCTGATCACCGTGGTCGTCGGCGCCAGTGTCGTCGTCGTCTCGAACCGCGTCAGGCGGTCCCATTCGAGCGACACGATGCGGTCCGGCCCGAAACGGGCCTGCATGGCTTCGGTCAGCGGGGCATCGTCGGGCGGCGGTTCGAAGCTGCGGACGCGTACCTGGATGCGTCGGTCGTCGAAGTCGATGGTCGGACGATCGGTGGGTTCGATCGGTCCCAACCACTCGTCGACGATCTCCTGCGCCTCGAGATTGCGATCGGTGGCCTCGGCTGCGGCGAGCGATGCCCGGTACAGGGGCACCGCAATCGCGACCACCACGATGGCGACGACCGCCGCCACGGCGCCGGTTCGCCGGTAGGTGTTGGCCAGTCGGCGCGGGGGCACGAACCCCGTCGCGACGAAGACGATCGACGCCGCGAGCACGATCGCTGCGAGGTTCGTGACGTACAACAGCAGCGCGCCCTGCGCCAGTGTGGTGTAGCCCGCTTGGAGGGTGATCCCGACGACACCGAGCGGTGGTACGAGCGCGACGGCGACGGCGACGCCGGGGAGCGAGGACGAGACATCCTTGCGCACCGTTGCGTACGCGCCGGCAGTCCCAGCGCCGAGTGCAACGACGAGGTCGCGGATGTCGGGCGCCGTTCGGCTCGTCACCTCCGTCGGAAGTTCGCCGTTCACGAACATCGCCGCGAGGACGTAGGAGAGCGCGATCGATCCGATCGATGCGAACACGACGTGACCGGCGGATCGCAGTGCCAATCGGAACAGCGCCATCGAGATGCACGCCGCGACCGCGAGCACCGGCTGCATCAAGGGCGCGAGGAGCATGGCGCCGATCACCACGGCGGCCGAGTCGGCGGACAGGCCCATCACCGCGACGACGACGGAGAGTCCGAGCATGGTGCCGAACCGGAAGCCCCAGTGCTCCTGACGCTTGATCCCGAGCTCGCCCATGATCCGTTGGCGTTCGCCGGATTCGAGGTGACGGTGCCACCACTGACGGCGCCGCTCGGTCGGAGTGGACGGCTTGGCGAGATCGTCCGGCGATTGTTCGAGCTGTGCCTTGGCCTGCTCGATCTTGTCGTCGCGCGCCTCGCGATCCTCGTCGGATGCCGGGGACGACGACGTGCCCGGCGTCGGATCGCTCACGAGGTGATGTTACGACGTGAGGCCACGACCGAGCGCGGCAAACGTGATGGCCGCGGCATGGCCCACGTTCAGCGAGTCCACGTCCGGGTCGATCGGAATCCGGACGCGACGCGTGGTCGCGGCCATGGTCGACGCGTCGAGTCCGGGACCCTCGGCTCCGAGGACCACAGCGAGTCGATCCGGGAGCGCATCGGGGTCGATCGACCACAATCCGATGGCGTCGTCGGCCGGCGTCATCGCCCACGTCTCGAAGCCGG
>NZ_BAOL01000364.1 GCF_000350145.1 Ilumatobacter nonamiensis YM16-303 | reverse complement strand
GCGCTCCGTGCGCGAACTGTTCACGAGAACGGCAATTGCGAACCAGGTCAGGTCGCGAGGGTCGCGAGCAGGGCGACGACGATCAGCCCCGCGTTGCGCGCGACCTGGCCACGTCCGAGCGGGCGGCTGGACCGCGCTCCGAAGCACGCGCACGGTGGTCGGTCCCCGTCGCGGAGTCGTCGGAGGATGAACACCGTGAACACGACCAACGTTGCGACCGCGACGACGGCGGGCCAGGGTCGGGCGACGCCGCTCAGCAACAGCGCACCCACGACCAGCTCGTACCACGGCACGAGCCGTGCGAGCCACGGAACGACACCGAGATCGGACGACTGACGCAACCAGATCTCCCGGTCGACCAGCTTCGAGCCACCGGAGAACACGAACACCGCACCGATCAGGATCGACGCGACGACTCCCACGACGGCCACGGTATCGCTCGACCCAGCTCCGCCATCCGGTGGACCATCCGGTGTCAGACACCGGATGGTCCGGTGGGGCCGCGGGCGGGCGAGATCGGGCGGTCAGTCGGCAGGCGGCGGGCGCCAGCAGGTGGCGAGCAGGAGTCCGGCACCGACGAGTCCGGCACCGGCGGAGAGCGCGAGACCGGTCCAGCCGACGAGGTCGTCATCGATGCCGAACGCCCGGTCGAGTGACCACCCACCCGGTCCGATCGTGCCGATCGCCATTCCGCACAGGGCGAGGGTCATCACGTACTCCCAGCCTTCCCCCGGGCGGAAGATGAAGAAGCCGTTACCGCGGTGGTTGATGACGAACGCGACCGTCATCGTTCCGACCAGTCCCGCGCCGCCGAGCGGTGTGAGCAGCCCGAGCACGAGAGCGACACCGGCACCGATTTCGGTGAGGCTGGCGAGCCACGCTTGAACGAGCGGCGGCTTCATTCCCATCGACCCGAACCAGCCCGCCGTTCCCTCGATCTTGCCGCCGCCCCAGATGTGGTTGATCCCGTGCGCGAGCATCACCGCACCGAGACCGCACCGGAAGACGAAGAGGGCGAAGTCGATGGCGTCGGTGTCATTCATCCTGGTGGCACTCCTGGTCGTCGGGGGTCGTCGGTCCCATTGTGCCCGCCCGCTCAATCCGCCGACGACACGCCGCCGGATTCGAAGAGGGCGTCGAGCTGAGCGATGCCGAGCAGCAGGAGGAACGAACCGAGGGCGCCGCGAACCTCACCCGCACGATGTGCCACCATCGATCCGACCACCACGAAACGAACGGGAGCCCCCTTCATGCCCACCACCCCCACCACCGCTCCGTCCTCGGAGCCCGGCTACGACATCGAGTTCTTCTGGGACCCGGTCTGTCCGTTCGCGTGGATCACCTCGCGCTGGGTCGCGAAGGTGGCCGCACAGAGCGACTACGCCGTCGATTGGCGGTTCATCTCGCTGCGCCTCCTGAACAAGCACAAGGACTACGCGACCGAGTTCCCACCGGAGTACGAGCGCGGACACACCGCTGGACTCCGGATGTTGCGCGTCGCGGCCGCAGTGCGCGACGACCTCGGTCGTGATCCGCTCGGCAAGCTCGTCGCCGCGTACGGCGAGAGCTACTGGGACCGGCCGGAGGGAACCGACATGCGATCCGAGCTGAGCACCACCGATCACGTCGTCGACGTGCTCGAGACCGCCGGCCTGCCGACGACGTACGCCGACGCGCTCGACGACACGTCGTGGGACGCGATGCTCGACGACGAGACCGAACTGGCCCTCAGCCGGACGGGCCGCGACGTCGGCACGCCGATCATCACGTTCCAGCCACCTGACGGGCTCTCGTTCTTCGGACCGGTGATCTCCCGGGTCCCCACCGACGCCGAGGCGGTCCCACTCTGGGACGCCGTCACGACGCTCGCGGCCTTCCCCGGATTCGCCGAGATGAAGCGGTCACTCCGCGAGGTTCCGCAACTGAACATCCTCGGCGGAACGAGCGACGCGCCGACGTCGGAGGACTGGACCGGCGGTCACCGCGCCGGCCACCTCCCCGGCGACACGCCCAACTCGTGAACAGTTCCGGCGCTCCGTGCGCG
>NZ_BAOL01000365.1 GCF_000350145.1 Ilumatobacter nonamiensis YM16-303 | reverse complement strand
CAGCGACGCGATCGGCAGACTCGCGATCGGGAGACTGGCGATCGGCAACGACGCGATGGGGAGACTCGCGATCGGAAGACTGGCGATCGGCAACGACGCAATCGGAGTACCGGCCAGATCCAACGAGGCGATCGGCAGGGAAGCGATCGGGAGCGACGCGATGGGCAACGACGCGATCGGAAGGCTTGCGATCGGGAGACTGGCGATCGGAAGCGACGCGATCGGCAGCGACGCGATCGGCGTCCCCGCCACGTCGAGGCTGGCGATCGGAATCGAACCGAGGGTTCCGTCGGGCGACAGGGAAGCGATCGGTGTGCCGGCAACCGGAAGCGATGCGATCGGCAGACTCGCGATCGGCA
>NZ_BAOL01000366.1 GCF_000350145.1 Ilumatobacter nonamiensis YM16-303 | reverse complement strand
GACTCGCGATCGGCAACGACGCAATCGGCGTTCCATTCGGTGCCAGCGAAGCGATCGGCAACGACGCAATCGGCGTCCCGGCGAGGTCGAGCGATGCGATCGGCAGACTCGCGATCGGCA
>NZ_BAOL01000367.1 GCF_000350145.1 Ilumatobacter nonamiensis YM16-303 | reverse complement strand
GAACCACGTGGTAGGTGAGGATGTCGGTCAGATCGCCACTCGGATCAGCGAGCAGCGCATCCACCGTGCCCTCCGGCAACGCCGCGAACGCGTCGTCGGTCGGCGCGAACAC
>NZ_BAOL01000368.1 GCF_000350145.1 Ilumatobacter nonamiensis YM16-303 | reverse complement strand
GTGATCGCGGTGATGGTGTACCACGCCAACAGCAGCTGGCTCCCCGGCGGGTACCTCGGCGTCGAGGTGTTCTTCGTGATCTCGGGCTACCTGATCACGCTGTTGATCATCGCCGAGCACGAGCGCACCGGCGAGGTCGATCTCAAGAACTTCTGGATTCGAAGATTCCGGCGGCTCCTGCCCGCGTTGTTCGTGATGATGCTGCTGCTCACGGTGTGGGTGGCGCTGTTCGAACGCGACCAGCTCGGCAAGCTGCGCGGAGACGTGATCGCCGGCACGCTGTACGGATCGAATTGGTACCAGATCTGGATCGGTGCGGGATACAGCGCCGGCAACGACTTCGCGCCGCTGCGCCACCTGTGGAGCCTCGCCGTGGAGGAGCAGT
>NZ_BAOL01000369.1 GCF_000350145.1 Ilumatobacter nonamiensis YM16-303 | reverse complement strand
TCTACGGCGGCGCCGGCAACGACCAACTCTTCGGCTGGTACGGCAACGACCGACTCATCGCCGGCAACGGCAACGACCGACTCATCGGCGGACCAGGCAACGACCACCTCTGGGGCGGAGCCGGCACCGACACCCTCACCGGAGACGACGGAACCGACACCCTCTACGCAGGCACCGACCACGACACCGTCTACGGCGGCGCCGGCAACGACCAAC
>NZ_BAOL01000370.1 GCF_000350145.1 Ilumatobacter nonamiensis YM16-303 | reverse complement strand
ACTGCTCCTCCACGGCGAGGCTCCACAGGTGGCGGAGCGGAGCGAAGTCGAACGCGGCGGTGTAGCCCAACCCGACGAACAACTGGTACCAGTTCGAGACGTAGAACAAGCCTGCGATCACGTCACCGCGGAGTTGACCGAGTGCTTCCGTCTGGAAGATCGCCGTGTAGACGACGACCAGCAACATCATCAGGTACAGGGCAGGGAGGAGTCGTCGAGCGCGGCGCTTCCAGAAGTCGGTGAGCGAGACGCGGTACGACCGCTCGCGCTCGGCGATGATCAGCAAGGTGATGAGGTAGCCCGAGATGACGAAGAACATCTCGACGCCGAGGAACCCGCCCGGGAGCCACGACGAGTTGGCGTGGTACACCATCACCGCGATCAC
>NZ_BAOL01000371.1 GCF_000350145.1 Ilumatobacter nonamiensis YM16-303 | reverse complement strand
ATCCGGACGCCCACGGTCCCGATCCCACGAAATTCACACACGGACACCTCGAGGAGCGAGCACCGAGTGGGGAACATCCGCAAATCTCGAGGAATCCGGA
>NZ_BAOL01000372.1 GCF_000350145.1 Ilumatobacter nonamiensis YM16-303 | reverse complement strand
CGACGAAGAAGCCGATGTGCTGACGCCACAGCTCGAGGAACGCATCGCCGTTCTCCTGACCGGCGACCGAACCAACGGCGTCAGCCAGCGCAACGGTGTTCTCGTCGAGGGCGGCAACGGCTGCTGCCGTGGCCGGCTCTTCGAGGTCACCGCCGGCATCGACGGCGGTCTCGAACGCGATGCCTGCGAGATAAACGTGCTCCTGGAGGAGGCTGGTGAGTCCGGCCTTCAGTGTGGATGCGCCGTCATCGACCGCGGCCTGGACGTCGGCGGGTGCCTCTTCCTCCATGGCCTCGGTGTCGGCGGGCTCTTCTTCCATCGCCTCGG
>NZ_BAOL01000373.1 GCF_000350145.1 Ilumatobacter nonamiensis YM16-303 | reverse complement strand
TGCTCGACCTCATCCAGGAGGGCAACCTCGGCCTGATGCACGCGGTCGAGAAGTTCGACTGGCGCAAGGGCTTCAAGTTCTCCACCTACGCCACGTGGTGGATCCGCCAGGCGATCACCC
>NZ_BAOL01000374.1 GCF_000350145.1 Ilumatobacter nonamiensis YM16-303 | reverse complement strand
GCCGCGAAGAAGGCCCCGGCCAAGAAGAAGGCGGCGACCAAGAAGGCAACGGCCAAGCGAGCTCCGGCGCGCAAGAAGGCTGTGGCGAAGAAGGCCGTCGCGAAGAAGGCGCCTGCCAAG
>NZ_BAOL01000375.1 GCF_000350145.1 Ilumatobacter nonamiensis YM16-303 | reverse complement strand
CGGCTCCGGCGGGGTTGGCGTCGGAACCTGACCGGTCGGCGACGGAACCGAGTCGGGTGCCGACTGCTGCGGCGGCGTCGGAGTCGGGACTCCCGTGGTCGGGGTCGGAATCAGCACGGGGCCGGGTGTCGGTGGGGTCGCGACAACCGACGTCGCTACCGGCACCATCGTGGTCGCCGAGGGAATCAGCGCCGGTGCGTCCGGGGTGGGCGGTGTCGGGGTGGGCACACCCGTGGTCGGCGACGGCGCATCAGCCGGACCCGGATCCTCCGGGGCCCCAGCGGTCGCAGTAGGACCGGTGGGCGACGGTACATCAGCAGGACCC
>NZ_BAOL01000376.1 GCF_000350145.1 Ilumatobacter nonamiensis YM16-303 | reverse complement strand
ATCGGCACCGAGCACATCCTGCTCGGCCTCATCCACGAGGGTGAGGGCGTCGCGGCCAAGGCGCTCGAATCGCTCGGCATCAGCCTCGAAGCCGTGCGGAGCCAGGTCGAGGAGATCATCGGTCAGGGCGGATCGTCGCCGTCGGGCCACATCCCGTTCACGCCGCGCGCCAAGAAGGTGCTCGAACTGTCGCTCCGCGAAGCGCTGCAGCTCGGGCACAACTACATCGGCACCGAGCACATCCTGCTCGGCCTC
>NZ_BAOL01000377.1 GCF_000350145.1 Ilumatobacter nonamiensis YM16-303 | reverse complement strand
CGACGCTCGTCCATCCCCGGCGGAACCAATACTCTCCCAACAACCGACCCGTCCCGCGGTGATTCGGGTCCATGAACCGCGTGAAGCCCGAGCCACCGTCGTAGTAGACGATCTCGTCGGCACCGTCACCGTCCAGGTCGATGCCGGCGACGCTCGTCCAACCCCGGCGGAACCAATACTCCCCCAGCAACCGTC
>NZ_BAOL01000378.1 GCF_000350145.1 Ilumatobacter nonamiensis YM16-303 | reverse complement strand
CCTGTTCGGGCTGTCGATGGACTACGAGGTGTTCATCATGAGCCGCATCAAGGAGGACTACTCCAAGTCGAAGGACCCGAAGGGGGCCGTGGTCTCCGGTCTGACCAGTTCGGCCCGTGTCATCACCGCCGCCGCACTGATCATGATCAGCGTGTTCGCGGCGTTCGTGCTCGGCGACGATCCGATCATCAAGATGTTCGGGGTCGGTCTCGCCACGGCGGTGTTCCTCGACGCCACGGTGGTCCGCATGATCATCGTGCCGGCGGCGATGTCGCTGCTCGACCGGGCCGCCTGGTGGTTCCCGAAGGTGCTCGCCAGGATCATCCCGAACGTGGACATCGAAGGCGAACACCTCATGGCCGAACTCGAAGCGGCGGACGCCGTGGCCACCGCCGAGGATGACGACGACTTCGACCCGGAGTCGGATCGCGAACTCGTCGGCGTCTGACCCCGCACCCAACCCGTTCTCGTGAACAGTTCCCGC
>NZ_BAOL01000379.1 GCF_000350145.1 Ilumatobacter nonamiensis YM16-303 | reverse complement strand
CTCGTGAACAGTTCCGGCGCTCCGTGCGCGAACAGTTCACGAGTTGGGCATTGGTGGATGCTCGTAGGGTGAGAGCATGAAGATCTCGATCACCTACTGCGTTCCTTGAGACTATTCGGCCCACGCCGTGCGCGTGGCCCAGGAACTGATGTCGGCACATCAACACGAGTTCGAGTCGCTGACGCTGATCCCCGGAACCAAAGGCATCTTCGACGTCGCCGTCGACGGTGACGTCGTCTGGTCGAAGGCCGACCACGGCCGCCAGGCCGAGCCCGGCGAAGTCCTCGCCGCCCTCGACACTGCCCGCTCCTGACCGCCCCGACCCCGATCTCGTGAACAGTTCCGGCGCTCCGTG
>NZ_BAOL01000380.1 GCF_000350145.1 Ilumatobacter nonamiensis YM16-303 | reverse complement strand
CCAACGTCGACCTCGACGGCGACGACCGCGACGAGATCCTCTACTACGACTGGTCCATCGGTTCCGCACGGTTCATGAACCCCAATTCGACGGGCGCCGGCCAGAAGATCCGCGACTACGACTTCCGGGCGGGCTGGACCTCGATCACCAACGTCGACCTCGACGGCG
>NZ_BAOL01000381.1 GCF_000350145.1 Ilumatobacter nonamiensis YM16-303 | reverse complement strand
GCCGCGAAGAAGGCCCCGGCCAAGAAGAAGGCTGCAGCGAAGAAAGCACCCGCCCGCACGACGACCGCGGCCAAGAAGAAGGCCGTCGCGAAGAAGGCGCCTGCCAAG
>NZ_BAOL01000382.1 GCF_000350145.1 Ilumatobacter nonamiensis YM16-303 | reverse complement strand
CGCCATTCGACTCGTCCTTGACCGTGACCGTCGGCGCCGCGGTATCGAGCGTGAACTCGACCGTGGTGGTGTTGCCGAGCACGTCGTAGGCGACCAGAGTGTTCGCACCCTCGACCGCACCGAAGACGCCCGGCTGGATGAAGTTGACGTCGGACCAGTTGTTGTCGGTCAGATCCTTCACGACACCGTTGA
>NZ_BAOL01000383.1 GCF_000350145.1 Ilumatobacter nonamiensis YM16-303 | reverse complement strand
GGCGGCCGACGCCGGAGACCTTGCCCCAGTTGACCGTGGTGACACTCACGACGCTGCCGGTGTTCGGGGCGTGAACGAGCTGGCCCCCGCCGAGGTACACGCCGACGTGGCTGATCGGGCTGTAGTAGAAGA
>NZ_BAOL01000384.1 GCF_000350145.1 Ilumatobacter nonamiensis YM16-303 | reverse complement strand
CTCTCCGGCGGACAGCAGCAGCGCGTCGCGGTGGCGCGGGGGTTGGTCACCGATCCCGAGCTGCTGATCGCCGACGAGCCGACCGCCAATCTCGACCACATCCAAGCCGAAGGTGTGATCCGACTGTTCCGCGAGTTGCGATCCCAGGGTCGCGTGATCGTCGTGTCCACGCACGACGCGCGACTGATCCCCGTCGCCGATCGAGTGGTTCGGATGACTCCGGACGGGATCGAGCCCGATCGTGGCGCGCACGACGTCCGGTTCGAGGCGGGAAGCGTCGTGTTCCGTCAGGAGGATCCGCCGGAGTACGTGTTCGTGATCGAGTCCGGAGAGGTCGAGATCTTCCGCGAGCTGATCGACGGCGGCGAGGAACACCTCGCTCGGCTCGTCCCGGGTCAGTACTTCGGCGAACTCGGCGCGATGCTCGGCTTCCCGCGCTCGGCAACAGCTCGCGCCACCACCGACGTCGTCCTCACCGCGATGCCGCCCCACGAGTTCCGCTCCAAGGTCGAACACTCCTGACCCGTTCTCGTGAACACTTCCCGCGCTCCGTGCGCGAAC
>NZ_BAOL01000385.1 GCF_000350145.1 Ilumatobacter nonamiensis YM16-303 | reverse complement strand
CGCATCCACGAACCGCGCCAACCCCGAGGCTGCGTCGTAGTAGAGAATCTCGTCACGGCCGTCACCATCCAGATCCACCGCGGTGATGCTCGTCCACCCCCGACGGAACCCATAGTCA
>NZ_BAOL01000386.1 GCF_000350145.1 Ilumatobacter nonamiensis YM16-303 | reverse complement strand
TGCTCGGTGGATGGTGGAGCTACGAGGTGCTCGGCTGGTCGGGTGTGTGGGCGTGGGACCCAGTCGAGAACGCGTCCCTGCTTCCGTGGCTCACCGGCACGGCCTACATCCACTCGGTGCTCGTCCAGGAGCGGCGCGGCATGCTGCGCGTCTGGAACCTGAGCCTGCTGATCGCCAC
>NZ_BAOL01000387.1 GCF_000350145.1 Ilumatobacter nonamiensis YM16-303 | reverse complement strand
CGTAGCTCCACCATCCACCGAGCAGGATGCCGATCGTGAGGAACGCCCAGGCGAACAGCGCCCAGCGTCGGGTCTCCTCCAACCAGCCTTCGCCGAGGCGACCGGTGATCAGCGCGGCGATCGCGAACGCGA
>NZ_BAOL01000388.1 GCF_000350145.1 Ilumatobacter nonamiensis YM16-303 | reverse complement strand
CGTAGCTCCACCATCCACCGAGCAGGATGCCGATGGTGAGGAACGCCCAGGCGAAGAGCGCCCAGCGGCGGGTCTCCTCGAGCCATCCTTCGCCGAGTCGACCGGTGATCAGCGCGGCGATCGCGAACGCGA
>NZ_BAOL01000389.1 GCF_000350145.1 Ilumatobacter nonamiensis YM16-303 | reverse complement strand
GTGGCGATCAGCAGGCTCAGGTTCCAGACGCGCAACATCCCGCGACGTTCCTGCACGAGGACGGAATGGATGTACGCGGTGCCCGTGAGCCATGGCAGGAGCGAGGCGTTCTCGACCGGATCCCACGCCCACACGCCCGACCAACCGAGCACCTCGTAGCTCCACCATCCACCGAGCA
>NZ_BAOL01000390.1 GCF_000350145.1 Ilumatobacter nonamiensis YM16-303 | reverse complement strand
TCGGTGGTGTCCGGGTCGGTGGTGTCCGGGTCAGTGGTATCCGGGTCGGTCGTGTCGGTCGCACCCGGATCGATCGCGGGCAGCGGTGTCACCGTCGCGCTCTCACACGACGGCGTGCTGCTGTCCGCCGTCGCGGTGGTGCCGAGGAGCGTCCAGGAGGCGACTCCGTCGACGGTCTCGACATCGAGCGTCCCGATGTGGCGGCCCACGCCGAACAGCGTGGGCGGCTCGCCACGCGGGCTGACCTCGTTGTTCGGTCCACGGTCGACGGTCACGGTCGAGTCGGCGGTGGACTCGTAGCCGAAGCGCACTTCACGGACGCCGTCGGCGCGCGTGCTGACGCACAGGGCGAGCGGCGTGATCGAGCCGCTCGCCGGCTGCGAGGTGATCGTCGGGACCTGGGTGTCGGGCGGGGCGATCAGCGGCGGCACGGCGTAGCAGGATCCGTTGTGCACCAACTCGCCAGCGGGGCAGGTGGCCGGGATCGTGGTGTCGGGCACCAGCGTCGGCGTGGCCGTCGGTTCCGGCGGGGTAGGGGTCGGGACCTGGCCGGTCGGCGACGGAACCGAATTCGGAGCAGTCGGCT
>NZ_BAOL01000391.1 GCF_000350145.1 Ilumatobacter nonamiensis YM16-303 | reverse complement strand
GACCCGGACCCGACGACCCGGAAACCAACCCCGACATCCCCGACGGACCCGGCAGTCTCACCGACGATCCGTGCGACCCCGTCGAGGGACCCTGCGGACCCGGACCCGACGACCCGGAAA
>NZ_BAOL01000392.1 GCF_000350145.1 Ilumatobacter nonamiensis YM16-303 | reverse complement strand
GAACCACGTGGTAGGTGAGGATGTCGGTCAGATCACCACTCGGATCAGCGAGCAGCGCGTCGACCGTGCCCTCCGGCAGCGCCGCGAACGCGTCGTCGGTCGGCGCGAACAC
>NZ_BAOL01000393.1 GCF_000350145.1 Ilumatobacter nonamiensis YM16-303 | reverse complement strand
AGGTCATGGCGAGGCTGGGACACTCGACTCCAGATGCATCGCTCCGCTACACGCGGGCCACCGAAGCACGCGACGCCGAGATTGCGGCCAGCATCGGCGACCGCA
>NZ_BAOL01000394.1 GCF_000350145.1 Ilumatobacter nonamiensis YM16-303 | reverse complement strand
AGGTCATGGCGAGGCTGGGACACTCGACTCCAGACGCGTCGCTTCGCTACACGTGGGCTACCGAAGCCCGAGACGCCGAGATTGCGGCCAGCATCGGCGACCGCA
>NZ_BAOL01000395.1 GCF_000350145.1 Ilumatobacter nonamiensis YM16-303 | reverse complement strand
AGCCCGACGTCGGTGAGGACGACACCCCGCCGACCCCGCCGGCCGCTCCTGAGACGACCGCCACGGCCGAACAGCCCGACGTCGGTGAGGACGACACCCC
>NZ_BAOL01000396.1 GCF_000350145.1 Ilumatobacter nonamiensis YM16-303 | reverse complement strand
GCACGCTGCGGATGTCCCGACGCCTCGATCCCGACCGGCAGGAGTCCCATCGTCTCGCCGACCTCTGTGAGCGGTACGACGTGTCGCTGCTCCGGCCGCACGAGGCTCTCGCCGACGCCCACGCCACTGCCGCAGTGCTCCCGCATCTGCTCCGCGCGCACGGCGTCACCGACGTCGCCGATCTCGAGCCGTTCCTCGACCGCGCCTCCCCGCGCCGCCCGAGCGACCCTCGCGCGCCATCGGGTGTCTGACACCCGATGG
>NZ_BAOL01000397.1 GCF_000350145.1 Ilumatobacter nonamiensis YM16-303 | reverse complement strand
GCCGCCGTCGGCCTGGACCGCGATGATCGCGGTACACGGCGGCACCGTGACATGGTCGTCGTCCACCCGCGTGTCGAGCGCGACCGCACCGTTGCCCTTGAGCATCACGACCCGCGCCGCGCCGTCGATCGCGAGCTGCGGTCGGGCGCCGCCGACGTCGATCGCCGCGTCGGGCGCCCGCATCGACACCACATCGCCCGGTCGGATCCGACCGCCGGGTGCCAGCGCGCG
>NZ_BAOL01000398.1 GCF_000350145.1 Ilumatobacter nonamiensis YM16-303 | reverse complement strand
CCAGCAACGGTGTGATCCACGTGATCGACGCCGTGCTGATGCCGTCGGGCGGAGAGGATTCGGCGCCGTCGACCGAGACCGAGACGACCGAGGCGATGGAGGAGGAGG
>NZ_BAOL01000399.1 GCF_000350145.1 Ilumatobacter nonamiensis YM16-303 | reverse complement strand
ACCACCACGACCACCACGACGACGACCACCATCCCACCGACGACGTCGACGAACCCCACCACCACCGCAGCCGCCCCCTGACGAGATCGGAACCATCCGGTGTCTGACACCCGATGGTCCT